>NZ_LR134117.1:3721804-4031954 GCF_900635445.1 Serratia odorifera
CTGGTTGGGGCCATCCTGAATACCTGGAACCGCTTCTCGATACCGGCGTTTGCGCCGACGTTGCTTAACGTCAGCATGATCGGGTTCGCCCTGTTTGCCGCCCCGTATTTTAACCCGCCGGTGCTGGCGCTGGCGTGGGCGGTGGTGGTTGGCGGTGTGCTGCAACTGGGTTACCAACTGCCACATCTGAAGAAAATCGGCATGTTGGTCTTGCCGCGTATCAAGTGGCGTGATGCTGGCGTTTGGCGCGTTATGCGTCAGATGGGGCCGGCGATCCTTGGGGTGTCGGTGAGTCAGATTTCGCTGATTATTAACACCATCTTTGCCTCGTTTCTGGTGTCCGGTTCGGTGTCATGGATGTATTATGCCGACCGCCTGATGGAGTTCCCTTCCGGCGTGCTGGGTGTGGCGTTGGGTACCATTCTGTTGCCGTCACTGGCTAAAAGCTTCTCCAGCGGCAACCATGATGAATATTCACGTCTGATGGACTGGGGACTGCGCCTGTGCTTCCTGCTGGCGTTGCCTAGCGCTGTGGCGCTGGGCATTCTGGCCAAACCGCTGACGGTCTCCTTGTTCCAGTACGGTAAATTTACCGCGTTCGACGCGGCGATGACGCAGCGTGCGCTGGTTGCCTATTCGGTCGGTCTGATGGGGTTGATCGTGGTGAAAGTGCTGGCACCGGGCTTCTATTCGCGGCAAAACATCAAAACACCGGTGAAAATCGCCATTATTACGCTGATCATGACGCAGGTGATGAACCTGGCGTTTATCGGGCCGTTGAAACATGCCGGCCTGTCCTTGTCCATCGGTCTGGCTGCCTGCCTGAATGCCTCTTTGCTGTACTGGCAGCTGCGCAAACAGGATATCTTCCAGCCGCAGCCAGGCTGGGCGGTGTTCCTTGCCAAGCTGCTGGTGGCGGTCCTGGTCATGTCGGCGGTGCTGGTGGGCGTGATGTGGTTCATGCCGGCCTGGGATCACGGCAATATGCTGGAACGCCTATTACGGCTGGCGGTGGTGGTAGTGGCCGGCGTGGTGGCTTACTTCGGCGTACTGGCTGGGTTGGGCTTCCGTCCACGTGACTTTGCCCGCAAAGCGGCGTAACGGGGCAGCAGATGCAAAAAGGGTCGCCTTGGCGACCCTTTTTTATTGCCGATGGGCGGCGTTACATGCGTTCGACGGTGTCGATACCCAGCGTATCCAGGCCGGTTTTCAGCGTCTTGGCAGTGAGCAACGCCAGCTTCAAACGGCTCTGACGCGCTGCTTCGCTGTCGGCGTTCAAAATCTGGCAATGTTCATAGAAGCTGGAGAACAGGCCGGCAACATCGTACAGATAGCTACACATCACGTGAGGTGTGCCTTCGCGCGCCACCACGGTGAGGGTTTCCTCAAACTGCAGCAGACGGGTTGCCAGCGCAATTTCACGCTCTTCGGTCATCACCAGTGGCAGCGTCAGCGCGTTTTCATCGACGCCGGCACGTTTGAACACCGAAGCCACGCGGGTATAGGCGTACTGCATGTAAGGGGCGGTGTTACCTTCGAACGACAGCATGTTATCCCAGTCAAAGATATAGTCGGTGGTGCGACTTTTTGACAGGTCGGCATATTTCACCGCGCCGATGCCGACGGCATTGACGACCTTGTTCAGTTCGTCGGCAGGCATGTCCGGGTTCTTTTCGGCGATCAGCTTCGCCGCGCGCTCAATGGCTTCATCCAGCAGGTCGGACAGCTTGATGGTGCCGCCTGAGCGGGTCTTGAACGGCTTGCCGTCCTTGCCCAGCATCATGCCGAACATATGGTGTTCCAGCGAGACGGAGTCCGGCACGTATCCGGCCTTGCGTACGATGGTCCAGGCCTGCATCAGATGCTGATGCTGGCGGGAGTCGATGTAGTAGAGCACCCGATCGGCACCCAGTGTCTCATAACGGTATTTGGCGCAGGCGATATCGGTGGTGGTATACAGGTAACCGCCGTCTTTCTTCTGGATGATGACGCCCATCGGCTCGCCATCCTTGTTTTTGTATTCGTCCAGGAACACCACGGTCGCGCCTTCGCTTTCCACCGCCAGCCCTTTGGCTTTCAAATCCTCAACGATGCCAGGCAGCATGGCGTTGTACAGGCTTTCGCCCATTACGTCGTCTTCGGTCAGGGTAACGTTAAGACGGTTGTAGACCAGTTGGTTCTGCGCCATGGTGATGTTGACCAGCTTGCGCCACATGCCGAGGCAGTATTGATCGCCGCCTTGCAGCTTGACCACGTAGCCACGGGCGCGTTCGGCGAACTGTGCATCTTCGTCGTAGTGTTTCTTTGCTTCACGATAAAACTGTTCCAGATCGGACAGGCCCATTTCGCTGGCGTTTTCGTTCTGCATTTTTTTCCAGGTAGGCAATCAGCATGCCGAACTGGGTGCCCCAGTCGCCGACGTGGTTTGCCCGGATCACCTTGTGTCCGAGGAACTCCTGGGTACGAGCAGCCGCGTCACCAATGATAGTGGAGCGCACGTGGCCGACATGCATCTCTTTGGCGACGTTTGGCGCCGAGTAGTCGATGACGATGGTTTGTGGCTCGACCGGCGCAATGCCCAGTTTCGGCGCACGCAATGCGGCGTCGGCATGTTGTGCCACCCAGGCTGGGGTCAGGAAGATATTGATAAAGCCCGGGCCGGCGATTTCTACTTTAGTGGCGATATCGCCAAGATCCAGCAGTTGCACCACTTTTTCTGCCAGTTGTCGCGGGGGGCATGCCGAGTTTTTTCGCAACGGACATGACGCCGTTAGCCTGATAATCACCAAACTGCGCCTTGGCGGACTGACGAACCTGAGCTTCGCAATCGGCGGGTGCGCCTGCGGCAATCAGCGCCTGGCTGACTTTTTCTGAGAGAAGAGCCTGAATATTCACCGGGATACCTTAAATGACGAACGAGGGTCGCGCACTGCGCCCCTCCGGAAAACAGCCTGTAATTGTACCCGATTGCAGGCGCCGCGTCAGCAGTTGGCGCGGATTGAAGCCGAGGAAAACCTGATGCACAGCCGCAAGGCGTTACCCACGGCTTTGGCGAGTGGGCGAACGGAGATTAAGTAAGCAAAGTAGGGGAGGGTAAAACAAAAAACGAATGGAGGGGTTAATGCTTTTTATTGCGACGATTCGCATCCAGGCTGCTGGTGCGACGTGTTTTAAAATGGCGATAAATGGCGTAAGCGGCAATAACAATCAATATTGCGGATAACGTTAAAAGGAACATGATAATTTATCTCTGTTATAACATTTTCCCAAAATAGCTTAATTATTTGCATGAAGCAATTCGTGACAATTTATTTAAGATAAGTCTCAGGTGACTGGCCTTGAAGGCTGATTTAAAACAATGACATGGGTAATGATTTGCTTATTATTCCATCTGTTGCGTTGTTGGTAATGCGCATTGTTAATGCATCATTGTTTTTTTGTGTTGCAGTCACTCGCTAATGGCAGAATTACACGTCATTTGGTTATTAACTTATGATCTTAATTTTTGGTTTGGGGAAATTATTGGCATGCGAAAAATCCTAAAAAAACAAATTAACGCACAAAAGTTTAACGTTACTGAAATTGATTAGCCATATAGCATATCGAGTCTGTTCTTTTATCTCATCATACAATGATGAATTTAATATGGCCGAACGTGGCGGTCGGCGCGCTGCCAGTGTAAATTATGCCGTTTGCAATGTGGTTGTGTTGTCGCAGGAGCTTTATGACCAATTTATCCGCTATCGCCGAGCTGGGCGACCTGGTGCTGGATCTGCCGCGTTTTGAGCAGGCGCTGGCGCAATTTGCCGAAAAACTGCATCTCGATCTGTCGCAGTTTACTGCCGATCATATTTCGCTACGTTGCCACCAGCAGGCCACCGCCGAACGCTGGCGGCGGGGATTGCTGCAATGCGGCACTCTGATCTCCGAGGCGATGATTAATGGCCGACCGATCTGCCTGTTCAGTCTGGCAGAACCGCTGTCGGTGGGGGCCGTGGCGCATTGACTGCATCGAGTTGCCGTATCCCGGTGAGAAGCGTTACCCGCATGAAGGCTGGGAACATGTGGAACTGGCGCTTGGCGGCGATCCGCAGACGCTGTACGCGCGCGCGCTGGCGCTGTTGCCGGATCAGGCGCTGTTGGCACCGGGCATCAAACTCAAGCAGAGTTCGCCAAAAGGCCAAGGCGAACGCTTGCCAAATCCAACGTTGGCGATCACCGATGGCAGCGTAACCATCAAATTCCATCCTTATACGTTGCGTGAGATTGTCGCCAGCGAAGGTGCCTAGCCCATCAGCGCTTGCACGGCGTTGGACATACGCTGCAACGCGCGTTGCAGCAAGGCACGCTGGCAGGCGAAATTGAGCCGCACAAATCGTCGATCGCCAAACTCCAGGCCGGGGCTCAAGCCGACGCCGGCCTGTTCAAAAAATGCATGTGGGTTGTCGACCGGCAGCCCGCTGCAATCGATCCAGGCCAGATAAGTCGCTTCCACCGGCTGCAACTGCAAACCGGGCAGGGCAGTGATGCACGCCATCACCAAATCACGGTTACCACGCAGATAGTCTAGCTGGGCGTCTAGCCATGGCTGGCCGTGGCAATAGGCCGCCTGGGCCGCCACCAGTGCCAGCACGTCGACCTCCGGCACAATGCCGCGACGTTCACGACACAGCGCGCGCCGTAACTCGCTATTGGGCACGATGGCCATTGACGCCCCCAGCCCGGCGATATTGAAGGTTTTAGACGGTGACATCAGGGTTATGCTGCGCTGCGCCGCATCCTCATTCAGCGTGGCAAAGGGGATGTGCTGCAAGCCGGGCTCGAGCAACAGATCGCAATGGATTTCGTCGGAGCAGACGATCAACTGGTGCGCTTGTGCAAATTGCTGCTGCGCCAGTAGCTCATTGCGGCGATAAACCGTGCCGCCGGGGTTGTGCGGATTACACAGCAACAAGAGCTTTTCCCGCCCGTTCAATTGACTGGCTGCGGAGGACAAATCCGGTAGCCAGCGCTGCGCGCGCAGTTGCATGGGGATGGAGAGTTGGCGGCAGCCGGCAAATGCCGCCGCTTTGCGAAACGGTGGATAAATTGGCGCCGGAGCCAGCGTGCCGGCGTCTGCATCGGTAAAGGCACGTACGCACAGGTTCAGCCCACACACCAGACCGGGCAAAAAAATCAGCCATTCGGGCTTGATGTGCCAGCTATAGCGCTCTACCATGCGCCGGATAAAAACCTCAATAAGAACAGGGGAAGGATGGCTGTAGCCGAATACGCCGTGGGCGACCCGCTGTTGCAGCGCGTCGATCACCGCCGGCGGGGAGCGAAAATCACTGTCGGCAACCCACAGCGGAATAATGTCGCGATCGTGATATCTGTCCCACTTAACGCTTTCACTGTGACTGCGGTCTACCCATTGATCAAAATTGAATGCCATAGTTATCTCCTGAACCGTTTCAATATTGATGCTTTGAGCCTAGGCGAGAAGTCTGGTGCTTAACAACCGTTGTGTTATTTGGCCGTCATCTGGGGGTGACAATGATTAAACTGGAAGTTTGTTGCTATAGCGTAGATTGCGCACTGACGGCTGAACGGGCAGGCGCCGATCGTATTGAACTCTGTGCCAGTCAGAGCGAGGGCGGTCTGACGCCAAGCTACGGTTCCCTGTTGTTGGCGCGTGAACGGCTGAGTATTCCGGTACATCCGATCGTTCGTCCGCGCGCAGGCGATTTCTGCTACGGCGCGGTAGACTTTGCCGTGATGAAAAGCGATATCTCATTGATGCGTGACATGGGATTCGCCGGCGTGGTGGTGGGGATGCTCGACGAAGAAGGGCATATCGATCTGCGGCGGATGCAGGAGATCGTGTCGCTGAGCGGTGATATGGCGGTGACCTTCCACCGTGCCTTCGACATGTGCCAGAACCCGATGACCGCACTGGCGCAACTTACCGATCTTGGTATTGCGCGTATTCTGACCTCTGGCCAGCAACAAAATGCCGAACTGGGGTTGCCGCTGCTGCGTGATTTGCAGCAGGCCAGTCAGGGGCCGGTGATTATGGCCGGTGCCGGGGTGCGATTGAGCAATCTGCACAAGTTTGTCGATATCGGCATTCGGGAACTGCACAGTTCGTCTGGCCATACCGTGCCGTCGACCATGCGCTACCGCAAGGCGGGGGTGACCATGTGCGCCGATAATGAATTTGACGAATTCAGCCATTATTGCGTGGATGGCGAGATGGTCGAGGCGATGAAGAATGCGCTGGCGCTGGTTGATCCGATGGCGCAAAGCGCCTAGTGCGTCGGTGGTTGCTCTTCTGGCTCGTTAAAATCTCCTTTCGTCCGTGTCTCCATACATCAGCCCCGACCTTCTGGTCGGGGCTTTTTTGCGCATTCAGCCCTGGCATGGCAGGCAAGAGAGCAACCCGCCACGGTCGTGTGATATATTTGCTGCCGAAACGTTAATTTTATTATTGTCAGGTAGCATGATTAACCCGTTAGTTAAGCAGTTGAAGATTGGATGCGCGCGCCTATGGCCGCACCCGTTGGGCGTAGGAAAAAAGGAGATGCTGATCTCCGGTTGCGGCGCCGGTTTAGGATTAATGATTACCGGCTGGATCAGCCATTGGATGCTGGGGGAGGCCAACTTATGGTTTATCGCGCCGATGGGCGCCTCTGCGGTATTGCTGTTTGGCGTGCCGGGTAGTCCATTGGCTCAGCCGTGGTCAATCGTTGGTGGCAACCTGGTGGCGGCGACGGTGGGGGTCAGCGTCGGCGTGCCGATCGCCGATCCCGGTATCGCCTGCGGCGTTGCAGTGGGCATCGCCATTGTGCTGATGTTCAAACTGCGCTGTTTGCATCCGCCGAGCGGGGCAGTGGCGTTGACGGCGATCCTCGGCGGGCCGACGGTGCATCAGTTGGGCTACGGCTTTGTGTTGACCCCGGTGTTGCTCAATTCCGTGTTGCTGGCGCTGCTGGCACTGGTGTTCAACAATCTGGCGGGTCGACGCTATCCGCATGCGTTGGCCGACACGG
The DNA here is from genome assembly GCF_900635445.1 of Serratia odorifera. Classification (NCBI taxonomy): domain Bacteria; kingdom Pseudomonadati; phylum Pseudomonadota; class Gammaproteobacteria; order Enterobacterales; family Yersiniaceae; genus Serratia; species Serratia odorifera. The sequence continues at coordinate 3,728,836 of NZ_LR134117.1, forward strand.
AGGCCAAACCGGAACCGCTACCGATTGACGTACCGATCACCCGCGCAGATCTGCATGTCGCGCTGATGGACGGCGAGTTTCTCGATATTGACGAAGACGACCTGCAGGAAATATTGCAGCGGGCGGAACGCGCTGCCCAACAGCGATTGGCCATGCGACCTTAAACGCTAACCAAACGGCCGCGTCGGCGGCCGTTTGGCAACCTGGCGAGCTTTTTTAAGGTTTTTCTGGCGATCAGCACCGCGCGACGTGGTGCGGGATAGCCTTCAATGGTTTTGCTGCGATCGTTCGGGTCAAGGAAATCCGCCAGCGACTCGCTGGTCATCCAGTCGGTGCGACGCTGTTCTTCAGTGCTGGTGACGCTGATATCTGCCACGGTTACATCAACGAAACCACATTTTTCCAGCCAGCATTTCAGCGCTTCGGTCGACGGGATAAAATAGACGTTGCGCATTTGCGCGTAGCGGTCACCCGGCACCAGGACCTGATGGCGATCGCCTTCTACTACCAACGTTTCCAGCACCAGTTCACCTTCACGCACCAGCTGATTCTTCAGCTGATACAGGTGATCCAGCGGCGAACGACGGTGATACAGCACGCCCATGGAAAATACGCTGTCGAACGCCGCCAGTTCCGGCAGTTGCTCAATACCCAACGGCAACAGATGGGCACGCTGATCGCCGCCCAGCAGTTTGCGTACCGCTTCGAACTGGCACAGGAACAGCTGCATCGGGTCGATGCCAACCACAAACTGCGCCCCGGCGCCGATCATGCGCCACATGTGATAACCGCTGCCGCAGCCGACATCCAGCACCGTTCGGCCGGCCAAGGGAGAAATATGCGGTAATACCCGCTCCCACTTCCAGTCGGAATGCCATTCGGTTTCGATATCGATACCGTACAGCGAGAACGGCCCTTTACGCCATGGCATCAGGGTGCGCAGCATTTTTTCGATGCCTTCACGCTGGCCGGCCGACAGCGGCTGATCCAGCTCGGCGTGTACGCCGTGGAGCAGGTCAAGTCGGGTAGGGGTCAACGACGGCAGGTGTTCTACCGAATTGAACCATTGTTTGAATTTACCGTGCAGCGATTCGCGCTGCCAGGCGGAGATTTGCGCCGGCAGGGTATCCAGCCAGTGGCTGAGTGGGCTTTTGGCAATATGCCGATAAAAATCACCGAACTCAATCATGCCGTTTCTCCTGACTTCAAGGCGATCAGTGAGCCGAAGTTGAAGCATTGGAACCACACTTCAGCATGCTCAAAGCCGGCCTGCTTCAACCGTGCCTTATGGGCCTCTACCGAGTCGGTCAGCATGACGTTTTCCAGCATGCTGCGTTTCTGGCTGATCTCCAGTTCGCTGTAGCCGTTGGCGCGTTTGAAATCGTGATGCATATTGAACAGCAGTTCGCCGATGTCGCCGTCTTCAAAGCTGAATTTTTCGGACAACACCAGTGCGCCGCCCGGGCGTAGACCACGATATACATGCTGCAACAGGCGCAAACGATCGGCGGGCTCGAGGAATTGCAGCGTAAAATTCAGTACCACCATTGATGCATTCTCGATGTTGATATCGAGAATGTCGGCCTCGATCACCTCAACCGGCGTATCGGCGCGGAAGGCATCAATATGGCGACGGCAACGTTCGACCATCGCCGGGGAATTGTCGATGGCCAGGATTTTGCAGCCGTCAACCTTGATGTTTCGCCGCATCGACAGCGTCGCCGCGCCCAGCGAACAGCCCAGATCGTACACCTGACTGTTCGGCTGTACGAAACGCTCGGCCAGCATGCCAATCATGGAAATGATATTGGAATAGCCGGGAACGGAGCGCTGGATCATGTCGGGAAACACTTCAGCGACGCGTTCGTCGAAGGTCCAGTCGCCCAGTTTGGCTATCGGGGCGGAAAATAGAGTATCGCGGTTTGGCATAGCGGCAAAAAATCAGCTCAGAATTCGGAGGGGCGTATTCTAGCAGATTTAGCCTAAATAATTCGAGTTGCATCGCGGTGCGACCGTGCGACAGCGATTTGCACTCGCTGGCGTTGGCCGTTGGCAGCGCGCGGAGAATGGCGGGCGCGTGGATTCAAGTCTCTGATTCGGGAACAGGCGGCAAAGCCGCCTTGAACCGGCAACATCAGTACAGACTGAAGATCAGATCCCATGGCAGGTAGATGATATTTGCCAACACCATCAGCACCAGGGCAATGTAGGTGGCGGACATGCCAGAACGACGCCAGCTGACTTCACGGTTGCGCAGACCGTAATAATGCACCAGCCGACCGGCCATCAGCATCAGGCCGCACACGTGAATCATCCATACTCCAGCACCGTTCATCTCCATCATTACCAGCAGCACGGCGGCAATCGGGATGTATTCAACGGCGTTGCCGTGGACACGAATGGCGGTTTGCAGTTCATAAAAGCCACCGTCGCCATAGGCGACGCGATACTGTGTTCTGAGTTTGACTACGTCGTAAGAGAGTTTGATCAACAACAATGCGCCGAGCACTACATAAAGCGCGCTTACCATTATTTAACTCCATTCCCTAACCAAAACTGGCAGCAGCATGATAACTGCCATTAGTCCGGCTGTCGCGGAGAAAAATCTGATGTAATACGTCAGATTAATTGGTTAAAACAGTGAGTTCTGTTCTGGCCAGTCCGGTGGCGCGGGCAATGAGGGGATAACCCGCCGCAGCTGTTGCCAGATTTTTTGCGCCTGTTGTGGTGAATCTCCGTTATCCGGGGTGTGAATAAAAAGGTAAGGATTGTGCCGCCGTTGCCAATCGGGCAGTTTCTGTTGCCAGGGGGCAAACCAGCGCAGATTATCTTCCAGCACATCGCCGCCGATGAAGCGCACCAGCGGATTATTGGCGGTAATCAGCGCGTGCACCGGCAGCATCGGTTTTTTTTGCTGGGCGTCGCGTACGGCGGCACTGTTGGCGGCGGCGTGATGCACCGGTCGACTGTCGAGGATCACCCGGTTGATACCGCGCTGATGTAATCCCTGATTCAGCAGGCGTTCTTCTTCGCCCTTGGCGAAAAACGCCGGGTGACGCACCTCCACCCCGTAGGTAAACGCCTTGGGCAGCGTGTCGAAAAACGCCCACATTGTCGGCAGCTCGGCCGGGCCGAAGGCTGCCGGCAATTGCAGCCACAGTTGGCCGATGCGTGGCTGTATCGGCGTCAGACACTGATAGAAAGCCTGAATATCCGAGCTGCAATTGCGCAATGCTGCCTTATGGCTGATAGCGGAGGGGAACTTGAAGCAGAAGCGAAAGTTGTCATCGGTCATGGCGTGCCAGCGCTGAACGATCTCCAGCTTCGGCAGCGCATAAAAGGTGGTATTGCCTTCCACACAGTTAAAGTAGCGGCTGTAGTCAGCCAGGTCGCGCAGCCCGATACGCTGCCAGGCCGGGTGTTGCCATTGTGGTAATCCGATATACATCAGCGCCTTCGTCATGCATCGGCTGCCCCGGCAGGGCAGCGCAAAAAATAATGCCTACGTTAGCGTGCAACCTGAAGCGCGGCAAGAATTTCACCGGTGCTGCGCACTCGCGCCAGGCGTGGAAAAATGTTCTCAAAGGCAAAACGGTGCATCTCGGCGTTCGGCGCGCTGCACATGTCTTCGGCGATAATCAGTTCAAAGCCTCGTTCCCATGCGGCGCGGGCGGTGGACTCAACGCCGATGTTGGTGGCAATGCCGCCCAGCACCAGGGTTGTTATGCCGCGACGGCGCAGCTGCATTTCCAGATCGGTGCCGTAGAACGCTCCCCATTGGCGTTTGACGATCAAAATATCGCTGTCGTCGACCGCCAGTGCCTCCGGGAAGGTCCACCAATCAGCGGGCAAGCCGCCAACCGGTGCCGGCGTTGGCCCGATCGACCGGCTGTTTCAACGCTTCGGCAAAGGTATCGGACCAGCCGACGCGTACCATCATCACCGGTGCGCCAAGCGCGCGGAAACGTCCAGCGAGGTGGTCGGCGTGCGTCACCACCTGTTCCGCACTGTGCGGGCCGCCGGCGTAGGGCAGAATACCGTTTTGCAAATCGATAACCACTAGCGCGGTGGTTTGGGCGTCAATGTTTAACATGGCGATTTTCTCATGGTGTAAATGGATTAAATCACCGCTGTAACCGGCACGCGTAACCCGGTGCGTTACAGCGGGTTGTTTCAGGCTACGTGAAAATTCTGCGCCGGGTTAACGGGAATTTTGTTAATCAATGTGTTGATTCGGGTAAAAACGCGCCATTTAGCCGTTGAACAATGCTGTGTTCGCACTTATCGGACGGATGAATTTCCTTTATAATGACCGCCTTTTTTCAACACTCTTTAATCCCACGACCTATGCCGATTTACGAATGTGTCTGCGCCGCCGAGCGGCGTCGCGCGAGGCGATTCAAAACAGGTAATAAGCGTTCATCGGATAACCGCAGCGTGCAGAGCAGCAATTTCTCTGGCGCGGCATCGGCTGAGTAAAAGGATAGCGTATGCGTACTGAATATTGCGGGCAGTTGAATCTGTCCCACGTGGGCCAGGAAGTGACTTTGTGCGGTTGGGTCAATCGTCGTCGCGATTTGGGCGGCCTGATCTTTATTGATATGCGTGACCGCGAAGGCATCGTGCAGGTGTTCTTCGATCCGGACCAGAAAACGGCGTTCGATAAGGCGTTCGAGTTGCGCAACGAGTTCTGTATTCAGATCGTCGGCACCGTACGCGCCCGTCCAGACAGCCAGATCAACAAAGACATGGCCACTGGCGAAGTAGAAGTATTCGCCCACGGATTGGAGATCATTAACCGCTCGGAGCCGCTGCCGCTGGACTCCAACCAGACTAACAGTGAAGAAGCGCGCCTGAAATACCGCTATCTGGATCTGCGTCGCCCGGAAATGGCCGACCGTCTGAAAGCCCGAGCTAAAATCACCAGCTTCGTGCGCCGCTTTATGGATCAGCACGGCTTCCTCGACATCGAAACCCCAATGCTGACCAAAGCCACGCCGGAAGGCGCACGCGACTATCTGGTGCCAAGCCGGGTGCACAAGGGCAAGTTTTACGCATTGCCGCAGTCGCCGCAGCTGTTCAAGCAGCTGCTGATGATGTCCGGCTTCGACCGTTACTACCAGATCGTCAAGTGCTTCCGCGACGAAGATCTGCGTGCCGACCGTCAGCCTGAATTTACCCAGATCGACGTGGAAACCTCCTTTATGACCGCCGATCAGGTGCGTGAAGTCATGGAGCAACTGGTGCGCGAGCTGTGGCAAGAAGTTAAGGGCGTCGATCTCGGCGATTTCCCGATCATGACCTTCGCCGAAGCAATGCGCCGTTACGGTTCTGACAAACCGGACCTGCGTAACCCGCTGGAGCTGGTGGACGTGGCCGATCTGGTGAAGGACGTCGAGTTCAAAGTGTTCTCCGGTCCGGCTAACGATGCCAAGGGCCGCGTAGCGGCGATCCGCGTTCCGGGCGGTGCCCAGCTGACCCGCAAGCAGATCGACGAGTACGGTGCGTTCGTCAATATCTATGGCGCCAAAGGCCTGGCATGGCTGAAGGTCAACGACCGCGCCGCCGGTCTTGAGGGGGTACAGAGCCCGATCGCCAAATTCCTCAACGCCGAGGTGCTGGAAGCGGTGCTGGCGCGCAGCGAAGCGCAAACCGGCGACATTCTGTTCTTCGGCGCCGACAGCCACAAGATCGTGACCGACGCCATGGGCGCGCTGCGTTTGAAGCTGGGCCGCGATTTGCAACTGACCAGACTGGACGCATGGGCGCCGCTGTGGGTTGTCGACTTCCCAATGTTTGAAGACGACGGTGAAGGCGGTCTGGCGGCGATGCACCACCCGTTCACCGCGCCGCGTGATATGGCACCGGAAGCGCTGGCAAACGATCCTACCAGTGCCATCGCCAACGCCTATGACATGGTGGTGAACGGCTATGAAGTCGGTGGCGGTTCAGTGCGTATTCACCGTAGCGAGATGCAACAGACGGTATTTGGCATTCTTGGCATTAATGAACATGAGCAACGCGAAAAGTTCGGCTTCCTGCTGGATGCGCTGAAGTACGGTACGCCGCCGCATGCCGGCCTGGCCTTCGGTCTGGACCGCCTGGTGATGCTGTTGACCGGTACCGACAATATCCGTGACGTGATCGCCTTCCCGAAAACCACCGCTGCGGCCTGTCTGATGACCGATGCGCCAAGCTTTGCCAATCCGGCGGCGTTGCAGGAACTCGCCATCAGCGTGGTGAAGAAAGCTGCTACCGAGCAAGAGAGCGAGTGATGAACTACAAGCGTCCCGAGTCTATTCTGGTAGTGATTTACGCGCGATCCAGTGGTCGGGTGCTGATGTTACAGCGGCGCGATGATACCGAGTTCTGGCAGTCGGTCACCGGCAGCCTGGAGTTGGATGAGTCGCCGCCGTGTGCCGCACGGCGTGAGGTCATGGAAGAAATCGGCATCGATATCGACGCAGAGAAACTGCCGTTATTCGATTGTCAGCGCTGTGTGGAGTTTGAACTCTTTGTCCATTTGCGACATCGCTATGCGCCGGGAACCACGCGTAATAAAGAGCATTGGTTCTGCCTGGCGTTGCCCGAAGAGCGCGAGCCGGTGATTACCGAGCATCACGCCTACCAATGGCTTGAGGCGGCCGACGCCGTCAAATTGACCAAGTCATGGAGCAACCAGCAGGCGATTGAAGAGTTTGTGATTAATTCAGTCCAGTAGTCTTTATTTTTGGAGATATTTTATGGCAGGTCACAGTAAGTGGGCCAACACAAAGCACCGCAAAGCGGCACAAGATGCCAAACGCGGTAAGATTTTCACCAAAATTATCCGTGAGCTGGTGACGGCGGCCAAACTGGGCGGCGGCGATCCGGATTCCAACCCGCGCCTGCGCGCGGCGATGGACAAGGCGCTGTCCAACAACATGACGCGCGATACCATGAACCGTGCCATTGCGCGCGGCGTCGGCGGCGACGACGACAGCAACATGGAAACCATCATTTACGAAGGCTACGGTCCGGGCGGCACCGCCATCATGATCGAATGCCTGAGCGACAACCGTAACCGTACCGTGGCGGAAGTGCGCCATGCTTTCACCAAGTGTGGCGGCAACCTGGGGACCGACGGCTCGGTGGCTTACCTGTTCACCAAGAAAGGCGTTATCACCTATGCACCAGGTCTGGACGAAGACACGCTGATGGAAGCGGCGCTGGAAGCCGGCGCTGAAGATATCGTGACCTATGACGACGGCGCGATCGACGTCTACACCGCATGGGAAAATCTGGGCGAAGTGAAAGACGCACTGACCGCCGCCGGTTTCACCGCCGAGGCGGCCGAAGTGTCGATGATCCCGTCGACCAAAGCCGATATGGACGAAGAAACCGCGCCAAAGCTGCTGCGTCTGATCGATATGCTGGAAGACTGTGACGACGTGCAGGAGGTTTACCATAACGGTGAAATCTCCGACGAGGTGGCGGCGACGCTGTAATGCGTGCGAATGCGCGACAGCGCAGGGCAATGTTGGTTGTTCACACGGAGCGGCTCTGACAATGGCGATCATTCTTGGTATCGATCCAGGTTCACGCATCACCGGTTATGGCCTGATCCGTCAGCAGGGCCGTCAGTTGAGCTACATCGCCAGCGGCTGCATTCGCACGGTAGTAGATGATATGCCGACGCGTTTGAAACTGATCTATGCCGGCGTCAGCGAAATCATCACCCAGTTCCAGCCGGATTTTTTTTGCCATCGAACAGGTGTTTATGGCGAAAAACCCGGACTCGGCGCTGAAGCTTGGGCAGGCGCGCGGCGTGGCGATCGTCGCTGCCGTCAACCAGAACCTTGAGGTGTTCGAGTATGCGGCACGTCAGGTCAAGCAGACGGTGGTTGGCACCGGCGCGGCGGAAAAGAGCCAGGTGCAGCATATGGTGCGCTCGTTGCTCAAGCTCTCTGCCAATCCGCAGGCGGATGCCGCCGACGCCCTGGCGATTGCCATCACCCATTGCCACCTTAGCCAAAACGTGCTGCGTATGAGTGAAGGGCGATTGAATCTGGCGCGAGGTCGGCTACGCTGAAAACGCGCGCTGCAACAACACGGGCTGGATATTCATCCAGCCTTTTTTATGGTATAAGCTTAGCAGCATTGCATGGCCGCAGGCCGTGATCGGAATCCAAGCAGGAGGGTAAATGATAGGTCGTCTCAGAGGTAATATCCTGGAAAAGCAGCCGCCGCTGGTGTTGCTGGAAGCGAATGGCGTCGGTTACGAAGTGCATATGCCGATGACCTGCTTCTATGAACTGCCGGAACTGGGGCAGGAAGCGATCGTATTTACCCATTTTGTGGTGCGTGAAGATGCGCAATTATTATACGGCTTCAATGACAAGCAGGAACGCGCGCTGTTCCGTGAGTTGATCAAGGTGAACGGCGTTGGGGCCAAAAACTGGCGCTGGCTATCCTGTCTGGCATGTCGGCGCAGCAATTTGTCAGCGCGGTAGAACGCGAAGAAATCACCGCCCTGGTGAAACTGCCGGGGGTTGGTAAAAAAACCGCCGAACGCCTGGTGGTGGAAATGAAGGACCGCTTCAAGGGGCTGAACGGCGATCTGTTCAACAACAGCAGCGAAATCAGCCTGCCGGCCAGCGCGACTCAGACACCGGAAGCCGACGCCGAGGCTGAAGCCGCTTCCGCCCTGGTGGCCCTGGGTTACAAGCCACAGGAAGCCAGCCGCATGGTCAGCAAGATCGCCAAGCCGGGTGCGGATTGCGAAACCCTGATCCGCGACGCGTTGCGCGCCGCACTGTAACCGTTGCGAAGGGATAAAACATGATGAAGCTGACCGCCTGATCTCTGCCGAGCCGATTACCGAAGAAGAGGTTATCGACCGCGCGATTCGTCCCAAGCTGTTGACGGAATACGTCGGTCAGCCGCACGTTCGTGAACAGATGGAAATCTTCATACAGGCGGCGAAGCAGCGCAGTGACGCATTGGATCATCTGCTGATATTCGGCCCGCCAGGATTGGGTAAAACCACCCTGGCGAACATCGTTGCCAACGAAATGGGCGTCAATTTACGTACTACGTCTGGCCCGGTACTGGAGAAAGCCGGCGATCTGGCGGCGATGCTGACCAACCTCGAACCCCACGATGTGCTGTTTATCGATGAAATCCACCGTCTGTCGCCGGTGGTCGAAGAGGTGTTGTATCCGGCGATGGAAGACTATCAGCTGGACATCATGATCGGCGAAGGGCCGGCGGCACGCTCGATCAAGCTCGACCTGCCGCCGTTTACCCTGATTGGCGCCACCACGCGCGCCGGCTCGCTGACCTCACCGCTGCGCGACCGTTTTGGCATCGTTCAGCGGCTGGAGTTTTATCAGGTAGCGGATCTGGAGCACATTGTGTCACGTAGTGCCCATTGCCTTGGTCTGAGCCTGTCGACGGAAGGTTCGCATGAAATCGCCCGACGCGCGCGCGGCACGCCGCGTATTGCCAACCGCCTGCTGCGACGGGTGCGTGACTTTGCCGAAGTGCGAGCCAACGGCCAGATCAGCGGCGAAGTGGCCGCACAGGCGTTGAACATGCTCAACGTCGACGCCGAAGGCTTTGACTATATGGACCGCAAACTGTTGCTGGCAATTATCGATAAGTTCACCGGCGGGCCGGTGGGGCTGGATAACCTGGCGGCGGCGATTGGCGAAGAGCGGGAAACCATCGAAGATGTGATTGAACCGTTCCTGATCCAGCAAGGCTTTATCCAACGCACGCCGCGCGGGCGGATGGCCACGCTGCATGCCTATAAGCATTTCGGTATCGAACGCGAAGAGTAATAAAAAGGGCGCAACAGATTGCGCCCGATTATTTTGTCATCCTGATGACGGCGTTTACGCCTGCTGCTTTTTCGCCAGGCTGAGCACGAACAGTATTGCCGCACTCAGCACCACCGACGGACCGGCCGGGGTGTCGTAAAACGCCGAGAAGGTCAACCCGCCGCTCACCGCCAGCATACCGATGATTACCGCATATCCCGCCATCTGCTCCGGCGTACGGGCAAACCGCCGCGCGGTGGCCGCTGGGATAATCAGCAGCGAAGTAATGATTAACGCGCCAACAAACTTCATCGCCAGGCCGATAGTCAACGCCGTCACCAGCATTAACACGGTACGCGCCCGAGCCAGATTGACGCCGTCAACGTGCGCCATTTCCGGGCTGATGGTCATTGACAGCAAATCGCGCCATTGCCACCATAGCACCAGCAGTACAATCGCCACGCCAATGGCAATCATACCGATATCGCTGATGGTGACTGACAGCAGATCGCCAAACAGGTAGGCCATCAGATCGACCCGCACGTTGGACATCAGTGCCACCACCACCAGACCCAAAGACAGAGCGCTGTGCGCCATGATGCCAAGCAGGGTATCGACGGAAAGCTGCGGGCGACGCTCCAGCCACACCAGTACCAGCGCCAGCAGCAGCGTAACGGCAATCACCGCATAAAACGGATTGATATCGAGCAACAGGCCGAACGCGACCCCGAGCAACGACGCATGTGCCAGCGTATCGCCAAAATAGGACATGCGGCGCCAGACCACAAAAGATCCCAATGGGCCGGCGGCGGCGGCCAGCAAAATCCCGGCCAGCCAGCCGGGCAACAACAATTCGATCATGCCTCACGGCCCCCGGTTTTCTTTAACACAATTCGTCCTTGCAGATCGTGGCGATGATTATGGTGATGGCGGTAAATCGCCAACTGCTCTGCGCCGCGGTTGCCAAACATGGCGATGAATTCCGGGTGCATCGACACCACCTCCGGCGTACCGGAACAGCAAATATGCTGATTGAGGCACAGCACTTCGTCCGTTTTGGCCATCACCAGGTGCAGATCGTGAGACACCATCAACACTGCGCAGCCGAGCTCTTTACGCAACTGATCGATCAGGTCGTACAGCGCCAACTGGCCATTGACGTCGACCCCCTGCGTCGGCTCGTCAAGCACCAGCAATTGCGGCCTGTTGAGCAGCGCGCGTGCCAGCAGGACGCGCTGGTTTTCACCGCCGGACAGCTTTTGCATCGGTTGATCAAGCAGATGAGCGGCATGCACGCGCTTCAAGGCTGGCAGGATATCGACCTTCTTGACGCCGGGCTTCAGGCGCATAAAGCGGCTGACGGTCAGCGGCAGGGTAGCATCGAGGTGCAACTTTTGCGGGACATAACCGATACGCAGATTCGGCTGACGTTCAACCTCGCCTTTGGTCGGCGCGATCAGCCCCAGAACCACGCGCACCAGCGTTGATTTACCCGCGCCGTTCGGACCGAGCAGCGTCAGAATTCGACCTGGTTGCAGGCTGAGTGAAATATTCGACAGCACATTACGGCTGCCAAAAGAAACGGAGATATTTTTAAGCGTTGTCAGTGTAGACATGTCTGATTACATTTTGCAGAACTTACCGGATGTTATAATATCACGCCTCGCGGATTAACACGATGGGGATAATCGACTATGACACAGAAAAATAAATGGCTGCAGCGCACGCTGTTGGCCAGTGCGTTGATGATGGCGGGCAGCGCCTATGCGGCAGTGGTAACCACAGTGCGCCCGTTGGGCTTTATTGCGTCGGAAATAGCCGACGGCGTGACCGACACCGAAATTTTGCTGCCGGATGGTGCCTCACCGCATGATTTCGCGCTGCGTCCTTCCGATTTGCAACGCCTGCGCGCTGCCGATTTGGTGGTATGGGTAGGGCCGGATATGGAAGCCTTTCTCTCCAAGGCGTTGCAGCCGGTTGCAGCCAACAAGCAGATCGCCATTGCCGAATTGCCGGCGGTAAAACCGCTGCTGCTGAAAGGCGAGGACCATCATGACCATGCGCAAGAGACGCATAATCATGCAGCGCATGACCATGCCGATGAGCACGGTGATGACCAGCACCATCACGATCATGGCGAATACAATATGCACGTCTGGCTGTCGCCAGAAATCGCAAAAGTGACTGCGATCGCGATTCACGACAGATTATTGGAACTTATGCCGCAAAATAAGGACAAATTAGACGCAAACCTGCGCCGGTTCGAGGATCAGCTAGCGCAAACTGACAAAAATGTTGTTAAGATGCTTACGCCTGTGCAAGGTAAGGGTTATTTTGTTTTTCATGATGCTTACGGCTACTTTGAGAAACATTTCGGTTTGAGCCCGTTGGGCCATTTCACCGTTAACCCGGAAATCCAGCCGGGAGCACAGCGCTTACACCAAATTCGAACACAGTTGGTTGAGCAAAAAGCGGAATGCGTTTTTGCTGAGCCACAATTCAGGCCGGCCGTAATCACTGCCGTTGCCAAGGGTACCAAGGTGCGTTCTGGAACGCTGGACCCGCTGGGCAGCGGCATCGCATTGGGGAAGGGCAGCTACGGGAACTTCCTGACAGCGCTGTCTAACCAATACGTGAGCTGCCTGAAGTAAAGATTATGAGGATAATATCGAGTGCAGCAGATAGTCCGAACTATCGCTCTGGCGTATAACAACCTGCCTCGACCCCACCGCGTCATGCTGGGGTCGTTGACAGTGGTTACCTTGGCCGTTGCCGTTTGGCGGCCTTTTGTTTATCACCCAGAACAGGATCCCATCGTAAAGAACGTCGTCCTGGAAGCAAGCCAGGTACGATCGCTATTGCCAGAGGCCAGTGAGCCGATTGATGCCGACCAACCCACTCCCGATGATGACATCCCCCAGGATGAGCTGGACCAAAAGGTCGCCGGCGAGGAAGGCGTGCATGAATATGTGGTTTCTACCGGTGATACCCTCAGCAGCATCCTGACTCAGTACGGCATCGACATGTCGGACGTCGCCCAGTTGGCGTCGCAAAACCGCGAGCTGCGCAATCTGAAAATCGGTCAGCAACTGTCGTGGACGGTGAACGAGGCCGGCGATCTGCAGCGACTGACCTGGGAAGTCTCCCGCCGTGAAACCCGCACGTACGATCGTGTTGGCAACAACTTCAAGGAAAGCAGAGAAACCCAGAAGGGCGAATGGCGCAACCAGGTATTGGCCGGCAGCCTGAAGGGCAGTTTCGTCAGCAGCGCGTCGGCCGCGGGCCTCAGCCGCAGCGAAATCAACGCGGTGATCAAGGCGCTGCAATGGCAGCTGGATTTCCGCAAGCTGCGCAAGGGCGATCAGTTCTCGGTGTTGATGTCGCGCGAGCAGTTTGAAGGCAAGAGCGAACAGAGCCAATTGCTTGGCGTACGCCTGCGTTCCGGCGGCAAGGATTACTATGCCATTCGCGCTGAAGACGGCAAGTTCTATGACCGTCAGGGTTCCGGCCTGGCGCGTGGCTTCATGCGTTTCCCGACCATGAAACAGTTCCGTATTTCCTCCAATTTCAATCCGCGCCGTATTAACCCGGTCACCGGTCGCGTTGCGCCGCACAAGGGCGTTGACTTCGCCATGCCGGTCGGTACGCCGGTGCTGGCCATCGGTGACGGTGAAGTGGTTATCGCCAAGCGCAGCGGTGCGGCGGGCAATTACGTGGCAATCCGCCATGGTCGCCAATACACCACGCGTTATATGCACCTGAAAAAACTGCTGGTCAAGCCGGGCCAGAAGGTCAAACGTGGCGATCGCATCGCGCTGTCTGGCAATACCGGCCGTTCAACCGGGCCACATCTGCACTTCGAGTTCTGGGTTGGCAAGCAGGCGGTGAACCCGTTGACAGCCAAACTGCCACGCTCCGAAGGGCTGAGCGGTAAGGATCGCAGTGATTATCTGGCGCAGGTGCGCGAAGTGGTACCGCAGTTGCAACTGGATTAATCCGCAGGTGCCCGCCGTAAGGACAGGGGTCTAAATCTTCATTCATCGGCCTGAGTTGCTTGTCAGGCCGATGTTTTTCTTTGGCGCTTCGCCACGGTTAATTGCAAATTCATCATCTGCAATTATTATTAGCCGAACCGCTAAATTAAGAGTTGGTGCATGCAAAACGATAAAAAATCGAACGTAGAGTTCATCCCGCAATTTCAGAAAGCCTTCTTCCATCCACGCTACTGGGGCGTTTGGTTGGGAACCGGTCTGATGGCCGGCGTATCGCTGATCCCGGCGCGCATGCGCGACCCGGTGCTGGGCGCCGTGGGTAAACTGGCCGGCAAGGTGGCCAAGGGCGCGCGTCGCCGTGCACGGATAAATTTGCTGTACTGTTTGCCGGAAGTCTCGGAAAGCGATCGCGAGCATATCATTGACGAAATGTTCGCTACCGCGCCGCAGTCGATGGTGCTGATGGCGGAACTGGCGTGTACCGATCCGCAACGGGTGCTGAAACGCGTGCGTTGGCATGGTGAAGAGGTGCTGGATAACATCCGTGCCGAAGGGCGCAATGTGATCTTTCTGGTGCCCCATGGCTGGGCAGTGGACGTTCCGGCGATGCTGATGGCGGCACGTGGCCAACCGATGGCTGCGATGTTCCACAACCAGCGCAACCAACTGGTGGATTACCTGTGGAATGCGGTACGTCGCAAATTTGGCGGCCGCATGCACGCGCGTAATGACGGTATCAAACCGTTTATCAGCTCGGTGCGTCAGGGTTACTGGGGGTATTATTTGCCCGATCAGGACCACGGCGCCGAGCACAGCGAATTCGTCGATTTCTTCGCCACCTACAAGGCAACCCTGCCGGCGGTCGGGCGACTGATGAAAGTCTGCCGTGCAGCCATTGTGCCGCTGTTCCCGGTCTACAACGGCAAGACCAGCATGCTGGATATTTACATCCGTCCACCGATGGATGATTTGGCGCAGGCCGACGACCATCAGATTGCCCGCCGCATGAACGAGGAAGTAGAGAATCTGGTGGGGCCGAATCCAGAGCAATACACCTGGATCCTCAAACTGCTGAAGACGCGCAAAGAAGGGGAGATCGAGCCCTATTCCCGTGACGATTTATACCGTTGATCGCTGAGAAGCGTGATAAAGGGCGCCAGTGGCGCCTTTTTTTTTGCCGGGTGATTTCAAACGTGTACCAGACAGCCTTGTGCAATCAGGCTGTCGAGCACCGCGGGATACTGTGTGAAGTCGTTCCAGCGTAAATCCCAGCCTGCGCAGATTTTTCATCTCTGCCATACCGGCAGGCAGCGTGCTGAGGCGATTGGCGCGCAAGTCCAGCGATTGCAACGCGCCAAGTTGGCAAAACGCCTCGGGTAAATGCGTTAGCGCATTAAAGCGTAAATTCAGCTCACGCAGTTGGCTTAACTGGCCAAACGAATCGGGCAATCGCTCAATGGCATTGTTTGCAACATCAAGCACGTTTAGCGCGGTTAACTCGGCAATGGTTGCCGGCAGCTCACTCAGGCGGTTTTTCATCAGGTGCAGTTCGCGCAGCCTGGTTAACCGGCCGATCGCAGCGGGCAGGCTGGTGATGGCATTGTTGTACAGTCGCAGCTCCTGCAGATTGCCCAATTGCCACACCGCTGTCGGCACTGCGGCCAAACGGTTATCGGTGACGTTCAGGTAGCGCAACTCGCCTAGCTGGCCGAGGGTGTGGGGTAAATCACTAAAATGGTTATCGCTCAGGTAGAGATACCGTAGCTGGGTTAACTGGACCGATCTCATCGGGGATCTGTGTCGCCTGGTTGTGGCCGAAATCCAGCATTTCCAACTGGGCGTAATAGCCCGATCTGCTGCGGCAACTGCGTGAGTGTGATTGCATGAAATATTCAGCACCTGCAAATTTGTGTGGTCGAATATTTGCTGCGGGAATATCGTGAGGCGGTTGTCATACAGGCTGATTTTACGCAGCTGCGATCCCTGCAGTGCCAGTGGATCGATATGCGTCAGTGCCTGTCCGTCACGGTCAAGATGCGCTGACGAGGCGTTCTCGGTGCTTGGGGTATGTTGATGAAGCATACGCGCTGCTCTCTGTATGGAGTGAGGCAATGATAGTGTGGAACAACAGTGGGGAAAATGCCGGTCAATGACCGGCATTAAACAGCGAACTACTCAACGCGCAGGATGCGGCTGGTATTGGTGGTACCGACGGTACTCATCACGTCACCCTGGGTGACGATCACCAGATCGCCGGACAACAGATAGCCTTTGTCACGCAGACGATTGGATGGCGTCATTGGCCGCCGCTACGCCATCGGTGTGACTGTCGAAGTACACCGGCGTCACGCCGCGATACAAGGCGGTCAGGTTCAGGGTGTGCTCATGGCGAGACATGGCGAAGATGGGCAGCCCGGAGCTGATACGTGACATCATCAGCGCGGTGCGGCCAGACTCGGTCATGGCAATGATAGCGGTGACGCCTTTCAGGTGGTTGGCGGCATACATCGAAGACATGGCAATCGCTTCTTCGATATTGTCGAACTGCACCTCGAGACGGTGTTTGGAGACGTTAATGCTTGGGATTTTCTCTGCGCCCAGGCAGACTCGCGCCATTGCCGCTACCGTTTCTGCCGGGTATTGGCCGGCGGCGGTTTCCGCAGACAGCATTACGGCGTCGGTGCCATCCAGCACCGCGTTCGCCACGTCCATCACTTCGGCGCGGGTTGGCATCGGGTTGGTGATCATCGACTCCATCATCTGGGTGGCGGTGATCACGACGCGGTTCAGCGTACGGGCACGACGGATCAGTTTCTTCTGGATGCCGACCAGTTCGGGATCGCCGATTTCTACGCCCAGATCGCCGCGGGCCACCATCACCACATCGGATGCCAGAATGATATCGTCCATCGCTTCGTCGGTGCAGACGGCTTCTGCGCGTTCGACTTTGGAGACGATTTTGGCGTTGCAGCCGGCATCACGCGCCAGACGGCGAGCATAGTTCAGATCTTCGCCGGTACGCGGGAAGGATACTGCCAGGTAGTCGACGCCGATTTTGGCGGCGGTGACGATGTCGGCCTTGTCTTTGTCCGTCAACGCTTCGGCAGACAGACCGCCGCCCAGCTTGTTGATGCCCTTGTTGTTTGACAACGGGCCACCGACGGTCACTTCGGTGAATACTTTCATGCCTTGCACTTCCAGCACTTTTAGCTGAACGCGGCCGTCATCCAGCAGCAGCACGTCGCCCGGCACCACGTCGGCAGGCAGGCCTTTATAGTCGATACCGACTTTTTCTTTATCGCCTTCGCCTTTCGCCATGTTGGCATCGAGCAGGAATTTATCGCCGATGTTCAGGAAGATCTTGCCTTCCTTGAAGGTGGAGACACGGATTTTTGGCCCTTGAAGATCGCCGAGGATAGCCACGTGACGCCCAAGTTTGGCGGCAATTTCACGCACCTTGTCCGCACGAGCCTGGTGATCTTCCGCAGTGCCGTGGGAAAAGTTGAGCCGAACTACGTTGGCGCCGGCAGCAATGATCTTTTCCAGATTATTGTCGCGGTCAGTAGCCGGACCCAGTGTGGTAACAATTTTGGTTCTTCTGAGCCGTCTGGACATGTCTTACTCCGTTGACTGGTGAAGCAAATAAGGTGTTGCGATAAACATCGGATAACAAAGCCAGGTGTGAACGCTAATTTAACTACACTGATGTTACCCGCATGAGCGTATTGGTACGTTACAGACTATAATGCTGCCGATCAAATAGTCGGCATTGGTCCTGCTTTCAACAGGTTTTGGTTTCGATTACGCATCGAAATTGTTTGGGATAACCGCGCCCTTATCAAAGCGCGATTCTTTCAGCGCTTCCTTGACCCGCTTCAAGTTATCTCTGAATTTATCCCCTCGACGCAAGGTAAATCCGGTTGCCAGCACGTCAATGAGCGTTAATTGCGCGATCCGCGATACCATGGGCATATAAACGTCGGTGTCTTCCGGTACGTCGAGCAGCAGGGCGAGCGTGGCTGCGTGCGCCAATGGCGTATCGTGTGAGGTGGATGGCGATGACGGTGGCGTCATTATCTCGCGCCAGTTGCGCCATTTCCACCAGGTTTTTTGGTACGGCCGGTATGGGAGATCAGCACCACGACGTCGCCTTCGCTGGAATTCATGCAACTCATGCGTTGCATCACGATGTCGTCAAAGTAGACCACTGGGATATTGAAACGAAAAAACTTGTTCATGGCGTCATGCGCCACCGCGGCAGAGGCGCCAAGGCCAAAGAAAGAGATCTTTTTAGCCTGGGTAAGCAGGTCGACCGCACGATTGATGGCGGCAACATCCAGACTTGCCTTTACAGTATCCAGACTGGCCATCACTGATTCAAAGATTTTGTTGGTGTAAGCGTCGACGCTGTCGTCTTCTTCAACGTTGCGGTTTACATATGGCGTACCGTTCGCCAGGCTTTGCGCCAAATGCAGTTTGAAATCGGGAAACCCTTTGGTATCCAGCCGGCGACAAAAGCGATTGACGGTAGGTTCACTGACATCGGCCATGCGTGCCAAGGTGGCGATGCTGGAATGTATTGCCGTTTGTGGCGATGCGAGGATGACCTCGGCGACTTTCCTTTCAGACTTGCTCAGGATGTCCAGGATGGCTCTGGATTTTTTCCAGCGTATTCATATAACGGGAGTCACTCATGGTTTTTTGCCCCAGAGATGAGATCGATTGGTGGTAACGATTTCAATCAAAGGAGACATCAATGCCGGTTTAATGAAAATATACTACGTGCTGGTAACCGTTGGCAGTAGCGACAGAGCGTTTGCTGGAATTTTTCACCAGAATATGAGCTGTGTCTAACTTTCATAATGGTAAAAGAGTGTCAAAAAAGACAGAAAATTACAGTTTGTGTCATCATGCGCGGCCACCGCGCCGCCTAATGCTTAACCCTCGGGTTTATCCGTCTTTTTTTCTGCTTTTGATCCGGGTTTACTGGCCGTAGGCAAAGAGAGTACATTAGTAATGTAAGAAAATTACAAATATCCTGCAACGAGGAGATGAACATGGCGGTAACCTCTACAGCCCAGGCGTGTGACCTGGTTATTTTCGGCGCGAAAGGCGATCTGGCGCGTCGTAAGCTGCTGCCTTCCCTGTACCAATTAGAAAAAGCCGGCCATATCCACCCGGATACCCGCATTATCGGGGTGGGCCGCGCCGAGTGGGATAAAGATACCTACGTCAAGGTGGTTAAAGAAGCGCTCGCCACCTTTATGAAAGAAGAATTGAACGAAGAACTCTGGGCCACGCTGAGCGCACGTCTGGATTTCTGCAATCTTGACGTTAACGACAGCAAGAATTTCTCCAAGCTCGGCAAAATGCTGGACCAGAAAAATCGTGCCACCATCAACTATTTTGCCATGCCGCCCAGCACCTTTGGCGCAATCTGCAAAGGGTTGGGTGAAGCCAAGTTGAACGCCGAGCCGGCGCGAGTGGTGATGGAAAAACCGCTGGGTACCGATCTGGCTTCATCACGGGTGATTAACGATCAGGTGGCGGAGTACTTCAACGAATGCCAGGTGTACCGCATCGACCATTATCTCGGTAAAGAGACGGTGCTGAACCTGTTGGCGCTGCGTTTCGCCAACTCGCTGTTTGCCTCCAACTGGGATAATCGCACTATCGATCACGTGCAGATCACCGTGGCGGAAGAAGTGGGCATCGAGGGGCGCTGGGGCTATTTCGACCAGGCCGGACAGATGCGCGACATGATCCAGAACCACCTGCTGCAGGTATTGACCATGATCGCCATGTCGCCGCCGGCGGATCTGACCACCGACCGTATTCGCGACGAAAAGGTCAAGGTGCTGCGTTCGTTGCGCCGCATCGATCAGACCAACGTGCGTGAAACCACGGTGCGTGGTCAGTACACTGCGGGCTTTGTGCAAGGCAAAAAAAGTGCCGGGCTACCTGGAAGAAGAGGGAGCCAACAAAAGCAGCAATACTGAAACCTTCGTTTCCATTCGGGTTGATATCGATAACTGGCAGTGGGCTGGCGTACCGTTCTATCTGCGTACTGGCAAGCGCCTGCCGACCAAATGTTCCGAAGTGGTAGTATACTTCAAGAACCCACCGCTCAACCTGTTCAGCGACTCCTATCAGCAACTGCCGCAGAACAAGTTGACCATTCGCCTGCAGCCGGACGAAGGGATCGAAATCCAGGTATTGAACAAGGTGCCGGGTCTGGATCACAAACACCGTCTGCAAACTACCAAACTGGATCTGAGCTTCTCTGAGACCTTCAACCAGGAGCACGTGGCGGACGCCTACGAGCGCCTGCTGCTGGAAACCATGCGCGGTATTCAGGCACTGTTCGTGCGCCGTGACGAGGTTGAGGAAGCCTGGAAGTGGGTCGACTCCATCATGGACGCGTGGAAAGCCGACAACGAAGCGCCGAAGCCATATCAGTCAGGTACCTGGGGGCCGGTTGCTTCGGTAGCGATGATTACCCGCGACGGCCGTTCCTGGAACGAGTTCGAATAAACCATCCGCCGGCAGCTGGTCTGCCGGTTTTTTTTGCCTGCAGTATGTGGCTTGAGGGTACGGCCGGAGGCTTGCGACCGATGTCGCAACATCCCGTGGCAGGGACGTGCCATACATTACACCTCACAGAGTGGAGATAACGATGATGACCAATTGGAAAACCAGTGCAGAACAGATCCTGACCGCCGGCCCGGTGGTACCCGTGATTGTGATCAACAAACTGGAACAGGCGGTGCCGATGGCCCAAGCACTGGTTGCCGGCGGCGTACGCGTACTGGAAGTGACGTTGCGCACCGACTGCGCGATGGATGCCATACGGGCGATCGCCAAACAGGTGCCGGAAGCGATTATCGGTGCCGGCACGGTGCTGAACGCCCGGCAGTTGCAAGAGGTGACCGAGGCTGGCGCACAGTTCGCCATCAGTCCGGGCCTGACCGCTGACCTGCTGCAGGCGGCAACCGCCGGTTCGATACCGCTGATTCCAGGTATCAGCACCGTGTCGGAACTGATGTTGGGTATGGATCATGGTCTGCGTGAGTTCAAGTTTTTCCCGGCGGAAGCCAACGGCGGCGTGAAGGCGCTGCAGGCGATCGGCGGTCCGTTCCCGCAGGTGCGTTTCTGCCCGACGGGCGGTATTTCGCCGAGCAATTACCGTGATTACCTGGCGCTGAAAAGCGTACTGTGCATTGGCGGTTCGTGGCTGGTGCCGGCGGAGGCGCTGGAAAAAGGCGACTACGCACGTATCACCGAACTGGCGCGCGAAGCGGTCAGCGGCGCGTCCGCCTAAATCTGCCGTTGCTGCAACCGATGCCAATCCTCTGTGATTGGCATTTTTTATGTCTGTCATTCCGCCGATTTGTGCTCTGTGAGTCGGTTGGAAACGAGCAAATCCCACCATACAGGGCGTTGCCGGCTATCGGCAGAGCTCGGCTTTTTTTACCTGTCTCTGCTACAACCTGACACTTAGCGGTGGTTGTT
Source organism: Serratia odorifera (assembly GCF_900635445.1). NCBI lineage: Bacteria > Pseudomonadati > Pseudomonadota > Gammaproteobacteria > Enterobacterales > Yersiniaceae > Serratia > Serratia odorifera. Next base: position 3,750,143 of record NZ_LR134117.1, read on the forward strand.
TTCCATCTTCCTGTATTAGGATGACTTTTTCTCAGGTCGATTGTCAGCTTGTCAGTTGCCTGCTATTTCTTGTTTATAATTAATAATAACAACGGGTTAAAATGAAACGTAAAGATGCGGTTCGCCAGGAGCTGGAACGTCTTACCCTTACGCTTAACCGGGAAAACCTTGAACTCAGCGCCGGCGGTTTCGCCGCCGAGACTATTGCTTTCAACCTGGGGTTAGCGCGTAACTCCGTCAGTAAAGATCTCAACCAGCTGCACGCAGAGCGGTTGGTTATCAAGATTAAATCCCGTCCGGTACTGTTTTTGCACCGGGCTGTCTGCGAGCAGTTGATTGAGCAACCACTGTCGGATGACCGCTTGGAGGCCAGGGATTTGCTGGCGCTATTACCCGCCAAAACCCTGTCGCAGTCAGCCAGTGATGACCCTTTTGATACGGTGATTGGTTACGATCGCAGCCTGCGGCTGTCGGTAGAAAAGGGGAAGGCGGCGGTGCTGTATCCTGGTGGATTGCATGTGCTGCTCACCGGGCCTTCCGGGGTGGGGAAAACCTTTTTTGCCGAGGTGATGCACCAGTTCGCCATGGCGCAACAGCCGCAGCGCCAGATCCCGCTGGTGTATTTCAACTGTGCCGAGTATGCCCATAACCCGGAGCTGCTTTCATCCCATCTTTTTGGCCACAAGCAGGGCGCGTTTACCGGCGCGATCGAAAGTAAACGTGGCCTGATCGAACAGGCTGACGGTGGCTTTCTGTTACTCGATGAAGTGCACCGTCTGCCCTACGAAGGGCAGGAGAAACTGTTTTCGATCCTTGATAAAGGCGAATACCGGCCGCTGGGTTCCAGCGATAAGGCCCGGCCTATCAGCGTACGGCTGATTTGTGCCACCACCGAAAGCCCGGACTCAACGCTGCTACGCACTTTTCTGCGACGTATTCAGGTGTCGATTGCCATACCGGCGCTGCGCGAACGTTCACTGGAGGAGCAGGTAGAAATCATTACCGGTTTCTTACAGCTGGAGAGCCGCAAGATTGGCCGCATTATTCGCCTGGATAAAGGGTTATTGCTTTATCTGCTGGAGAAACCACTGAGCGGCAATATCGGCCAACTCAAGAGTGATATCCAGTTTCTCTGCGCCCAGGCCTGGGCTAGCGGCATGGGCCACAACAGCCCAAGATTGTTGCTGGATAAGCGACTGATGGATGTGCCGCACTCCGCCAGCGCCAGTAGCCGCCTGTTGGTCGATGCGCTATTTGGTCAGCAGGAATATCTGGATATCAGTTCGCAGCCGCTGGAGCAGCTCAAGCAGCATCTGAGTGCGCTAAGCAACGAGCAGGACAGCGATCTGTTTTATACCTATCTGACACGTGAATACGTCAACCTGCGCAACAGCAACGTGCCGCCGCAGGAAACCCTGTCGATCCTGAAGAACAAGTTACGCACCATTTTTGAATATGGGTTGTATAGCCGCACCGGCGGGGAAAGCGAAGAGCGGTATTATGGCGGCCAGGTCGAGCAACGCATCATCTTGTTGAGCAGTTGCATCGAACAGGTGTTGGGTTTCCCGCTGCCGCAGAATATGGCAGGCCATCTGCGTAAACATCTGCTGGCGCTGCTTTCCTATGTACAGAAAGGCCTGATCCCCAATCTGTATTCCTCGAGCCTGATACTGGATTACTGCAAGGATGAGTACGACAACGCCAATCAGCTATGCCGCAAAATCAATGAAATCTTCCATATCCAATGCCCATCAACGGAAATCGTCTACCTGTGCCTGTTTTTGAAAGAGTGTCGCAGTTTCCGCCAGCGCAAACAGGTTAGCCCAGACTGTGGCGCCATGCTGATCGGCCACGGCACCACCACGGCCAGCAGTATGGCGCACTATGTCAATCGAGTTCTGGAATGCGAGCTGTTTACCGCCATCGATATGCCGTTTGAACAGTCGGTGCATGACACATTGGAATTACTGATCGCCACGCTGCGGGAAAAGCGCTATCAGCGCCTGATTCTGATTGTGGATATCGGCTCTTTGGTGCACTTTGCCAGCACCGTCAGCAAACTGTTCCACATCGACGTGCTGCTGATCCAGAACATCACCATGGGGGCGTTGCTGGAGATTGGCCTGGACCTGACCTATGAAACCAGTGATTTTGCCCCCTTGATGGAACTGATGGCCAGCAAAGGGATTGTCCATCAGCTATACGATCAGCGTGAAGATGACACCGGCAAGGTGTTGGCAATCTCCTGTATTACCGGGATGGGCACGGCGGTGAAGATCAAGAAAGTGCTGGAGGAAAGTTTTGGTGAACTGATGGCGGAAGACACCCGCATGGTGCTGGTGGATTACAACGAAGTGCGCAGCCTTGAGCGCTTGCGTCAGGCGATAGGCGGTAACGAACGCCTGGTGGGCATCGTGGGCACCTTCCAGCCCGGCTTGCCGGATATCCCGTTTATCGCGCTGGAAGAGCTGTTCTCCGAGCAGGGGCCGGAGCTGGTGCTCAGTCTATTGAACCCGGAACTTGGCAGTGCAGAACGCCAGTTGCAGGTTGAGCGTTGTTCAATGCGCTTTATCAGCGCGCTGACGCTGGAGAGCATCATCAACCATATTTCCGTGCTCAATCCGCAACGTATTCTGCAAGAGATTGAAGCGGTGTTGCACCAGATTTGCCGCTCGCTGGATCTGCAGCCTTCTAGGCAGGTGACACTTCGCTTTCTGATCCACTGCTGTTGCATGGTGGAGCGTATCGTTTTAAGCCACAAACCGTTACAGATTGCCCTGGATGCCCAGCAGGATATCGACCAACAGGCGTTTTCTGTCATTAAAGACGCGTTTTCGCCGATTGAGCGCGCCTATTTTATCCGCCTGTCCGATGCAGAATATTTTTATATCTACGAGCTCCTCTACCGCTAAATCCCCCGATGACGGGCCTTGATGGCCCGCTTTCCTCTGACCGCCCTCCGATGTGCCACAAAATTGGCACAGGCATTGCTATGTCTTTAATGAATCGCGTAGCGAACAGAAATTCTCAATGACTTTCAATCGATTGCCAGGAGGCCATTTTGGCTGCATTACCACAGATTTTACTACTGACCCACGGCGGCTGGGGCCAACAACTGAGTGAAAGCGTCCGCATGGTGATTGGCGAAACCCACGGGGTATTCGCTATCGCGCTGATGCCGGTCGACACACTGGCAGAGTTCCAACAGCGCGTTGAACAGCAGGTGAAAACCATGCCGGAGGGCTCATTGATCCTCACCGACTTTATCGGTGGCACCACCTCAAACGTGGCGGCTCGCCTGAGCCGTGACTACGCCATCGGCGTGATTTCCGGTCTGAACGCCACCTTGCTGCTGGCCGCCATCGATTTACGCGAACAGGGCAATCTTCTCAACCATCTCGATGAGCTGGTTGAACTGGGGCGCAACAGCTGCCTCGACGTAGTTAAACAAATTAAATCAATAACATCAGGGGAAAAATAATTATGGCCAACATCGTTTTATGCCGTATTGACAGTCGTCTGATCCACGGTCAGGTCGTCACCAAGTGGGTTGGGCAATCACAGGCTAACCGTATCGCGGTAGTCAGCGATGAGCTGGAAGCCGATCCGTTTATGAAAAGTATTTACCTGATGGCTGCGCCGCCGAATGTGAAAGTGGATTGCTATGGCAACCGGAGCTTTGCAGCGGCGTGGCAGGAGAACCAACTGGGAGAGGGCAACGTATTGGTGCTGTTCCCTAACCTGGCGACGGTGCAACAGGCGGTGGTCGACGGGTTTGAGGTGAAAAATATTCAGGTAGGTGGTCTGGGCGGTGGGCCGAATCGTAAAGCGGTGTTCCAGAACATTACCCTGGATGAGGCGGATGTGGCGATCCTGCGTGATTTACAGCAACGCGGCGTGACGGTGTTCTTCCAGACCATCCCGGAAGACAAGCCACAGGCACTGGCAGATATTTTGAAGAAGTTCTGATATTCGGCATCTGATCGATTAGGAGCAATAACATGGATAACTTGACCGTTGCCATCTGTATGGGGCTGTATTACTGGTTTGCCCGCCTGCGTCTGGGCTACACCCTCTCGGGAATGCTGGTGCAGCCCATCGCCATTGCGGTATTCGTCGGCTTCCTGCTGGGGGATATGAAAACGGCGATGATTATCGGCGCCGGGATGCAGTTGGTGTATCTGGGCGTCACCTCGACACCGGGGGGCAACGTCCCTTCAGATCCGGCGTTGGCGGCGTGTATCGCACTGCCGATCGCCGTGAAAGCGGGGATGGATCCCAATCTGGCGATCGCGTTGGCAATTCCATTTGGGGTGATTGGCGTGTTCGTTGACCAGTTACGCCGTACCGTGAACGCCGTCTGGGTGCATATGGCCGATAAGCATGCGGAAGAGGCCAATATCGGCGGGATCATGCGTTGCGCCTTCCTTTATCCGGCCCTGCTTGGCCTGGTGATCCGCTTCCCGGTAGTGTTCGCAGCCAACTATTTTGGCCAGGGCGTGGTCGAGAAATTCCTGGCACTGATGCCACATTGGCTGACCCACTCGTTCGAAATCATGGGCGGTATCCTGCCTGCGCTGGGCTTTGCGATCACCATCATGGTTATTGGCAAGAAGAGCCTGCTGCCTTACTTCATTGCCGGGTTCTTCGCGGTGCTGTACCTCAAGGTCGACATCATGGCGATGGCCATCTTCGGTACCTGCGCGGCATTCCTGGTTAAAAACATGGCTAAAGGTGAGGAGGCCTGATCATGAGCAGCGACATCATGCAACACGAACTGGTGGAAAGGGCGCGGCAAACCAACGTCCTGACCAAGCGGGACATCACCAAAGCCTGGTTTATATACTGGCTGGGCGCCGAAGTTTCCAATTCTTACGAGCGTTTACAGAGCCTGATTTTCTGCGCCTCCATGACGCCAATTATTAAAAAGCTCTATCCACAGAAGGAAGAGCAGGTTGAAGCGCTGAAACGCCACCTGAACTTTTTTAACAGCGAACAGACTTTCGGTGCGGTGATCCAGGGGGTGGCCATCGCCATGGAGGAGCAGAAGACCCACGGTGAGCCCATTTCAGATTCGTCTATCACCGGCATCAAAACCGGTCTGATGGGGCCGCTGGCCGGGATTGGCGACTCGGTGGTCTGGGCGGCGATTATGCCGTTGCTGATCGCCATTTTCATTCCCTTTGCGGCCAACGGCAGCGCTATGGGCGGCATTATGCCGGTGGTGCTGTATACCGCCATTACTCTGGCGATCAGCTATGGCCTGGCCCACAAAGGCTACACGCTGGGCAGGGAGTCGATCATTGGTCTGCTGCAAGGGGGCAAGATAAAAGAGTTGATCTACGGGGCCAACGTACTCGGGTTGATCATGATGGGGGCACTGTCTGCCAGCTACGTCAAGATCACCTCGCCGCTGAAAATCAGCGCGCTGGAAGGCTCCGAGGTGGTGGTGCAGCAGATCCTGGATTCCATCGCCCCCGGCCTGTTACCGCTGGCCGCGGTGTTTTCTATCTACTTTTATCTGGTCAAAAAAGGTCCCCGCTATACCACTATCCTGCTTTCGGTGGTGGTACTGAGCGTGGTGTGTTCCTTGCTGGGCATTTTGTAACGGAGCAATGATGAACATTTATCAACGGCTCGGGCTGAAACGGGTGATCAATGCCAGCGGCAAGATGACCATCCTTGGGGTTTCTTCGGTGCCAAGCGAGGTAATGGCGGCGACGGCCGAAGCGGCATCAGCCTTTGTGGAAATTGATGCGCTGGTGGATCGGGTTGGCGAACTCATTTCTCGGCATACCGGCGCGCAAGATAGCTATGTGACGTCCTGCGCCTCTGCCGGAGTGGCTATTGCCGTCGCGGCAGCCATTACCCGGGGAGAGCCGGATCGGGTGGCGCAGATGCCGTGCAGTGAAGGTTTGGCCAATGAAATCGTTATGCTGCGTGGTCACAATATTGACTACGGTGCGCCGATCACCACCGCTATCCGGTTAGGGGGCGGCAGGGTGGTTGAGGTGGGGCAAAGCAATCTGGCGGCCCGCTGGCAACTGGCAAAGGCGATTACGGCGCAGACGGCGGCGCTGTTTTACGTCAAGTCACATCACTGTGTACAAAAAGGTATGGTTGCGCTGAGCGATTTTGTCGCGCTGGCCCGTGAGGCCGGAGTGCCGCTGATTGTCGATGCGGCAGCCGAAGAGGATCTGCGAGCTTACGTGGCTGCTGGCGCCGACATGGTGGTGTATAGCGGAGCGAAAGCGCTGGATGCGCCTACCTCGGGTTTTGTTACCGGCGACCGGCAGTGGATCGCCTGCTGCAAGGCCCAGCATAACGGTATTGCCCGTGCGATGAAGATTGGTAAAGAGAACATGGTAGGACTGGTGATGGCGCTGGATCATTATCAGCAACATCAGCCGGACTGGAGCCGCCAATTACCCGCGCTGAATGAATTGGCACAACAGATTTCAGCGTTGTCGGGCCTGCAGGCGGAGATCGAACAAGATGAGGCCGGGCGGGCGATTTATCGCCTGCGGGTGAGTGTGGACGCTTCCATCCTGGGTTTAACTGCCTATCAGGTAGAACAGCAACTGCGTACTGGTGAAGTGGCTATCTATACCCGCCACTACTGGCTGAATCAAGGTATCTTCAGCCTCGATCCTCGAGGGGTGCGGGATGATGACTGGCCGTTGATCGTGGCGCGTCTGCAGGAAATAGTGCAACAGGCCAGGGGGCAATATGCAACAGCTTGATTTTTACCGGGGGCGGGTGGCTATCAACGTGCTGGCGAAGGACATTCCCAATGCGCTACAGGTACACCATGCCGCCGAAGGGCATGCGGCAGTGGGGGTAATCTCGGCGCAGTTCACTGACGTTGAACAGGGCGTGGCGGAGGTGAAGCGCTGGATGGCGCATATCCCGGCGATTTCCGTTGGTCTGGGGGCCGGGTCGGCGGCACAGTTTTATAAGGCGGCCATGATTGCCGCAGCCACGGCGCCGGCACACGTCAACCAAACCTTCACCGGCTGTGGTTTTGCCGCTGGAGCACTGGCGGCGCGAGGCATCAGCAATACCTGCATTAATGCTCTGATCTCGCCAACCGGTACGCCAGGCAAGGTGATCATTTCCACCGGCGTTCACAGCAGCCAGGGCGAGCCTGCCGTGGTGAGCTGCGACAGCGCGGTGGCGATGATCCTAGACCTGGGAGGGCATGCGGCCAAGTTCTTCCCCATGGCAGGGTTATCGTCTTTGGCAGAACTACGCGCCTTGGCTGAAAGTTGCGTACGCCATGGCATGACCATGATCGAACCGACAGGCGGGATTGATACGCAAAACTTCCGGCCGATATTGGCAACCTGTCTTGATGCCGGAGTCGAAAAGGTGATGCCTCACGTTTACAGTTCGATCATCGATCCGCACAGCGGAGAAACCCGAACCGAAGAGGTGGCGTGGTTGCTGGACAGCATCAAGCAGATGCTGCGCTAAGGCTCGGGGTGCAGGCTGTCGCTGCAGTTGGCGATTGCCGAATGTATTGCAAGGCTCAGATGTAAATCTGAGTCTTTTTTTATTTTTGAAAACATTAACTTTCTTATTTATAAACTGTTTTTTTTATCTAAATGTCAAAATGTCGGTTTGATTTATTAATTTTGCTATGGTACAACTATTCAGGTTAAATAATTTACCTTGATGAGGATATTGGGCAAATCGCACGTGGTGTTACCCGTTAGTGTGCGGCTGAAGATAGAGAACAACATTATGATGATACTTAATCGAACCACCCTAAAAACTTCTCCTTGTCAGCTTTTCCTGTCTGCCATTCTTGCCAGTGAACATCACTGGTGTAGCGAGCTATAGCGCCTTTCTCCCTTAACCGGTACCGCTGACGTGGCAACCTGTCACACGTCAATGGGCATGGCCGGGCAAACCATTTTATTACGTTTGGGTCAGTTTATCCCCAGGGATCTCTGCGTGCCTTGTGCCGCTTGTACGAGATAAATCGGGATAAATACGCCTTTGCGTGCGTTATTCGCCGTTTGGGAGATTTTTTATGATTTATTGGATTTTTTTAGGCATGGCCATTGTGGCTGAAATCATTGGTACGCTGTCGATGAAATATGCCAGTGTAACCGACAGTATCACCGGTCACCTGGTGATGTATGTGATGATCACCACCTCATATGTGCTGCTGTCATTAGCCATCAAGCGGGTGGCGCTGGGCGTGGCCTATGCGCTGTGGGAAGGCATTGGCATCCTGTTTATTACCCTGTTCAGCGTTATGTGGTTCGATGAGCCGATCTCTGCACTGAAGGTGGCAGGGCTGGCGATACTGATTGTCGGCATTCTGCTGGTAAAGTCAGGTACCCGCAAGGCGACTGACTCGGCGAACGCGCGAGGTGACCATCATGCAACAGCTTGAGTGGTATCACATTGGATTCCTGGCGTTGGCCATCGTGCTGGAAATTGTCGCCAATATCTTCCTGAAAATGTCTGACGGTTTTCGTAAAATCTGGCTGGGACTGCTGTCATTGCTGTCGGTGTTAGGGGCGTTTAGCGCGCTGGCGCAGGCGGTGAAAGGTATCGATCTGTCGGTGGCCTATGCGCTGTGGGGTGGCTTTGGTATCGCCGCGACGATCGCCGCCGGCTGGATCCTGTTTGGTCAACGGCTGAATGCCAAGGGCTGGTTTGGCCTGGCGCTGTTGCTGGCCGGCATGGTGATTATCAAACTGGCATGATAAAAGCGCCACCAGGGCGCTGTAATATGGCCGCGGACGGGGGATGCTGTCCGCGGTTTTTTTATTGGGCCGCAATGATTTTGATTTCAACCCTGTACTTCGGGTTCATTAATTTGGCTTGCACCGTGCAGCGAACCGGGGCGCTGCCGGGAACCACCCAGGCATCCCACGCCGCGTTCATGGCGGCAAAGTCGGCGCCGTCAGCCAGGAAAATGGTGGCGTCGAGAATGCGGCTTTTGTCGGAACCGACGCGGGCCAGCAGCACGTCTATTGCCGCCAGCGCATTGGCGGTCTGCGCCGTGGCGTCGTCGTCCAGATTCTCCGGTACGCTGGTGTAATAGACGGTGCCGTTGTGGATGACCGCTTCCGACCAGCGCTGTTCAGGATCAATTCGTTCAATATTCATTCGGTTATCTCCATATCATCATCGCGCCTAGGGTAACACAGCGCGGCGCGGGTTGCTGCACCCTGCACGGCGGCGCCGAATGTGTATATAATCACAGTTGAATTTTCCCGGCAGAGAGATAGCGTGGCAGACGATTTCGCAACAGACGGCGCCCTGGCGCAGGCAATCAGCGGCTTTAAACCGCGTGAAGCGCAGCGGCTGATGGCCGAAGCGGTTACCGAAGCGATTACATTCAAGCAGGAACTGGTGGTGGAGGCGGGCACCGGCACCGGTAAAACCTTCGCGTATCTGGCACCGGCGCTGCGCGCCAAGCGCAAAGTGATCATTTCTACCGGTTCCAAAGCGTTACAGGATCAGCTGTATACACGTGATTTACCCACCATGGCCAAGGCGCTAAAATTCAAAGGCAAGCTGGCGCTGTTGAAAGGGCGCTCCAACTATTTGTGCCTGGAGCGGCTGGAGCAGCAGTCGATGGCCGGCGGAGAGCTGGCCGGTCAGACGTTGATTGACCTGGTGCGGTTGCGCGGCTGGTCTTCGCAAACGGTAGAAGGCGATATCAGCACCTGCAGCGACGTGGCGGAAGACAGTTTTGTCTGGCCGCTGGTGACCAGCACCAACGACAACTGCCTGGGCAGCGACTGCCCGCTGTACAAAGACTGCTTCGTGGTCAAGGCACGCCGCCGGGCGATGGATGCCGACGTGGTGGTGGTCAATCATCATCTTTTTCTGGCCGACATGGTGGTAAAGGAAAGCGGCTTTGCGGAACTGATCCCCGAAGCGGAAGTGATGATTTTCGATGAGGCCCATCAGATCCCGGACATTGCCAGCCAATATTTCGGCAAGCAGCTCACCAGTCGTCAGTTAATGGATTTAGCCAAAGACATTACTATCGCTTATCGCACTGAGGTACGCGATTCGGCCCAATTGCAAAAAAGCGCCGACCGCCTGAACCAGAGTACCCAGGATTTCCGCTTGGCGCTGGGGGAACCGGGTTTTCGCGGCAATCTGCGTGAGGTATTGAACCAGCCCAACGTGCAGCGCGCCTTGGTACTGCTCGATGATGCGCTGGAGCTGTGCTATGACGTGGTCAAACTGTCCCTTGGCCGCTCGGCGCTGTTGGACGCGGCGTTCGAACGTGCCACCCAATACCGGGCTCGCCTCAAGCGCTTGAAAAATGTCGACGAACCGGGCTTCAGTTATTGGTATGAATGTAATTCGCGTCATTTTGTTTTGGCGTTGACGCCGCTGACGGTCGCCGAACGCTTTCGCGAATTGCTGGACGACAAGCCGGGGACCTGGATTTTTACCTCGGCCACGCTGTCGGTAAACGAACAGATGAGCCACTTTACCGATCGGCTTGGCTTGAACAAGGCCAAAACGCTGCTGTTGCCCAGCCCGTTTGATTATGCCAATCAGGCGTTGCTGTGTGTGCCGCGCAATCTGCCTTCGCCCAATCAGCCCGGCGGGGCGCGTCAGTTGGCGCGTATGCTGCGGCCGATGATTGAAGCCAACCAGGGGCGATGCTTCTTTTTATGCACCTCGCACCAGATGATGCGCGAACTGGCCGAAGAGTTTCGCGCCACGATGACGCTGCCGGTATTGCTGCAGGGTGAAACCAGCAAGGGCCAATTACTGGCGCAGTTTGTCGAGGCCGGCAATGCGCTATTGGTGGCGACCAGCAGTTTCTGGGAAGGGGTTGACGTGCGCGGTGATGCGCTGTCGTGCGTGATTATCGATAAACTGCCGTTTACCTCGCCGGACGATCCATTGCTCAAGGCGCGTATCGAGGATTGTCGCCTGCGCGGCGGCGATCCATTCAATGACGTACAGTTGCCGGATGCGGTGATTACCCTCAAGCAGGGCGTTGGCCGTTTGATCCGCGACACCGACGATCGTGGTGTGTTGGTGATTTGCGACAACCGTCTGGTGATGCGCCCGTACGGCGAGGTATTTCTCAACAGTTTGCCGCCAACGCCGCGCACCCGCGATCTGGCGCAGGCTATCGCCTTCCTCAAGGCGCAATAGTCGTGACTTTTGTGCTGTGCTACAATGCGCGCCCTGTTTTCTCCCGCCTGAGGTTGGCATGTCCCCGCGAATTTTAGCGATTGATACGGCGACGGAAGCCTGTTCCGTCGCCCTGTGGAATCAAGGTGAAACCCACGCCTTGTTCGAACTCTGCCCACGCGAGCATACGCAACGCATATTACCGCTGGTACAACAGATATTGGCGCAATCCGGTTTGGCGCTGTCCCAGCTTGATGCGCTGGCCTTTGGCCGTGGCCCTGGTAGCTTCACCGGCGTGCGTATCGGCATTGGCATCGCGCAAGGGCTGGCATTGGGCGCCGATCTGCCGATGCTTGGCATTTCGACCTTGCAAACCATGGCGCAGGGTGCCTGGCGCATGACCGGCGCCGAGCGCGTGCTGGCGGCGATCGACGCTCGGATGGGCGAGGTGTATTGGGGCGGTTTTGAACGCCAACCCGATGGCAGCTGGCATGACAGCCAGCCCGAAGCGGTGCTGTCGCCGCAGCAGGTGCTGGAACGTGCACAACGGCTGCAAGGGGAGTGGGCGCAGGTCGGCACCGGCTGGCAAACCTATCCCGATCTGCTGGCCGGCACGCCAGTTACGCTGCGCGACGGGCAAATGCTATTGCCGCAGGCCGAAGACATGTTACCGCTGGCGCTGCTTGCCTGGCAGCAGGGGCTGGCGTGCAGCGTGGAAAACGCCGAGCCGACCTATTTGCGTAATGAAGTGACATGGAAAAAACTACCGGGCCGTGAATAATTGCCTGTTATTGCGCCAACCTTGAATCAAGGATGAAATTGTCTGCAACTTGCTGCCAAAAGCGCAGTCGAAGTTACAGAAATTTCAGGAGATTGCGACATGATAATCCGTACTGCTACCAATAAACTGTCGCTGCTGGCCATGGCCTGCGGCGCGCTGCTGTTATCCGGCTGTGTAACGGTTCCGGATGCGATCAAGGGGAGCTCGCCGACGCCGGTGACGGATTTGGCATCGGTGCAAAACGCACCAAGCCTGTTTACCGGTGCTGAAGCGCGTTTTGGCGGTAACGTCATCAGCGTGCACAACGAGCAGGGCAAAACGGTGCTGGAGATTGCGGCGGTACCTCTGGACAACGGCGCTCGACCGACGTTGGGCGAACCTTCTCAGGGGCGGCTGCTGGCAACGGTGAACGGTTTCCTGGAGCCGACGGATTTCAAAGGGCAACTGGTCACCGTGGTTGGGCCGATTACCGGTGTGCGCCCCGGAAAAATTGGCGCCACGCCGTATAAATTCATTACCATGAATGCCAGCGGTTACAAACGCTGGCACCTGACGCAGCAGATCGTCATGCCGCCGGCGCCGATGGGGCCATGGGGATGGCGTAGCGGGCCGTGGGGACCGGGTTGGGGCGCAGGCTATGGCTGGTACAATCCAGGGCCAGCACAGGTGCAGACTATCGTTACCGAGTAAGTTACGCGAAGATTTTTATTGTGATGAGGGCGGCTTAGATGCCGCCCTTTTCTTTTGGCACCAGGATCCGCCGGCAATTAGTGACCTACATCGCAACCTGAATATTGTTTAAAACGCAAACTGGTACGCTGAGTTAAAATATTGTTAAAGTTCGGCTGCGTGTTTGGGGGCTGCGATGATTATTAGTAATGATTTCAGGAGTAATACCTTGGACAAGGTCTGGTTAAAACGTTACCCGGCAGATGTTCCGGCAGAAATCGACGCCGATCGCCATTCGTCTTTGGTTGAAATGTTCGAAAGCGCGGCGCTGCGCTACGCAGATCAGCCAGCCTTTATCAACATGGGCGAGGTCATGACTTTCCGCAAGCTGGAAGAGCGCAGCCGGGCTTTCGCCGCCTATTTGCAAAATGAACTCGGTTTGCAGAAGGGCGACCGTGTGGCGTTGATGATGCCCAACCTGTTGCAATACCCGATTGCGCTGTTTGGCGTCTTGCGCGCCGGCATGGTGGTGGTCAACGTCAATCCGCTTTATACGCCGCGCGAGTTGGAACACCAGTTGAACGACAGCGGGGCGGCGGCGATCGTCATCGTATCCAACTTTGCCCATACGCTGGAAAAAGTGGTATTCAAAACCCAGATCAAGCACGTAATCCTGACGCGGATGGGCGATCAGCTTTCCGCCGCCAAAGGCACGCTGGTCAATTTTGTGGTGAAGTACATCAAACGGTTGGTGCCCAAGTATCACCTGCCGGATGCCATCTCGTTTCGCGCCGCGCTGCAACGCGGTCGCCGGCTGCAATATGTAAAACCGGACATCATTAATTCCGATCTGGCGTTCTTGCAATACACCGGTGGCACCACCGGGGTTGCCAAGGGCGCGATGCTGACCCACCGCAACATGCAGGCCAATCTGGAGCAGGCCAAGGCGGCCTATGCGCCGCTGTTCCGTGACGGTCAGGAGCTGGTGGTGACGGCGTTACCGCTGTATCACATTTTTGCACTAACGGTGAACTGCCTGTTATTCATCGATCTGGGTGGTCGCAACCTGCTGATCACCAACCCGCGTGATATTCCCGGTCTGGTAAAAGAACTGGCCAAATACCCGTTCACCGCCATGAGTGGGGTAAATACCTTGTTTAATGCGCTGCTGAATAACGACGACTTCCACAAACTCGATTTCTCGACCCTGCGTTTCTCGGTCGGCGGCGGCATGTCGGTGCAGAAATCGGTGGCGGACAAATGGGAAAAAACCACCGGCAAACATTTGCTGGAAGGCTATGGCCTGACCGAGTGCGCGCCGCTGGTGGCTGGCAACCCCTACGATCTGAAACATTACAGCGGCAGCATCGGTTTGCCAGTGCCGTCGACCGACGTGCGCCTGGTGGATGAGCACGGCAATGATGTTGCGCCGGGCGAACCGGGTGAACTGTGGGTCAAAGGGCCGCAAGTTATGTTAGGCTATTGGCAGCGCCCGGAAGCAACGGATGAAGTGTTGAAGGACGGTTGGCTGGCGACCGGCGATATCGTTACGGTCGATAATGACGGGTTTATCCGCATTGTCGATCGCAAGAAGGACATGATCCTGGTGTCAGGCTTCAACGTATATCCGAACGAAATCGAAGAGGTGGTCAGTCAGCATGCCAAAGTGCTGGAGTGCGCGGCGATTGGCGTGCCGAGCGACGTTTCCGGTGAGGCGGTGAAGGTGTGCGTAGTGAAGAAGGATGCCTCACTGACCGCTGATGAGCTGCTGACGCATTGCCGTCGGCATCTGACCGGGTATAAAGTGCCTAAAATTGTTGAGTTCCGCGACGAATTGCCAAAGTCCAACGTTGGCAAGATCTTGCGGCGAGAACTGCGTGACGAGCAGAACAAGCCAAAGGCCGCTGATGCCGCCTGACGCCTTGCTTGTCCCTTTGCATCAACAACGCCGGTGAATGCCGGCGTTGTTGTGTTTGAACCGAAATAAGAGAATGATGTTTTGAATTATACGTTGATCACTACCGACGCCGGATTGCAGCAGGTCTGCGAACAGGCAAGAAAACATGCGCAGATTGCGCTCGACACCGAATTTGTCAGAACGCGTACCTACTATCCGCAGTTAGGCCTGATCCAGTTATACGATGGTGAACAACTCTCCCTGATTGATCCACTGCCAATCAAACAATGGCAGCCGTTTGTCGATCTGCTGGCCGACAGTGCAGTGGTCAAGTTCTTGCACGCCGGTAGCGAAGATCTGGAGGTGTTTTTGAACGCCTTCAATACGTTGCCCACTCCGCTGGTCGATACGCAGATCCTGGCCGCCTTTACCGGCAAGCCGCTGTCGTGCGGTTTTGCCACTCTGGTGGCGCAATACATGCAGGTCGAACTGGATAAAAGCGAATCGCGTACCGACTGGCTGGCGCGTCCATTGACCGAACGCCAGTGCGTGTATGCCGCCGCCGACGTGTTTTATCTGTTGCCGATGGCCAGGCAGTTGGTGCAGGAAACCGAACAGGCCGGCTGGACCGCTGCCGCCAGCAGCGAGTGCCTGCTGTTGTGCCAACGCCGCAGCGAAACGCTGGCGCCGGAACTGGCCTACCGTGAAATCACCAACGCCTGGCAGCTGCGCGCGCGTCAGTTGGGCTGTCTGCAAAAGCTGGCGGAGTGGCGGTTGCGTCAGGCGCGTGAACGCGATCTGGCGGTTAATTTTGTGGTGCGTGAAGAAAATCTGTGGGCGGTAGCGCGTCATATGCCGGGGTCGTTGGGGGAGCTGGATGCCCTTGGCCTGAGTGGTCCGGAAATTCGCTATCACGGTAAAACCCTGCTGGCGCTGGTCGAGGAAGCCAACCAGATGGACGAGAGCGCGTTGCCGCCACCGGTCGCGAGCCTGATCGACCAGCCTGGTTACAAGAAAGTGTTCAAGGATATCAAGGCGGCGATCGTTACCGTCAGCGAACAAAGCGGTCTCAGCAGCGAGCTGTTGGCATCGCGACGTCAGATCAACCAGTTGCTCAATTGGCACTGGAAATTGAAAAACGGCGACGGTCTGCCGGAATTAATCAGTGGTTGGCGTGCGGAATTATTAGCCGAACCTTTGCAGGCTATTCTGAAGAATTATTAATTAAACGATAAAAGTAACGGGGCAGGGGAAACAGTCTTTGCTCCGTACATTTGTTGCTGGATAATCTGACCGGATATTTTTGGACCATTTTCAACTTTAAAGAAAGTTGACGCAAAATTAATTGGGATTAATCTCAAACAATAAACGCGTGGAAATTACTGTCAAAATACGATTTATCTGGATGCATATACAGTTACCCCCTGCAAAAAATATACAGGGGGTAATTAATGCGTCGCAATCATTTAGCTGCTTCTTCCGATTCCGGCAACGTCACGTTAAGTTCAAGTACCGAAATATCGTCCCCTTTCTGCTCAAACTGAACGTGGAGCATTTCAGGGTCGATCTGAATGTATTTGCAGATTACCGCCAGAATGTCGCGTTTCAAATCAGGCAGATACGGGGGCTCACTGTCCCCGCGACGACGTTCTGCAACGATAATCTGCAGCCGTTCCTTGGCTACACTGGCTGTCGATTTTTTGCGGGACAGAAAAAAGTCTAACAAAGCCATGGTTTATCCCCCAAAAAGGCGTTTCAGGAAGCCCTTCTTCTCTTCTTCGATGAAGCGGAATGGGCGTTCTTCTCCTAACAAGCGGTTAACGGTGTCGTCGTAGGCCTTGCCGGCGTCAGACTCGTGGTCCAGGATGACGGGTTCGCCCTGGTTGGAGGCGCGCAGCACCGATTGATCTTCCGGTATCACGCCGACCAGTGGAATACGCAGGATTTCCAGCACGTCTTCCATGCTCAGCATGTCGCCACGGCTAACGCGGCCCGGATTGTAACGGGTGAGCAGCAGGTGTTCCTTGATGGCTTCCTTCCCCTGTTCCGCACGGCGCGATTTGGACGACAGGATACCCAGAATGCGGTCCGAGTCGCGTACTGACGACACTTCCGGGTTGGTGGTAATAATGGCTTCATCGGCGAAGTACAGCGCCATCAGCGCGCCGGTTTCGATACCTGCCGGTGAGTCACAGACCACAAAATCGAAATCCATCTCGCCCAGTTCGTTGAGCACTTTTTCAACGCCTTCACGGGTCAGCGCGTCTTTGTCGCGCGTTTGTGATGCGGGCAGAATGAACAGGTTTTCGGTGCGTTTATCCTTGATGAGCGCCTGGTTGAGCGTGGCGTCACCCTGGATCACGTTAACGAAATCGTAAACCACGCGGCGTTCGCAGCCCATGATAAGGTCAAGGTTACGCAGGCCGATGTCGAAATCGATAACCACGGTTTTCTTGCCTTTTTGGGCCAAGCCGGTCGCAATGGCCGCGCTCGAAGTGGTCTTGCCAACGCCCCCTTTACCCGATGTAACAACAATAATGCGTGCCATGAAATGGATTCCTTGTCAAAAGGGCTTAATTTAAAGGTTGTATGGTTAAAGCGTTATCCAACAGGCTGAGTCGCACTGCCTGCCCGGAATATTCGGACGGGATTTGGTCGCTCAACCAGTACTGCCCTGCGATAGAGACTAGCTCAGCGCCCAGGTGCGTGCAAAAAATCTGACATTGCGTATCACCTGAAGCGCCGCCAGCGCACGACCGCGCATCGAACCGTAGATATGAATGTTGCCGTCGGCAATCAATTCGGCACCGGCACTGACGCTGCTGGTCACGATTAAATCGCAGTTGCGGGCATAAATTTGTTGGCCGGAACGGACAGGCGTGCTGATGGTGCGCGTTTTGGCCGGGGCATTTTCCGCTACCGGCGCTACGGCCGGCGGTGCGTCAACGGCCACTTTCTGGCCTTTGCCCTCGCTCATCAACGGCAAGCCGGCACGGGCAATAGCCCGTTTTTGCCGCTCATCTTTACAACCGCTGATGCCCACCACGCGCAAGCCTGCAGCCGTAACGGCCTGTTGGAGTTCTTTCCAGTTCGCATCGCCGTTAAGCGTAGCAACGTTGATAACAACAGGGGCGTTTTTGAGAAAAGCGGGCGCTTGCTCGACTTTTTCCTGTAACGCCTGGCGAATTACCTCGGGTTGCGAATTATGCAAATGAACAACCGATAGGGTAAAACTGCTGCCTTTTAGCTCAATTGGCGATTGTGACATCTATCCTGACTCAGTCTCAGCAACTTTAAATCCCCGGAATACCACTCGGGGTGCGATATTCCGATGTACTAGAAGCATGTTATAGTCAGAGTTATATCCAGGCAAGATACTGCCCCAATTAAATAGAGTTAAAAAAATGCTTTGTGTGATCTATAGAAGCCCAAAACGTGACCAAACTTATCTTTATGTCGAAAAAAAAGACGATTTTTCTCGCGTACCGGAAGATTTGCTGAAAAGTTTCGGTACGCCGCAGTTTGCCATGCTGCTTAATCTTGAAGGGCGTAAAAGATTAGCCAATGCGGATATTGAAAAAGTGAAAGAGGCCTTGCAGGAAGAAGGGTTTTATCTGCAATTCCCGCCGCCGGTAGAAAATTTATTAAATCAGCATCTGACCGGCGGGGAGTAATATTCGCCGGTTGTCTGCCCCCGGCCGGGCGACGGTTGCCAACAGGTGACGGGCCCGGTTTGCTTCGAGAAGGAATATTGCGATGAAATTGTCGGCTCCCGCTCTGATGATCACCACCCTGGTGCTGGCAGGCTGCGCCAGCAAAGACAATATCGCGGCGTCTGCGCCAGCAACGGCGTCAACGGCTGATGTGGCCCCGGCCTCAACCGGCGGGATGCTGAAGCCGTCAGTCTCATCGAACGGCATGCTGAAGCCACCGACCGCACCGGCGGACACTACGCTGGCGCAGACGGGGCGCGATCCGGCGGAGTTTCCCGCGTATGTCGAAGCGCTCAAGCGCCAGGCCGTGGCTCAGGGCATCGATCGGCAAACCGTCGACAGCGCGTTTGCCAATGTGCATTTCGTTGATCGGGTGATCAAGGCCGACCGCAACCAGCTCGAGAAAAAAATAACGCTGGATGTTTATCTGCAACGCGTTCTGTCGCCGACGAAAATTCAGCAGGGGCGGCAGCTGCTGCGACAGTACCAACCGCAGCTGGCGCGAGCGACTGCACGTTATGGGGTACCGGAGCGCTATATCGTGGCGTTGTGGGCAATGGAAAGCCATTACGGCAAAATACAGGGCAAGGAAGACGTGGTGTCGGCACTGTCGACGCTGGCCTTTGAAGGGCGACGAGAAGCCTTCTTTAGTAAACAGCTGATGGCGGCATTGCAGATTATTCAGCAGGGGCATGTTCCGGCTGAGCAGTTAACCGGATCCTGGGCCGGTGCCATGGGCCAGTGCCAATTTATGCCCAGCTCGTTCCTGAGCTACGGTGCCGACGGCGATGGCGATGGGCGTATCGATATCTGGCATAACCTTGATGATGTCTTTGCTTCAACCGCCAACTACCTGGCAACCGAAGGCTGGAAGCCGGGATTGGCTGGGGGCGTGAAGTGACACTGCCGTCGGGCTTCGGCAGTGGCCATCTGGGGCTGAAAAACGGCCAGGCGCGCAGCGTCAACCAGTGGGCGGCGATGGGCATCAGGCAGGCGGACGGTTCAGCGCTGCCGAGCGCTACTCTGCGCAGTTGGATAATTACGCCGGATGATGCGCAGGGGCGCGCATTCATGGTTTATGATAATTTCCGTACTATTATGCATTGGAATCGTTCATATTATTTTGCCATCAGCGTGGGTATGATGGCCGACGCTGTCGGACAATAATTCAGCTTATCAGGCCTTGGCCACCAGATTGCCGGGGCATTTTTGTCAGGAGTCAGGTATGTACCAACATAGAGACTGGCAGGGCGCGTTACTCGATTTTCCGGTTAACAAAGTGGTCTGCGTGGGCAGCAACTATGCCGATCACATCAAGGAGATGGGCAGCGCCAAATCGGCAGAACCGGTAATTTTCATCAAGCCGGAAACCGCGCTGTGCGATATGCGCCAACCGGTAGCCATCCCGAAGGAATTAGGTGCCGTACATCATGAAGTTGAACTGGCGGTATTGATCGGCACGCCGCTCAAACAGGCCAATGAAGACCGCGTGGCCCGGGCAATTGCCGGCTACGGCGTGGCGCTGGATCTGACGCTGCGCGATTTGCAGGCCGGCTTCAAAAAAGCCGGGCAGCCGTGGGAAAAGGCCAAGGGTTTTGACGGTTCCTGTCCGATTTCGGGGTTTATCCCGGTAGCCGAGTTTGGCGATCCGCAGAATGCCGAACTGAAACTGACGGTGAACGATGACGTACGTCAGCAGGGTAACACCCGCGATATGATTACGCCGATCTTGCCGTTGATCGCCTATATGAGCCGTTTCTTTACCCTGCGAGCCGGCGATATTATTCTGACCGGCACCCCGCAAGGCGTGGGTCCGATGACATCCGGCGACATGCTCAACGTGTCGCTGAACGGTAAAACGCTCAACACCCGCGTCATTTAATCGCCGATGCCGCCGCGGCGGCATTATGCGTTCAGCGCGCGTCACGCGCCGTTTCTGGCGGCATTGACGCGCCAGTCCATCAGCGTCATCACCCAGCGCTAATCAAGGGATGATGCCATCGTGATTTGCACGTAT
Source organism: Serratia odorifera (assembly GCF_900635445.1). Taxonomy (NCBI): domain Bacteria; kingdom Pseudomonadati; phylum Pseudomonadota; class Gammaproteobacteria; order Enterobacterales; family Yersiniaceae; genus Serratia; species Serratia odorifera. The sequence continues at coordinate 3,770,353 of NZ_LR134117.1, forward strand.
AATAAGATATACACTCGCCGCCTGTTCTCAGGCAGAAGTTCAATTACCTATACCGGACGTCAACATGTCACAAACTCCCTTTTTGGCAAACCAAAACGCTGGCTGAAATGTCGGAAAAAGAATGGGAATCGCTGTGCGACGGTTGTGGGCAATGCTGTTTGAATAAGCTGATCGACGAAGATACCGACGAAATTTATTTTACCAATGTCGCCTGCAACCAACTGAACATCAAATCTTGCCAGTGTCGTAACTATGAACGCCGTTTCGAGCTGGAAGAAGACTGCATCAAACTGACGCGGGAAAATCTGGTCACCTTTGACTGGCTGCCGCCGACCTGCGCCTATCGCCTGATCGGAGAAGGCAAACCGTTGTTCCCGTGGCATCCGCTGATCAGCGGTTCCAAGGCGGCGATGCACGGCGAACGCATTACGGTACGCCATATTGCGGTGCGCGAAAGTGAAGTGGTGGACTGGCAGGATCACATATTGAACAAGCCCAGTTGGGCGCGTTGAGCGACACCAACGACAGCCTTGCTTAAGGTTATGTAAATTAAGCCTCTGCGATGCGCCGTAGGCTTCATATTTTCAGCAATGTCCGGTAGTTTGGCGGCACCCTAAGCTCGGTTCAGAGTAAAAAATATGAAGATGGTGCGGCTGTTTGCCATTGCTGGAGCGCTGATTGTGCTCGTTTACTACCTTACCCACTCCTGACGCGTTGTTATGTATAAAACAGCGAGTTTTGCCAACAAAAAAGGCGCCATGGCGGCGCCTTTTTTATTGCGATGGGCTTAGCGGCCGAACAGGTCACGGCGACGCGGGCGCACAAACTGGGCGATCAGCACAATGACGGCTATGACCAGATAAGCGGCGAAAATGCCAACCAGCCACTGCGGCATCTCCAGGCTCAGAAATTGCCACTGACGCACAGAACAGTCACCCGACGCGTGGAATACTGCCGGCAGCCATTTGTCCAGCGGCAGCCATGAAGGGAAGCTGACGAAGAAATCACAGGTATTGAACGGCGACGGGTGTAGCTGGATCATGGTGTGTTTCCAGGCCAGTTGCACGCCTTCCCAGGCACTGTAAATCCACAGCAGGATGGCGGCGTAGCGCAGCGGCGTTTTCGGCGCGATCGCGCCAACCAGTGAAGCGCCAAGGATGCCAAACAGCGCGCAACGTTCATAGATGCACATGACGCAGGGTTGCAGCAGCATCACATGCTGAAAATAGAGCGCAACCAGCTCAAGCACCAGCGCCGTCAGCGCCATCAGTAGCCAAGCACCGCGCCCCTGCGAGCAACGGTTAAAAAATTGCAACATATCTTTGTTCTTCCATGCAGTAAGCAGTTGAACCGGCAGTGTAAACCAATTCAAACCGGCTGCCAGCATCTCATAGCTAAATCGATGCAAAATAAATCGCCGCAGCAAGCGTCCGTCGCTCTGGAGGCGCCTGCACTGTCGCGCTATACCATGGTGAAAGAACTGGATTTAATCCTGCAGGTGCCGATGATATCCGGCCGCCGACAGGAGATCGGCACCTGATGCCTTACGGGCATCGGCCATCAATCGGCAGGGCGCTGGCACCGGTCTCCTGGCTATACGTCGAGGGGCGGCAATCCCCTCAGCGCGGGTTTCATCGGCAGGATAAGGCAACCGCTGCGGTGACCTTGCCCATGGGATATCGACCTATGGGGTGATAAGTCGGGATGGCTGTTTTTTTGCTCTGAAGTAAAATATTTTTATAAAAATTAAAAAATGATTTAACGCAATAACTCCCATCGTGGCGCTGTGATAACGTGACCAGCAACTTTTACCACCAGCCGTATAAGGGATATCAATCGGTATTGACCGTTGCTATCGCCTGGAGGAGCCATGCCTTATTTCCTGTTAACTTTCGCCGCCTGTTTTTGGGGAGGCAATTACGTGGTGGGCCATCTACTGGTTGCACAAGCCGATCCGATCATCTTGTCCACCGCGCGTTGGTTACTCACGGCGCTACTACTGATGACGCTTTACTGTAATCAGGTCAGGCAACAATGGGCAGTGATGAGAAAAGCCAAGGGCACCATCCTGTTTTTAGCCCTGTGCGGACAGGTGCTATTCCCTCTGACACTTTATATCGGTTTACAGTACACCTCCTCATTGAATGCGGCGATCTACCTGTCGACCACGCCGGCGTTAGTATTGCTAATCAACAAGTTGATTTTCAAGGAACGTATTTCATCGCGCAATATTTATGGCGTTCTGCTCAGTTCACTTGGCGTGGTGTACCTGGTGTTGCAGGGCGATTTGCTGCACGTTGATAGCTTGAAGAATTTAAATCGTGGTGACGTCTGGACCATGGGCTCTGCCATCAGTTGGGCGCTTTACTGTGCATTCTTGCGCATAAAACCACGGGAAATTACCGGCAATGCCTTTGTTGCCGTCAGTGCGTTGATTGGCGCGGTGATGCTATTACCGATACTGGCGTTCAGAGTTTGGCAGCCGGGTCAGCTGAATTTGGCGGTTTATCTGCAACCAGGATTCCTGGCAGGCTTGGCCTACCTGATCGTTTTCCCTTCATGGCTGGCCTATTTGCTGTGGAACAAAGGTATTCTGGCTATCGGTGCTACCCGCGGAGAAATCTATTCCCACCTGATTCCATTAAGCGGTGGCGTATTGAGCATTTTGTTCCTGCAGGTGCCGTTGCACGCATTTCATCTGGTCAGCGCGCTGCTGATTACCTTGGGCATTGCGTTATGTTCTGGGACCCAAAAAAGGGCGGCTGACCCATCGGCGCAGTCCGCGCACTCGGCAGATTAATGTTTGTCAGATCGCGTGACCTTGATGCCGATAGCGGCCGCACCGGCGATATAAGCCGGTGCAAGACCGCTGTCGCTATCTCAGGCGGCAGTCAGAGCCCGTTAACCCAGGTGTACCGGCTGGCTGATCCAGTGCCATTGGGTTAACAGGTCGGTCATCGGTGCCAGGGTATATTCAACGCACAGCAGGCCGGTAATGGTCAGCACCAGCGTGTACGGCAATGCCATCCATACCATGCGGCCATAAGACAGGCGCACCAGCGGGGCGAGAGCCGAGGTCAACAGGAACAGGAACGCCGCCTGGCCATTGGGCGTGGCAACCGAGGGCAGGTTGGTACCAGTGTTGATCGCCACCGCCAGCATTTCGAACTGTTTGAGGGAAATGGCGCCGTTGGTCAGGGCGGCATGGGCTTCGTTGATGTACACGGTGCCGACAAAAACATTGTCGGATACCGAAGAAAGCAGACCGTTGAACAGGTAGAACAACACCAGCTGCGCCGACGGTTCGGCCTGCAGCACGAAGGTGATGACCGGCGTAAACAGATGTTGTTCAATAATGACCGCCACCACGGTGAAGAACACCGTCAGCAGGGCGGTAAACGGCAACGCTTCCTGGAATGCCTTGCCGATGGCGTGTTCGTCGGTCACGGCCGCATAACGAGGTGGCGAGGATAATCACCGACAGGCCGATCAGACCAACTTCGGCCAGGTGCAGCGCCAGCGCCAGAACCAGCCAAACGCCGATCAACGCCTGGATCACCAGTTTGACCTTGTCCTGGCGACTGCGTTTTTCGGTCGCTTTGATGTCATAGTCTTTCAGCACCTCACGCACGCGTTCCGGCAACGTTGCGCCGTAGCCAAAGACGCCAAAGCGCTCAACCAGCAGGCACACCAGTAAACCGCAGACGAAAACCGGTAGCGTAACCGGTGCCATACGCAAAAAGAAATCGCCGAAGGCCCAACCGGCGCTCTTGGCGATGATCAGGTTTTGCGGCTCGCCCACCATGGTCATGACGCCGCCCAGTGCGGTACCGACGCCGGCATGCATCAACAGGCTGCGCAGGAAGGCGCGGAACTGCTCCAGCGTTTGCTTGCGGTCTTCACCGTCAATATTACTGTCGTCACCAACGTCATGCTTACCGTCGGGTTGATTGGAGGCCACATTGTGATAAATCGAGTAAAACCCGGTGGCGACACTGATCACTACCGCAACCACCGTCAGCGCATCCAGAAACGCGGAAAGTACGGCCGCCGCCAGACAGAAGGCCAGCGACAGGCGCATTTTTGAACGAATATTCAGCAGCAGTTTAGTGAAGACGTACAGCAGCAACTGCTTCATGAAATAAATGCCGGCGACCATAAAGATCAGCAGCAGCAGGACGTCCAGATTATTGGCGATCTCCTCGCCAACGTGAGCTGGGCTGGTCATGCCGATAGCTACGGCTTCAATGGCCAGCAAACCGCCGGGCTGCAACGGGTAACACTTGAGTGCCATCGCCAGGGTAAAGATAAACTCCACCACCAGCAGCCAGCCGGCAGCGAACGGGCTGACCAGGAAAAAGACCAATGGATTGATCAATAAAAAGGCAATAATGGTCAGTTTGTACCAGTCGGGCGACTGGCCAAGAAAATTTTTTACTAGCGCACTGCGCGTTGTCATGTCCATGCTGCTTCTACAACCCTTTACCAAATAGTAACTGCTACCCTACCAATGCCACTTGCCGTGATGCAACCGAGACGGAAAATACCGACGAAAATTGGCACGCTTTGCTTTTTTTGCCTATTTTTTGCCAGGTTATGCACACTTTCGTTTATTGTTTTTCGCTCATGCTATGTCATGCCGGAGCGATCTGGTATGATCAGCAGACTACTAATTCTGATTATCGTCGCTACGGAACGTCAAAAACATGGTCATTAAGGCGCAGAGTCCTGCCGGTTTCGCGGAAGAATACATTATCGAAAGTATTTGGAATAATCGCTTCCCCCCTGGCTCTATTTTGCCCGCGGAGCGTGAGCTTTCTGAACTGATTGGGGTCACGCGCACCACGTTACGAGAGGTTTTGCAACGTTTGGCCCGTGACGGCTGGCTTACCATTCAGCATGGCAAACCGACCAAAGTGAACAACTTTTGGGAAACGTCCGGTCTTAATATTCTGGAAACGCTGGCGCGCCTCGATCATAACAGCGTGCCGCAGCTGATCGACAATCTGTTGTCGGTGCGCACCAATATTGCATCGATCTTTATCCGGGCGGCGGTACGCAACCATCCGGAACAGGCGCAGGAAGTGCTGGCAAAAGCCACCGAGGTGGAAGACCAGGCTGAAGCGTTCAACAAGCTGGATTACGAAATCTTCCGTGGGCTGGCGTTTGTTTCCGGCAATCCCATTTACGGTTTGATCTTCAACGGTCTCAAAGGCCTGTACACCCGCGTGGGTCGCTACTATTTCTCCAATCCGGAAGCGCGCAAGCTGGCGTTGAACTTCTACAGCAAGCTGTCGATGCTGTGCCACGAGAAAATGTACGATCAGGTGATGGATACGGTGCGTAATTATGGCAAGGAAAGCGGCGCCATCTGGCACAGTATGCAGGGCACCATGCCAAGCGATCTGACGGAAGCTCGTCGCTAGGGCAGGATTGGCAATCGAAAGGGGCGCACTGACTGGCGCCCCTTTTTTGTTGCGTTCAATTACAGCGTGTTGGGGCGCGGGCGGGCAACGCTCCAGCAGTTCAATGCTGCCATCTTCGTTTTGCTGTTCCAAAATCACGTCGAACCCCCACAGGCGGTGCAGGTGCTTCATGACCTCGCGGCGGCTTTTGTCCAGCGGCGCACGCTCTTGCGGTACATAGCGCATGGTCAGTGAACGGTCGCCGCGCAGGTCAACGTTCCAGATTTGGATGTTCGGTTCGTGATTGCTCAGGTTGTACTGGGCTGACAATTCCTGGCGAATCGCCCGGTAGCCGGCTTCGTCATGGATTGCCGCGATCTCCAGATAATTGTTGCGATCGTCATCCAGCACGGTAAACAACCGGAAGTCACGCATCACCTTCGGCGACAGAAACTGGCTGATAAAACTTTCGTCCTTGAAGTCCCGCATGGCGAAATGCAGGGTGTCCAGCCAGTCTTTGCCGGCGATATCCGGGAACCAGTAGCGATCTTCTTCCGTCGGCGACTGGCAGATACGTTTGATATCCTGGAACATGGCGAACCCGAGGGCATACGGGTTGATGCCATTGTAATAAGGGCTGTTGTACGGCGGTTGGTATACCACGTTGGTATGGCTGTGCAGGAACTCGAGCATAAAGCGATCGCTCACCCGGCCTTCGTCGTACAGGTGATTGAGAATGGTGTAATGCCAGAAGGTCGCCCAGCCTTCGTTCATCACCTGCGTCTGCTTCTGCGGATAGAAATACTGACTCACCTTGCGTACGATGCGCAGCACTTCGCGCTGCCACGGTTCCAGCAGCGGTGCGTTCTTCTCCATAAAATAGAGAATATTTTCCTGCGGCTCGGCGGGATAGCGGTGAGCCTGTTCCGGCGCTTCTTCCCGCTCGACGCGCGGCAGGGTTTTCCACAGCGAATTGACCTGGCTTTGCAGGTATTCTTCCCGGCTTTTTTGCCGAGCCTTTTCCTCCTGCAATGAAATTTTCTGTGGGCGTTTATAGCGATCGACGCCGTAACTCATCAATGCATGGCAGGAGTCGAGCAGTTTTTCCACTTCGACCACCCCGTAGCGCTCTTCGCATTCGCTGATGTAGTGGCGGGCGAACAGCAGATAATCGACGATCGAACTGGCATCGGTCCAACTGCGGAACAGATAGTTGTTCTTGAAAAATGAATTATGTCCATAACAGGCATGCGCCATCACCAGCGCTTGCATGGTGATGGTATTTTCTTCCATCAGATAGGCAATGCAGGGATTGGAGTTGATAACAATTTCATAGGCCAACCCTTGCTGTCCATGCTTGTATCGCTGCTCGGTCTCGATGAATTTTTTGCCGAATGACCAATGGGTATAGTTGATCGGCATACCGACGCTGGAATAGGCATCCATCATTTGTTCGGAGGTAATCACTTCGATTTGATGCGGATAGGTGTCCAGTCGGTAATGCTTGGCTACGCGATCGATATGATCCAGATACACTTGCAGCAGCTCGAACGTCCAGTCCGGTCCATCGCTCAGACGTTTTTCATCCGTAATGTGATCATGTGTTGAAGTAGACATCAGCGCACCCCTCGTTATTAACGGGCCCGGCTCATAGCGGCGGCCCTGTAACAATCGTAGCTCAAAACCGGGCAGGGGGGATGGGTTATAAAACCTAAAAATTCAACGCACTGGCTCATCGGTCAAGGTCGTCCGATTTATGAGCGAATTTTTATGCTGACGCCGAGTGCGCTCCCTGGCAAATGATATTGCGATGAATGGGCTGTTTTATGGATTATTATTCTGCGGTTAATGGTGGCGATATTTTTATATTCTGTTAATGGCATGTTGCACGCTAGGCCAATTTACGATGATGACAATGCTGTCAATGCTAGCAAAAAAGACGGTAATTGGCCGGTTATAGCGGCTTTTGCCACAGGTTATCGCTATTTGTTGCCGTCTATTGCAAAACAATCTCAGTTGAACGATAAATTAATTGTGAAATCAGTCACGTTTGATGATTAATTTGTTGGATGGTTTTTTCCTCTGAGTTAATTTCCTGTGAGCAGAATATTATGCTTTATCATGCCTGGGGCCGGAGTCAACGATGCGAGTGTTAATTTTAGGTAGTGGGGTAGTCGGCGTAGCCAGTGCCTGGTATTTGGCGAAGGCCGGTCATGAGGTTACGGTGATCGACCGTCAATCGGGCCCGGCGATGGAAACCAGCGCCGCCAATGCCGGCCAGATCTCCCCCGGTTACGCCGCGCCCTGGGCCGCTCCCGGCGTGCCGTTGAAAGCAATTAAATGGATGTTCCAACGCCATGCGCCATTAGCGATTCGCCTGGACGGCAGCAGCTTCCAGCTCAACTGGATGTGGCAGATGCTGAAAAACTGCAATGTCTCCCATTACATGACCAACAAAGGGCGCATGGTGCGGTTGGCCGAATACAGCCGTGACTGCATCAAAGCACTGCGCCAGGAAACCGGCATTCAATACGAAGGTCGCCAGGGCGGTACCTTACAACTGTTCCGTACCCAGCAGCAGTATGAAAACGCCGCGAAGGACATCGCAGTATTGGAAGATGCCGGTGTCCCGTATAAATTGCTCGATGCAGGCCAACTGGCAAGCGCTGAACCGGCGCTGGCTCAGGTTGCGCATAAACTGACCGGTGGCTTGCAGTTGCCGAATGACGAAACCGGTGATTGTCAGCTGTTTACCCAGCAATTGGCGGCGATGGCGCAACAGGCGGGCGTAACCTTTCTGTACAACCACAGCGTGGATCGCCTGCTGGTGGAGGGGGACAAAATTAGCGGTGTGCAATGTGGCGACCAGCTATTGACCGCCGACAGCTATGTGGTTGCCTTCGGTTCCTATTCCACCGCGCTGCTGCGTGGGCTGGTGTCGATACCGGTATATCCGTTGAAAGGCTATTCGCTGACTATTCCGATTACCGACGCCTCGGCGGCACCGTTTTCGACCGTGCTGGATGAAACCTACAAAATCGCCATTACCCGCTTCGACCAGCGTATCCGCGTTGGCGGCATGGCCGAGATCGTCGGGTTCAATACCGAGTTGGAGCAAAAGCGCCGCGCAACGCTGGAGATGGTGGTGCGCGATCTGTATCCGAACGGCGGCAACGTCGAACAGGCGACCTTCTGGACCGGGCTACGCCCGATGACGCCGGACGGCACGCCGATAGTCGGTCGCACCTCGGTGAAAAACCTCTACCTGAACACCGGTCATGGCACGCTGGGATGGACCATGGCCTGCGGTTCCGGCCAGTTGCTTGCCGATCTGATCTCAGGGACCACCCCGGCAATACCCTCCGATGATTTATCGGTGGCGCGTTACAGTGCGGGGTTTCGCAACTCACGTAGCGTTCCGTTGAAAGGCGTGCACCCAGTACGTTAATCCTCGCATTATTGCCGCTGGTCCCCGCCAGCGGCCCTTAAATCCGGCCCGAAGGAGAGCCCATGCCCCGCCCGATTAGCGCTACGCTGCATCTTGCCGCGTTTGACAATAACCTGCAGGTGATCCGCCGCTTTGCGCCAACCGCCAAAAATCTGGTCGGTGGTCAAGGCCAATGCCTATGGCCATGGGATTGACCGGGTATGGCAAAGCCTGGCGAACACCGACGGTTTCGCCCTGCTGGATCTCGCCGAAGCGGTGATGCTGCGTGACGCCGGCTGGCAAGGGCCGATACTGCTGCTGGAGGGTTTTTTCCAGGCGCAAGACCTGGCGCTGATTGACCGTTATCGTCTGACAACCGCCGTGCACAGTGACTGGCAGTTGGCGGCCATTGCCGAGGCGCAACTGTCGGCCCCGCTGGCGGTTTACCTAAAAATCAACAGCGGCATGAACCGTCTGGGGTTTGCGCCGGCACGACTGCCGCAGGTCTGGCAGCAGGCGCAACAGATCCGCAATATTGCGGCGATCACGTTGATGAGCCATTTTGCCACCGCCGATGGCCCGCAGGGCGTGACGCAGCAGATGGCGACCATCGATGCCGCGGCAGCAGCGCTACCCTTGCCGCGTTGTCTGGCCAATTCCGCCGCGACGCTGTGGCACCCGGCGACGCACGGTAGTTGGGTGCGGCCAGGTATTGTACTCTATGGCGCATCGCCGAGCGGCCAGTGGCGTGATATCGCCGAGACCGGTCTTCAGCCGACGATGTCGCTGCGCAGTGAAATCATCGCGCTGCAAACGCTTCAGCCCGGCGATCGCGTCGGCTACGGCTGGCGCTACGCCGCATCTGCCGTACAGCGCATCGGCATCGTGGCCTGCGGTTATGCCGATGGCTATCCGCGCCATGCCCCCAGCGGTACGCCGGTATGGGTGGATGGGGTGTTGACGCGCACCGTAGGGACGGTTTCGATGGATATGCTGGCGGTTGATTTAACCTCCTGCCCGCAGGCCAGCATCGGTACGCCGGTGGAACTATGGGGACGTCATCTGCCGGTGGATGAGGTGGCCGCCGCAGCCGGTACGCTGGGGTACGAGCTGCTGACGGCGTTGGCTCAGCGGGTGCCGGTGGTAAGCGGTTAACCGATCTTGTTCAACTGACCTTTGATCTGCTTGCTGCGCTGGCGCGCGTGCAGCGCCAGAGCACATCCTGCCAGCATCACCAGCGCCAGCGCCAGCTTGGGCTGCAACGGCAGCGCCATGGCCAACAAGCCCAGCGCGGCGCCGCCGGCCATCTGCACAAAACCGACCAGCGCCGATGCGACACCGGCCTCGTTGGAATACGGCTCCAGCGCATAGCTGGTCGCCGGCCCCATCATAAATGCCAAACCGGCGCAGGCGCTGGCGACCGGCAGCATATATACCAGCCAGTGGGTTTGTGCCGCCGGCGTCAATACCTCCACGCCGAGCAGCAGGCCGAGACAGCCAAGCCCCATCAACAGACCGCCGGTGGCCAGACAGAACGGCCGCCCGACCTTGCGAATCAACCGGTTGGCGAAAAAACTCACCAGCATGATCCAGAAGCCGTTGGCGCCGAATACCAGCGAAAACTGCAACGGCGTTAGCCCGGCAGTGCCCATCAGCACATTGGGCGCCAACGAAACGTAGGTCAGCGCCATACCCATTGCGCCGGCGTTCACCAGCGAAAACGACAGAAAACGCCGTTGGCGCAAAATACCGGCATACTGGCGCAGCGGCAAGCTTTTAACCGGCAGCGTATCGGCCGGGCGGGTTTCCGGCAGGCGCAGGGCGATCAGTATCAATACCAGCAGCGCATAGCCGACCAGGAACCAGAACGGCGCGCGCCAGCCAAGGGCTTCCGCCAGCAGGCCGCCGAGCAATGGGGCGAGCGCCGGAATAATATTGAGCGTGCCATTCAGAAAACCAAAGGCGCGGGCGGCATCGTCGCCGTTCATGCGATCCCGCACGCCGCTAAATGCCACTACGGCGGTACAGCACACGGCAACGCCCTGCAACAGCCGCGAAGCGATAAACCAGCCAGGAGTGGTTGCCAACGCCGCCATCGCCGCGCCGATCATATAGATAACCACCCCGGCCAACGCGACCGGCTTGCGGCCATAGTTATCCACCAGCGGTCCGGCGATGATCTGGCCGAGTCCGAGCACCAGGATAAACAGCGAAATCGTCGATTGGATCAGCGCCTCGCTGCTGTTCAGGCCGACGGCAATCGCCGGAATGGTCGGCAGATAAAGATCGATGCCCAATGGGCCAAGCAACACCAGACTGAGAAGCAGTAACAGAAATTTTTGCATAACAAAAACAGCACATCCAAGTGACAAAGAGGGCTAGAGTAGTGGGTCTGGCGGCAAATGGAAAGAGCCGCCATGGCTGGCGTGCGGCCAGTCAGGCCGGAGAGCATCGAGCAAAGGGGGTTACGCTGTCGGAAGCGATGGACCTTTGCGGTAATACAATGCTGAAACCGCATCGGCGATGTAACGTGCCTGATGCTTGGCATCGTCCAGTGCCCGGTGTGGCGTGCCTTCAAACGGCCGGTCTTTTTTCGGGTTGAAACCGTGCAGTTCAGCCAGCGTAATTACCGTGCGAACATCCTGGGTATCCCAGAATTTCCACGGACAGGGCATGTCCAACTGCTGGTAGGCATGTTCGAGGATGGCACAATCAAACTCTTTGCCATTGCCCCAGACTTTGACGCTGTCGCTGCTGTTGATGTGGATAAACCGGCTGAAGCTGGTCAGCACCCGCTTGAGGCTGTCGCTGCCGGCAAACGCCAGTTTGCGTGCTTCATCCGACTGTCTGGCCCACCAGGCGACGGTATCCAGGCTGATGGTGCGCCCCGGCTGTGCCTTCTGGCTGCTGACGGCGGTTTCGAACTCGGCGCCCAACTGACCGGTACGTGGATCAAAGAATACCCCGGCGACGACCAGAATAACGGCACTCGGTTTGATATCCAGCGTTTCAATATCCAACATCAAATGATGCATTGGCAGATCCCAAGATTAATAACTTGCCACTATGGTACTACAAGCGCGGGATGACTGCGTGCTCGACCATGATTGCTCCCCAGCGCTCCGGCCAATGACACCGCCAGTAACGACAATAGCAACAGCGCGCAGGCCGGTGCCAATACCGTCCACGGCGCGCGCTCGAGATATGGCATGCCTTCGGCCAGCACCAATCCCCATTCGGCGCTGGGCGGTTGCGGCCCCAGGCCAAGAAAACTCAAGGCGGCCAGCGCCAGCGCAATACCCGGCAGCCGTAACATGGCATGACGCGATAGCGGGCCGATCACCGCCGGCAGCAGATAATGCGTCAGTCTACGCAGCGGACCGACGCCCAGTATCGGCAACATGCGAATATAGGGCTGTCGGCGGGTTTCGTGCAGCAACGCGGCACAGTGCGCGGCCAGCGGCGCCCAACTGACCAGCAACACCGCGCAGGCTGCGCCGTAGGATGAGGGACCGGTGACGGCGACAACCATCAATCCGGCGATAATCGGCGGCGTAGCGTTGGCGGTTTCGATGATGCCGCACAGCAGCCGTGGCATCAGGCCAAGCAATAATCCCAACAGCAGCGCACAGACGCTGACCGCCAGTGCCAGCAGGCTGGTATGCCACGCGCCGTAAGCCACCCGCGCCAGGATATCGCGGCCGGTGGCGTCGGCACCGAGCGGCAACGCCAGACTGGGCGGTTGCAGACGTAAATGCAGCGATGCCAGCGGATCGCGTAACAAACCGCTCAATATCAGCAGGCACAGAATGACCGCGGTAATGCCAACAACCAGATAACCGCCGTGGTGCACGGCTTCCGCCGGGCGGGTATTGGGCAGCGTGATGCCGCTACGTCCCAGGAGCAGGTAGTGTAACGTGTGTGCCAACAGGCCGGCGGCAAATGCGATGGCCAACAGCAATAACACGCCACACTGCAACGCCGGTAAATCCTGCGCGACGGCAGCGCCCAGCGTGGCACGCCCGAGGCCCGGAATGGCAAATATCTTTTCTACCGCCACCGCTCCGCCGGTGAGGCCGACCAGTACCAGCCCCAACTGCGGCAATAACGCCGGCAGGGTGCGCCGAAACACCGCCAGCAGGCGCTGATGCCAGGGAATGCCGGCCAGGCACCAGTTTAATAACCAGCGCTCGCTGAAGGTTAGCGCCAGTCCGTCGTTGAGCAACAGGCCGAGCAGTCCGCCGGCGGGCAAGCCCAGCGCCAATGCAGGTAAAACCGCGTGTTGCCAACCTTGCCAGCCAAACGGCGGCAGCCAGCCTAACCAGACCGCGCCGACGATCAATAACAGCGTCGCCAACAGAAACTCTGGCAGAGCGGTCAGGCTGGTGGCGATAATGCCGACGGAGGGGCGGTTAACGCCGCGCAAGCCGCGCCATAGGGTTGGTACTGCCAGCAACAGGGCGATGGCCAGCGCAACCGCTAGCGCGTAGGCCATCAAGCTTAATGAAACGCCGGTGGCGCGTAGCATGCCAGGCAGTACCGGTTGGCCGGAAATCCACGAGTTGCCGGCATCGCCGTGCAGCAATCCTGACAACCAATGCCCCAACAGAGCCAAGGGGCCGTCTTCCAGCCCGTAACGCTGGCGTATGGCGTCCAATGCTTCAGGCGTGGCGATCTGATCCCCGGAGCGCGCGCGCAGCAGGCTCAGTGCCGGATCGCGTCCCGACAGCCACGGCAGTAATCCGATTAGCATCACCGTACTCGCTAATGCCAGTAAACGTGAACCCCAGGGCAACGCCGATTGCACTATATGCCTCATTGCGGCTGCACCACTCGCGATGCCGGCGTGATCAGCAGGCGCTCACGTGGATCGCGCGCCACCTGTTGCACGCCGGCGGCCTCGCCTTGAATCACCCGTTCATGCAGCAGTGGAATGGCCGCATGGGTTGCCAGTATGCGGCTTTCTGCCGCGATGATGGCCTGCCGCCGTTCGACGCCGGCAGGCAGGGCGGCAGCGTGGCCTAGTGCGGCATCTACCTGACTGTCGCACAGTTGCGCGAGGTTAAACGAACCCTGACAGGCAAAGTCGCTGTACAGATAAGCGACCGGATCGCCGGAGTCCAGCACGGTGGCGCGTGACAGGATGAATGCGTCGAACTTGCCCGCCAGCGCATCGGCTTCAATATGCGCGTATTCGCGGACTTCCTGTTTGACCACAAAGCCGGCGGCGGCGAGTTGCTGTGCCAGATATACTGCTACTTCAGGCAGTTCTGCACGATCGCTGAAGGTTGCCAGAGTGATAACGGCGCCGTTGGCCGACGCTGGAGGCGTGATGGGCGGTTGCGGCTGTCGCAGCTCAGCCGCCCAGGGCAACGCCGGGCCAAGCAGGCCAGCGGCGATGTCTGCCCGTCCTTCGTACACGTTTTCCACCAGCGGCTGGCGTTGAATCGCCGTGGCCACCAGCGCACGCAGCGCCGGGTCGCTAAACGTGCCGTACTGCGTATTGAGATACAGCGTATTGGTGCGCGGCATCGGAACTTGATGTACCCGGGGCGGATCGATCAGCGCCACCTGTGCCACCGGCACGGCTTCGACCACATCGGCTTCGCCGGTGCGCAGCGCGGCGGCGCGAGCGCTGCCGTCAGGCACGAAACTGACGTCAATTCCCGGTGCGGCGGCGCGCTGCCCCCAATAGCCGTCAAAGCGATCCAGCCTGGCGCTGCTGGTGCCGTTGACTGCGGTCAGTACAAACGCCCCGGTGCCGGCACGCAGCGGATTGACCACGCCGTTGGCGCCATAGGCGCGCTCGGCCAGTATCGCCAATTGCGGACTCGACAGCCGCTGGGGCAGCAACGGATCGGGCGTCGCGGTGCTGACCATGACCGTATACTCATCGTCAGCCTTGACGTTGAGCTGTACGCCGTCAAGGATGCGCGGTTTGGGCGCAGCCTGCATGGCGGCAGTCAGAGAACGCACTACGCTGAGGGCGTTAAACAGCGTGCCATCGTGAAATCTGACGCCCTGACGCAACTGAAAACGCCAGCGGTGTGCGTCAATCTGCTGCCATTTTTCCGCCAGTGCCGGCGTGGCATCACCGTTAGCATTTAACGTTACCAGCGTTTCGGCAGTGCTCCAGCGTGACAGTTTAAAGGCGTCATCGCTCAACGGAGTCAGGCCGGATCGCGGTGGTTGCAGCATGGCTACCCGCAGGCGTTGCTCGCCGTCGTGGTTTTTGGGTTGTTGCGGTGGATCGAAACAGCCGCTTAGCAATAAGCTGCCGGTCAGCACACAGCCGATCGGGTTTGGTAAGCGCAGGTATGGCATCAACAGCTCCATGGTATTTCAGCAGGGGGACAAGGAACCGGCGGGATCGCGGCGATCAGCGCCTGGGTGGCGGTGTGACGTGGTGCCTGCAACAGCTCGGCGGTCGGGCGGTCTTCGACGATCCGACCCTGATCCATGACCAGTGTGCGTTGGCACAAGGCGCTGACCAGCGAAATATCATGCGAAACAATCAGCATACCCATTTTTTGCCGTTCGGCGAGGCTCGCCAGCAGGGTAATAATCTGCCGCCGCAGGGGCAGATCAAGCCCGCTCACTGGTTCATCGGCCAATAAAAATCGTGGCTGCACGACCATGGCGCGTGCCAGCGCCACCCGCTGGGCCTGGCCGCCAGACAGTTCGCCTGGCCGGGCTTGCATCAGTCGATCATCAAGCTCCACCTGGCGCAACGCCTGGGCAACGCGTGATGCCACATTGCCAGCATCGGTCAGTTGACGCAGCGGTTCGGCAATCAGCTGTGCGACGTTATGGCGTGGGTTAAGCGATGCCACAGCGTCCTGCGGTACGTATTGTACCAATCGCCGATACCAGCGCAGCTTACTGCCCGTTGCCGCAGCGATCGGCTGCCCCTGGCAGACGATGCGTCCACCATCGCAGGCATCGAGTGCCAGCAGCAGCTTCAGCAGGGTTGTTTTACCGGCACCGGAGCAGCCGACCAATCCGACGCATTCATCAGCGCGCAGATTAATATTGCAGGGCCAAAGGCCGGTTTTGTGTCCATCATAAAGTCGGCTGACGTTTTGCAAACTGATAAATGACTCAAACATGGTTAACCTGCCTGACGCAAATGCGGACTGTCACCTGGTGGCGGCGTCTGCATCTGCATCGCCGCCACCAACCGTTGGCTATAGGGATGTTTTGGTTGTTGCAGTAACTGGTCCAACGGGCCTTGCTCAACCAGACGGCCATGCGACAGCACCAGCGCGCGCTGGCACAGCCCTGCGGCAAGCGCGATATCGTGAGTAATAAACAGCAGTGCGGGGGCGGCGTGCGGCCGATGATGGCTGCGCAATACCTCGAGCAATTGGTGCTGGCTGACCATATCCAATGCGCTGGTGGGTTCATCGGCAATCAGCAGCGACGGCTGGCCTGCCAGCGCCAGAGCGGTACAGATGCGCTGGCATTGTCCACCAGACAGTTGACCGGGATAGCGTGCCAGCGTCTGCTGCGGTGACAAACCGAGCGCCTGCAGCATATCGCTGGCGCAGTGGTTGGCCTGGCGGCGGGAAAGTGAGCGTTGATAGCGTAGCGCCATCGTCAATTGCTGGCCAACCGTGACCAATGGGTTCAGTGCGGTGAACGGATCCTGGAAAATCGCCGCTATCGGCAGACGGCCACGTTGTTGCAGACGCACGCCTGCCAAGGGGATGCCATGCAGGCTGATGCTGCCATCAACCTCCGCATTGGACGCCAGCGTACCAAGCAGCGCTGCAGCGGTCAGCGATTTACCGGCGCCGGAAGCGCCGAGCAAACAGACGCGCTCGCCGGCATGCAGCACGAAGTTCAAATCCTGTATTTTGCGTTCGCCATCGAGCGTGATGTTTAATTGTTGTACGGCCAAAACCGGCGGGTGGGGTTGTTCCATGTCACCGTCTACGCAGAGAAGTTTATGATATGTGATAACATAACATTATTGATCTGGCGATGACCACCGTTATTCATCGGCGGAGCGGCATGCGGTCGCTACAAAATCACGCTATGATAGGCGCTGTTTTGCTACCACAGTGGTTGTTATTGGTGAGAACGCTGATCTTTATTTTATGTATGTTGATCTATCTGCTGCTATTGGGATACCTCGGTGCGTACGTCACCGACAAGATCTGTGAGCAATCCAGCAGTTACAGCAAAGTTTGTCGTATGGTTGATGTGTCTGAGCCACATATCCCCAGCGAACTGCGGCCGTCTCACGACAAATAATCAATGGTAATCAACCTGGTCACCAGCGCTGCAATGGCGATCAGCGCTACGGCCTGTTTCCACCCCAAGGCCGCCAGCCAGTCCTGTTTTACCGGCGGCGTCGCCATTTGTCCGATCACCACGGTGCCGGTCAGCAACAGGGTGATGATCAGCAATACCAAAGCACAGCCGAACAGGCCGAACTCGACGTGCAGCACATTGGCGTAATACAGGCGCATAATGATAAAGTAAACCAGCATCACCCAGGTGAAGCGCGTCCGTTTCTTCAGGATCTGATGCAATAGGCAGGCAATGAACAAACTATGTGCTACAGAAACCAGGGGCATTTCGATCGGATGTCGCACGCAGGTGTTATAAACTGCCATATAAATATTAAATATCAACAGCACGTAGATTGTATAAATATACCAACCGTAAATTATTTTTCTTTTTCTTGCGTTGGCGATGTTTGAATCATCGTCTGATTGCATGGTGCCCTCCTTGAGTTGCTCCGTTTTTAACATCGCATAACTAAATGGAAACTAAACATCCCGGCGGATTTATTTTTTAGTCGGCAAGGAACTCTACAACGTTCATTTTGTCTGTTGATAACGGTGTCTTTATTGCGTTGGTTAACCAGTAAAAATATGGTAACTTTTTGATATGAAAGATTTTAGTAACAGTATTTTTACCCAGCTGGCCATGGCGATGATGCTGCTGGTGTATTTGATTCTGCCGCCGGCATTAACCACCTATTACTTCCTTCAGCTTAATCTTAATCCTTTTGCCATTATTAAATTCTGGCATTACAACCCGTTCTCCGCTGCTCGCGGTATTCCAGCCTATCAGCCTTTTTTATATCTACTGGCGCTATGGTTGGCGTTGAACGTGGTAATTTTTGGCTGCATGTTGCTTATTTCCCGCCTGATTTCATTTTTTAACCCTCGTTAAGCGGGCAGTTTTGTCTGATGCCGACAGGTAATACCCACAGTATTTACAAGCTTACTGTTAAGCCCAGCTTGACAGGAAAATCTGATAGCCTCGACAAAAAATGCAACGCTGCTTGAACTTAAACCATCATAAAGATAATAATTATCATTGCCATTCGTTTTATCGTTTGTTTTTTGCACCGATGCTTGGGGAACCTTTTTGCGGATGCGGCAGCCAGCGTTGCTGCCGGCAGGAGCATGCGGTGATTTTTTATCGCTTCTACAGGAATTAACTATGTCTGGGAATTTACTCACCAAACGCAGTGCGGTGTTTTGCTCCATCGCGTTGTTTATGCCACTGGCCTCGTGGGCCGAAGATACGCTGGTGGTCAGCGCAGCGCCGGCCGATACGGCGGATTCAGCAACCCACGGCTACACCGCCGCCACCAGCCGTGGGGCGACAAAAACCGATACGCCGTTGATTTTAACCGCACAGTCGGTTTCGGTTATCACGCGTCAACAAATGACCGATCAGAATGCGCTCACCGTTAATGATGCGCTGAAGTATACACCTGGCGTCTTCACTAACTTTGCCGGTGGCGCCACGCGCTACGACACCATTGCACTGCGCGGATTTCACGGCGGTGATGTCAACAATACCTTTCTGGACGGACTCCGTCTGCTGAGTGACAGCGGCAGCTACAACGCGTTGCAGGTCGATCCCTGGTTCCTCGAACGCATTGACGTGATCAAAGGGCCATCCTCGGTAATGTATGGTCAGAGTATTCCCGGCGGGCTGGTGGCGTTGACCAGTAAACAGCCGCGTTTCGCCAGCGAAGGGCATGTCAACGTGATGGGGGGTAACAACGCCACCAAAGGCGGCGCTTTTGACGTTACCGGGCCGTTATCCGAGCAGTGGGCCTATCGTTTGACCGGCATGACCCGTAGCAGTGAAACCATGTACGATCACCAGCGTGAAGAACGCTACGCAATCGCTCCTTCGTTGCTGTGGCAACCGACGGCCAATACCTCGCTGCTGCTGAAGGCGTACCTGCAAAAAGATCCTTCCGGCGGCTACCACAGCGCAGTGCCTGCCGACGGCAGCCTGTATTCCAGCCAGGGCGATAAGCTGGGTCGCGGTTTCTTCGACGGCGACAGCGGTCATAACGTCTTCAAGCGCTGGGAGCAAATCTACAGCTACGCATTTTCCCACAGCTTTAACGACGTGTGGACTTTCCGGCAAAACGGCAGCTACACCCATTCCAACGTAGCGTTGGAACAGGTGTATCAGATTGGCTGGAATGACGATCACAGTATGTTGCACCGCTACTACAGCGGCTCCAATACCTCCTTGGATGCCTATGCGGTGGATAACCAACTGGAAGCCGATTTTGCTACCGGTCCGGTGGAGCATAAGGTGATGCTGGGGCTCGATTATCAGCGTTTTCGCAACAACCTGTGGGATGAAACTGCGCAGGCAACCGATTTGAACCCCTATACCGGCGCCGCGCAGCAGCCGGTGCTCAGTAACCTGGCACGCACCGATTCACGACGCCACTATGAACAGACCGGCGTGTATTTGCAGGATGAAATCAGCCTGTATAACTGGTATCTCAATTTGTCGGGCCGCTACGATCGCCTGGAAAGCAAGAACGACAACCTGACGGCTGGTACTTCCGATGCGCGCAACGATCACCACTTCAGCGGCCGTGCCTCGCTGCTGTACAACTTCGACAATGGGCTGTCCCCTTACGCCAGTTACAGCTCTGCGGTAACGCCGGAAGCGTTGGCGGATCAGGACGGGCATATGCTCAAGCCGAGTACCAGCGAGCAGTATGAGGTCGGCCTCAAGTACCAACCGCCCGGCAGCAGCTCGCTGTACAGTGTGGCGTTGTACGACCTGACGCAGAAAAACGTGGCAAATCGGGTGGTGCAGCAAAGCTATTACGTCCCGGCGGGCAAGGTTCATTCGCAGGGGATTGAATTGGAGGCGCGTACCAGGCTGTCCGAGCGTCTGAGCCTGATCGCCGGCTATAGTTACAATAAAGTGAAGTTCAAAGATGCGGTTGATGGCAATGACGGCAATACGCCTTATTTGGCACCGGATCAAACGGCATCCCTGTGGGGGCAATATGACGCAGGCTATGGCGTTAACCTGGGGGCAGGGGTGCGTTACATCGGAAAACAATGGGCTGATAACGAAAATACCCTGCGTATTCCTTCGGTGACCTTACTGGATGCATCGGTGAGAATGAAGATGGATCAGTTGGCGCCGTCGTTGAAAGGAGCCTATGTGCAGTTGAACGTCAATAACCTGACCGACAGGAAATACGTCGCTGCCTGTTATGGCACCGGTTACTGCTATTGGGGGCAGGAGCGTAGCGTCGTTGCTACCGTGGGTTACGATTTCTGATCGCCATGCCAGGGTAAACCATTAACACCCCGTCGCAGTGCGGGCGGGGTGATTCCGGCTTAAAACAGCGAAAACAACAATACTACCGGCAGACTTAATGGCCAGGTCAGGCCGATGGTGAGTGCGCTGATACAGCGAATTTTAACCGTGTCCCGGCTAACCAGATAGGTAAATACCATAGAAAATAACAGGCCAAACAAATAAAAATATTGTGTAGCAACCCACAGCGACGACATGAAACCGATTCCAATGACTTAATTTAGCCGCGCATTCTAGGAGTTTCCCCTCGTCGAATCAACGGTTGCTGCATGCTAAGACGCCGTATCTTTATTTCCTGAGGTAATATCACCTTGGCGAGCCGCAATAACGTACCAATCTGCATTAATAAAATACCTCCATATAATAACATTATCGCAACGTTGTTATTACAATGCCCTCATGATGGCAAAGAACGCTTATTTATTGGTTATAAGTATGTTTAACACCAGGAGATGGCATCTTCGGTTATTGCAAGCCTGGCGGGTGTCTTTGCCGTTGGGTTGGCCGGGGAAGGGCCACCACAGCCGCCGTGGTCAGTGAAAGGTTACCCGCTGCTGGTGGCAGTCAATGATAAAAGCGCCGGCGTTGCTCAAGGTTTTTATGCAAAAAATACACCTAGCCGACAATGATCGCGTCAGTGTCGTCACAGACAGTATTGATCACTGATTGAAATTGTTAAATGGATATAATATGTTGGTAACTCATCAGCAAGTTAAGGAGTTATCATGGGTTTTTGGCGTATTGTTTTTACCATTATTTTACCCCCGCTGGGTGTGCTGCTGGATAAAGGCATCGGTGGCGCGTTTATCCTTAATATCATCCTGACGCTGCTGGGATACTTCCCGGGTCTGATTCACGCTTTCTGGGTGCAAACCAAGCAATCCTGATCCTTGCGAGCCATTGAGTCCCGGCCGCGCCGCGCCGGGCTTCATAGCCGCCATACAGCGTTAAATATGCAGCATTTGAACAAATAACCACGCCAAAACAACCGCCAACGCGCCGGTCGTAACAAGAATGCACAGCATTTCCTTCACAGACGAAATCCTTTCTCTGGGCCGCTAAAACATTTGTTGTTGTTTTTACGGCAGATTCTAGATCTGTATGGGTAAAATTCCTAGTTAAAAATGCGCGTGAGCCGTGTCGTTAGCGGCATAAAAAAACCGGCCACGGGGGCCGGTTGATGACCGCGGCATGGTTTTACGCGGTTTGCGTGCGGAACAGTTCGCGGAATACCGGATAAATGTCATCCGGCTCGCGGATATGTTGCATGGCGAAGTTATCAAATCTGGCCTGCAAATCTTCATATTCCCGCCATAGCGTCTGATGGGCGCGGCGGGTGATTTCGATATAGCTGTAGTAACGTACCATTGGCAGCAGTTTCTTGGTCAGCAGCTCATGGCACAGCGGTGAGTCGTCAGCCCAGTTATCGCCATCCGAGGCCTGCGCCGCATAGATGTTCCATTGAGCCGGGTTGTAGCGTTCCTCCACCACTTCATGCATCAGTTTCAGCGCACTGGATACAATGGTGCCGCCGGTTTCCTGCGAATAGAAGAATTCCTGTTCGTCGACTTCCTTCGCCTGGGTGTGGTGGCGAATATAAACCACCTCGACGTTTTTATAGGTTCGGCTGAGGAACAGGTAGAGCAGGATGTAGAAGCGCTTGGCCATGTCTTTGGTGGCCTGATCCATTGAGCCGGAAACGTCCATCAGGCAGAACATCACCGCCTGGCTGGAGGGTTCAGGGCGACGTTCGTAGTTTTTGTAGCGTAAGTCAAAGGTGTCGATAAACGGCACTTTTTTGATCTTCTGGCGCAGCTCGGCAATCTCCTTGCGCAGCCGCTCCTCCTCCAGCAGTTGAACCGGTTCGGTATTTTCCAGATCGGTCAGCTGCTGTTCCAGTTGCTGCAGTTCTCGTCGTTTACCGGCGGTCATGGCGGTGCGACGGGCCAACGAATTTTGCAGCGAACGCACCACGCTGATGTTGGCTGGCACCCCGTTGGCGGTATAGCCCGCACGATGCGTTTTGAATTCGGTCAACTGCTTGTACTGATTTTTCTTCAGGTTCGGCAGTGCCAGATCCTCAAACAGCAGATCGAGATATTCGTCCTTGGATATCTGGAAGATGAACTCGTCCTGACCTTCGCCGTCCTGACTGGCATTGCCCTGGCCGCTACCGCCGCCGCCGCCGCCTTGCGGACGTTCGACGCGATCGTTCTGCACAAAGTGGTCATTGCCGGGGTGAACGCGATGGCGTGTGCCGCCGCGACCCTGATGGAACATCGGTTCGTTTATATCGTCAGTCGGAATCGATACCGATTCGCCACTGTCTACGTCGGTGACCGAACGCTTGTTGATGGCTTCGGCAATCGACTGTTTTATTTGTGACTTGTAACGGCGCAAGAAACGTTGGCGGTTAACCATGCTCTTGTTTTTGCCGTTAAGCCGTCGGTCAATAAAGTAAGCCATAGTTCCCCCAGACGACGTTGCCAACTTTTTCCTCACGCTTGCAAACTGCCGCCGGTTAACGCGCGGCAGTCTGAAACAGGCTGAGAATAGTTATATCGACACAGACGTTATGATGATTTCCTTACCCGTAAATACCATTCACACAGCAGGCGAACCTGCTTGCGGGTATAGCCTTTTTCCATCATGCGATCGACAAAATCGTCGTGTTTTTTCTGCTCGTCCGTTGAGGTCTTGGCGTTAAACGAAATTACCGGCAGCAACTCTTCGGTGTTCGAGAACATTTTCTTCTCGATCACCGTACGCAGCTTCTCATAACTGGTCCAGTTCGGGTTACGGCCATTGTTGTTGGCACGGGCGCGCAGCACGAAGTTGACGATTTCATTGCGGAAATCCTTCGGGTTGCTGATGCCGGCCGGTTTTTCAATTTTCTCCAGTTCGGCGTTAAGTGATTCCCGGTCAAACAGTTGACCGGTATCAGGGTCACGGTACTCTTGATCCTGGATCCAGAAGTCGGCGTAGGTCACGTAGCGGTCAAAAATGTTCTGACCGTATTCAGAATAGGATTCCAGATAGGCGGTCTGGATCTCTTTGCCAATGAATTCAGCGTATTTCGGGATCAGATAGCCTTTCAGATGCTCAAGATATTTTTCCGCCAGATCCTGCGGGAATTGTTCACGCTCGATCTGCTGTTCCAGTACGTAGAACAGATGAACCGGGTTGGCTGCCACTTCGGTGTGGTCGAAGTTGAACACCCGTGACAGTATCTTGAAGGCAAAACGGGTTGAAAGACCGTTCATGCCTTCGTCCACCCCGGCGTAATCACGATACTCCTGATACGATTTTGCCTTCGGATCGGTATCTTTCAGGCTTTCACCATCGTAGACCCGCATTTTTGAATAGGTGCTGGAGTTTTCCGGCTCCTTCAATCGCGACAGGACGGTGAAGCGCGCCAGGGTTTCCAGCGTGCCCGGCGCGCATGGCGCATGGGACAGTTCGCTGTGATCCAGCAGCTTGTCATAAATCTTGATCTCCTCTGACACTCGCAGGCAGTAGGGCACCTTGACGATATAGACGCGGTCGAGGAAGGCTTCGTTGTTTTTGTTGTTGCGGAAGGTGACCCACTCCGATTCGTTGGAGTGCGCCAGGATAATGCCGTTGAACGGCAGGGCGGAAATACCCTCGGTACCGTTATAGTTACCTTCCTGAGTGGCGGTCAGCAGCGGGTGCAACACTTTGATCGGCGCCTTGAACATCTCGACGAATTCCATAATCCCCTGGTTGGCCCGGCACAGCGCACCGGAGTAGCCATAGGCGTCCGGATCGTTCTGCGCATGGTTTTCCAATTTACGGATGTCGACCTTGCCGACCAGTGCTGAAATATCCTGGTTGTTCTCATCACCCGGCTCGGTCTTGGCAATCGCGATCTGCTCCAGAATGGAAGGGCGCACTTTTACCACCTTGAACTTGGTGATATCGCCACCAAACTCGTGCAAACGCTTCGCTGCCCATGGTGACATGATGGTGCCGAGGTAGCGACGCGGAATGTTGTACTCTTTTTCCAGAATATTGGCGTCTTCCTGCGGGTTGAACAGGCACAGCGGATGGTCGTTGACCGGGCTGCGTTCGCCGTTGGCGCTGAGGGTATAAATCGGCACCAGTTGCATCAACGCCTTCAGGCGTTCTGCCAATGAGGACTTACCGCCGCCCACCGGGCCCAGCAGGTAAAGGATTTGTTTTTTCTCTTCGAGACCCTGTGCGGCGTGTTTCAGGTAAGAGACTATCTGCTCGATAGCTTCTTCCATGCCGTAGAATTCCTCGAAGGCCGGATAGCGTGCGATCACGCGGTTGGAGAACAGGCGAGACATGCGTGACTCAAGCGCGGTGTCGACCATGACCGGTTCACCGATAGCCATGAGCAGACGTTCCGCGGCATTGGCGTAGGCACTGCGATCTTGCCGGCAAATGGTAAGAAATTCCTGCAGTGTGAACTCTTCGTCCTTGGCAGCTTCGTAGCGCTGGCGATAGTGGTCAAATATGTTCATGGCGATGCCCGTCCTTTCGTTATTAGCACAGGTTAAAGGGAGCGTTTCATAGTCTTCTGGCCCCCGAAAGAAGAAGTTAATACCTGAGTACAGCAACCCGTATGCCAACTTGGTGCGCTTATTATCGCGAGTTGCGCTGTATTGCCACTGGGCTCAGGGTAATTTCACCTTCTGATTTAAGCTTAGTTGGCATAGCGGAAAATTTCCTGTCAACGAAAAAGCTTTTTTTAAGTCATATCAATGACTCAGTTATTGCAGGGTTTGCGGGGGGCCTTGTCGGGCGCGGGCTGCGCGCTAAAACGTCATGCTTCTGACATTCTTTATACATATTTCAGAATTAACTTAACGGATCTTGCTAATTTTCAAATGTAAATTTAAAGCGCGTAACCGAAATTTCACATACACTATCGCCGCTATTAATCTGTCATTTATGGAAGAGAACCAGTGAAGATATTTCAATTCAAAACGCTAGCGGTTATCGCGTCTGCTATGGTGTGTGCACAGAGTGCTCAGGCGGGAACCTGGTCGCTCGGTGCATCTGCGTTGGTGAGCCCGGATCCTTATCGCGGTAATCAGACTCGCGTTTATCCGGTACCGGTTATCAACTATGAAGCCGATGACTTCTACTTCCGTACGCTGACGGCTGGTTACTACCTGTGGAAAGATCAGGAAAACCAGTTGAGCGTAATGGCGTTCTATTCGCCATTGCACTATAAGCCAGGCGACAGCGATGACGATCGCATGAAACAGCTGAACAAGCGCCGGGCGACGTTGATGGCGGGGGTTGCGTATTCGCATAACGCAGAGTGGGGCACCATTCGCACCACCTTTGCCGGCGATACCCTGGATTACAGTAACGGCATGATCGGCGATCTGGCCTACCTGTACAAGTTCCAGCTGGATGCCTGGACGCTGACGCCGGGCGTTGGCGTGACCTGGAACAGCAAGAATCAGAACAAATACTACTATGGCGTCAGCGAGGGTGAATCGCGTCGCAGCGGTTTGAACAGCTACACGCCTAACGACAGCTGGACGCCGTACGTTGAGCTGAGCGCCAACTACCAGATTAATGAAGCATGGAACGCCTTCTTTATGGGCCGCTATGTGCAATTGTCTGATGAGGTCAAAGACAGCCCGATGGTAGATAAATCCTACACCGGCATGCTGTGGACCGGAGTCAGTTACAGTTTCTAAGCTTTTCGCACGATTTTCGTGCGTTACAGGCATTAAAAAGGGGCGCTGGCGCCCCTTTTGCCTATCTGTCACCGAGAAAGCGGCGGTGTGCCGCTGCGGCGTTTATACGCCGTTTTTGCGGCAACGCAAGGTCACACCGAGCCGTGCCGGCTGTTCGCCACTGGCAATCAACGGCTTGCTGATACGACCGGTTTCCACACAAACCATGGTTTTATAACCGTCGTTAGCCATATCGGCCATGCTGCAAGACAGTTCAACGCCCGGATTCCAGGCAATCACATCGCTCATATGGTGATGATGCACTTCAATACTGCGTTGCAGGGTGGGGTCTTTTATCACGCTATAAGGCTCTGGCTGGGTGTAGACACGATCGGTTTGCCCAACAAACACCACGTCGCCAACCTGACGCGCTGCGGCGCCATTGGCCACTTTATCCAGATAATGCTCACCCAGCCCGGCCACTTTAATCGTTTCGATATCGCCGACCTGGAAATAGGTATGCAGTGCGGCAGTCGCCTGGTAATCCCCGTGCGATTCCAGCTCGATTTCACACTCTTCCCCCAGTTTGAAGCGGGCGATCAGCGTGAACGGATGCGGCCACAGCTTGCGGGTCTGTTCATTATCTTGCAGGGTAAAGGTCAGGATCACGCCGTCCTGGTCTTCGTCGTGCGCTGTCAGCGACCACGGCATATTACGTGCAAAACCATGCGAAGGTTTACCCGCCGGGCCAAACCATGGCCAGCAGATCGGCACGCCGCCGCGAATGGCATTGCCCGGCGTGAAAGGCGTATTTTTGCTAAGCCATACCACCGGTTGTTCACCGCTGGGTTGCCAGGCCACCAGATGGGCGCCTTGCAGGGTAACCGCAGCGCGCACTTTTGGGTGCGAAACGACGATCACCGGCAGCGCATCCAGTTGACGTTGGCTGATGTAAGGGGAAATTTGTTCCGCTATTGGGAGGGTAAACAGTTTATCGTTCATCGCGTTGCCTTATATTTGCCATACCCGTCAGGTTATCGGCTATACAGAAAGCAAAAAAGGGCGACAAAAATGTCGCCCTCATGATCAGCAGTACATCATCCCATTACTTGGAGATGTGAGCGATCAGATCCAGAACCTTGTTAGAGTAGCCGGTTTCGTTGTCGTACCAGGAAACCAGTTTCACAAAGTTGTCGTTCAGTGCGATACCTGCTTTGGCATCGAACACGGAAGTCAGTTTCTCACCGTTGAAATCGGTAGAAACAACGTCGTCTTCGGTGTAGCCCAGCACGCCTTTCAGCTCGCCTTCAGCCGCTTCCTTGATCGCCGCACAGACTTCTTTGTAAGACGCAGGTTTTTCCAGACGCGCGGTCAGGTCAACCACAGACACGTTTGGCGTAGGAACGCGGAACGCCATACCAGTCAGTTTGCCGTTCAGCTCAGGGATAACTTTACCTACTGCCTTGGCAGCACCGGTAGAAGAAGGGATGATGTTCTGAGATGCGCCGCGGCCGCCGCGCCAGTCTTTGTGAGACGGGCCGTCAACGGTTTTCTGGGTAGCGGTAGTCGCGTGAACGGTGGTCATCAGCGCTTCAACGATACCGAATTTGTCGTTGATGACTTTAGCCAGTGGAGCCAGGCAGTTAGTGGTGCAAGAAGCGTTGGAAACGATTTCCTGACCCGCGTAGGACTTGTGGTTCACACCCATAACGAACATTGGGGTGTCATCTTTGGATGGGCCAGTCAGAACAACTTTCTTGGCGCCAGCTGCGATGTGTTTACGTGCGGTTTCGTCGGTCAGGAAGATACCGGTTGCTTCAGCAACCACGTCAACGCCCACTTCGTTCCACTTCAGGTTAGCCGGGTCTTTCTCTGCGGTAACACGGATGGTTTTGCCGTTAACAACCAGATGGCCGTCTTTAACTTCTACGCTACCGTTGAAACGGCCGTGCGTAGAGTCATATTTCAGCATGTAAGCCATGTATTCAGCGTCCAACAGATCGTTGATTGCAACGATTTCAATGTCGGAACGTTCCTGAGCAGCACGGAAAACAATGCGACCGATACGGCCAAAACCGTTGATACCTACTTTGATAGTCATATATTCCACCAGCTATTTGTTAGTGAATAAAAGGTTGGTTGTAAAATTACAAAAACCTTACCAAGCGTCAAGCGGAATCGTGTCAATTATTGCGGCAAGTCAAAGCAGAGGCCTGGGTTTGCACGCTTATTGCACGTTCCGTTTGCGTTCGGCCTCATTAAGATATGGGGTCAAACCGCTAAGTTTAAAGAGCGTCGCAACAATATATGTGATCGGCATCACATATAGTCGTGACCTGAACTTTATGGCGTACAGTTTAGGTCAAAAATGCCTGCAACGCTGTTAATTTTTTGTTATCATTAATCATTGTTTTCGTTGACATTATCCATAATTTGGGAATCGCACAAATGGCTAAAGAGCACACCCCCAACCAGCCGGTCACGGAACTGAATGAAATACAACGCTATGTGACTCAACAGCGCGGCACAGAAGCACCGTACACCGGCAAATTGCTGCATAATACTCGCGACGGTGTTTATCATTGCCTGTGTTGCAATGCGCCACTGTTCTATTCGGATACCAAGTTTGACGCCGGCTGCGGCTGGCCTAGCTTCTATCAACCGGTTTCGGACGATGCTATCCGCTATCTGGATGATAACTCACACAATATGCACCGCGTTGAGATACGTTGTGGCCAGTGTGATGCCCATCTTGGTCACGTTTTCCCTGATGGTCCACAGCCCACAGGCGAACGTTTTTGCGTTAACTCGGCATCGCTCAGTTTTACCGATAGCGAAAGCGGCGAAAATACCGCCGGTTAAGCGGTAAGAAAAATAACAAAATCGATTCAGCTATTATTCATATGAGCGAGGAACGAGCGGATGGACGTGAAGGATTTGATTGCGGCGATGACGCCCGAAATTTATCAGCGCCTGGTGCAAGCCGTGGAGTTGGGTAAGTGGCCGGACGGTGTTGCGCTGACGCCGGAACAGAAGGAAAACAGCTTGCAGGCGGTCATGCTCTGGCAGGCGCTGCATAATGATGATCCGCAGCATATGAGTATCGGCAAGGATGGTCAGATCGTTATGAAGAGCAAGCAGGAGCTGAAGCAACAGTTCGCTGCCGAACCGCTGATCAAGTTGAAGCCGCAGTAAGCGATAGGAAAGGGCGCCGAGGCGCCCGCTTTGGCCTAGCTGAGGTATTGTGACAGCGTCACTAGCTTGGCACCGGCCTGCTGCATGGCCTGTAATGCCTGTATGCTGTCATTGGCTTGCAGGTTAACCCCGCGACAGCCGTCGGTGATGACCGTGGTCCGATATCCCAGGGCCAGGGCGTCAAGCACGGTAAATTTCACACAATAATCAGTGGCTAATCCCATTACCGTCAATTCAGTCACACCCCGATCGCGCAGCCAATCGTCAAGATCGGTTTTTGCCCGGTGTCCATTGTCGAAGAACGCGCTGTAGCTGTCGATGGACGGATCCTGCCCCTTGCGGAAAATTGCGGCTATTCCCTGACGATGCAATTGGCGGTGCAGTTCGGCCCCATCGCTGCCTTGCACACAGTGTACCGGCCACCACACCTGCGGCAAACCATCAAGTTCGCCCAGTTCACCGACCTTGGCAGCAGAGTTAACCGCAAAGCTTCGGTGATCGGCCGGATGCCAGTCTTGACTGGCGATCACCGGCACGCCACGCGCCAGACAGGCGGCGATTGCCTGATTGGCCACCGCGATGGTGGCGTCACCATCGACAACCGCCAGCGCGCCGCCGGGACAGAAGTCATTTTGCAAATCGATCAATAACAGGGCAACGCGCATGGAACCTCCTGATGAATTAACCGACGGTGCTTAATTCGCCGCGCAGATCCAGCTGCATCTGTTGGCGGATTTGCGCCGGCGACAGTGGCTGGCTCAGCAAGTAGTGCAGTTTGGTCAATGCGGCTTCCACCGTCATGTCGAAACCGCTGATCACGCCGGCATGCGCCAGCGCATTGCCGGTGGCGTAACCTTCCATATTGACTCGCCCGGAAATGCACTGGGTCAGGTTGACCACCACAATGCCACGCTCGGATGCATCGCGCAGTTCGTCAA
The DNA here is from genome assembly GCF_900635445.1 of Serratia odorifera. Taxonomy (NCBI): domain Bacteria; kingdom Pseudomonadati; phylum Pseudomonadota; class Gammaproteobacteria; order Enterobacterales; family Yersiniaceae; genus Serratia; species Serratia odorifera. The sequence continues at coordinate 3,800,618 of NZ_LR134117.1, forward strand.
CCAGTTCGGCTTTTTGCGGCGCGTTGCCGACGCCATAAGAGCGCAAGATCAACGCCTTGACCGGTTGCAGCAGGAAGTTGCGCACCACCGCGCCGGAAATTCCCGGGTAGATGGTCACCACGCCGATCGGTTGCGGCGTTATGTTGTGTACCTGCAATTCACCATGACATGCCGGCGAGGCAATGCCGTTTTGACGGCGAATATGAATGCCGGCTTCCAGCAGCGGCGGCAGGTTGGGCGAGGCAAAGGCGTCAAAACCGTCGGCGTGCGCCTTGGTGGTGCGGTTACCGCGGAACAGTTTATTGTTGAAGAACAGGCTGACTTCGTTGACCGGATGGTTGGCCGCTAGATATAGCGCGTTCAGCAGGTTGGTCTGGCCGTCGGAGCGCAACTCCGCCAGCGGGATTTGTGACCCCCGTCACGATGACTGGCTTGGCGAGATTTTCCAGCATGAACGACAGCGCAGAAGCGGTGAATGCCATGGTATCGGTGCCGTGCAGGATGACGAAGCCATCATATTGATCGTAGTTTTTCTTGATGTCATCGGCAATGTGTTGCCAATCTTCCGGCGTCATATCGGAGGAGTCGATCAGCGGGGCGTATTCATGAATGGTGAAGTTGGGCATTTCCGGGCGGTGGAACTCCGGCATCAGCGCCAGTTGCCGTTGCAGGTGGCCGGACACCGGAATGTAACCGTGTTCGGAGCGTTGCATGCCGATGGTACCGCCGGTGTAAGCGACGTAGATAGATTTCTTTTGCATTGTAGGGTTTCTGCTAATGATAAGATGGGCTGAATTATAGGGTGATTAGCGCAGAAAAAAAGCCCAGCGAGTGCCGGGCTGAAGATTAATTTGTTAGCGTACGTCACCGCAGTTCAGACAGATGGCGTAGCGGTTTTGCGGATCGTTCAGATTATTGAATAAACCCGGTTGCTCTTTCATCGCCATGGCTACCGAGGCCAGCGGCGCAGGCAACATCGATTGCAGGGCTGCCGGCAGCATGGCGTGGATCGACACGCCAAACTGGCTGAGCACCATGTCTGCCAGGCTCGGTGAATCGACGAACCAGTTCAAATGCCACTGTTTCAGCTTCGCCAATTCGGCGGCTTTCTGCACCGCGTCATCAAAGTCACCCAGTTGGTCCACCAACCCGTTGTTCTTGGCGTCACCGCCGGTCCAGACGTGACCCTGAGCAATTTTATCAACCTGTTCTGGCGACATCTTGCGCGCGCCAGCCACCAGATCGATAAAGTTCTTGTAGCCATTCTCGATGTTCAACTGCATCATCTGGGCAAACTCGGGCGGCAGCGCTTTGGTCACCGCCAAATCGGCCAGCGGCGAGGTCGCGACGCCGTCGGTGTGAACGCCAACGCTGTCAAGCGTATCCTGATAGGTGTTGATCACGCCGAAAATGCCGATAGAACCGGTAAGGGTGCTTGGGCTGGCAACGATATAGTTGGCAGGGGTAGAAATCCAGTAGCCACCGGAAGCCGCCATACCCCCCATGGAAACCACCACCGGTTTGCCGGCAGCACGCACCGCAGCCAGTTCGGAGCGGATCACCTCAGACGCGCTAACGCTGCCGCCCGGGCTGTTAACTCGCAGTACCACCGCTTTGATTTTAGGATCCAGACGGGCCTGACGCAGCTGTGCCGCGGTGGTGTCACCGCCAACCGTTCCCGGCGTTTGCGGACCGTCCATGATTGCGCCATTAGCGAACACCACGGCAATTTGGCCGCCCTGATCCGCTGCCGGTGCCGGCTGGTAGTCATAAATACTGACGGCGTTGAAATCGTTGTTTTGCTTATCCCAGCCAAAGGTCTTGATCAACTGGTTTTCCATCACGGTACGCGAAGCCAGCTCATCCACCAGCTTGCCGTCAAGTGCGTATTTCGCCGTATCGCCGCCGGCCGCTTGCAGGCCGCTCAGCACGCCGGCGGCTCCCGGGAACAATTGCGCGGTGGTGATTTGGCGGTTTGCCGCCACCGTGGTGAGGTAGTTTTGCCACAGGTTGCCGATCCAGCGGCTGTCCGCTTCACGTGCCGCCGGTGACATATCGTCGCGGATCATTGGCTCAACCGCCGACTTGTAAGTGCCAACGCGGAAGATATTGGTGGTGACCTTCAGCTTGTCGAGCAGCGACTTATAGTACAAATTGTTGGTGGCGAAGCCGTGCAGATCGACGTTGCCCTGCGGTGACAGATAAATCTTGTTCGCGAAGCTGGCTAAATAGTATTGCGTTTGGTTATAGCTATCGCCAATGGCATAGATCGGTTTGCCGCTGTCGCGGAATTCACGCAGAGCCTTGCCGATATATTGCAGAGAAGGCTGGTCGGCACCGGCGAAATCGTTCAACTGCAATACCATGCCGGTAATGTTTTTATCATCTTTGGCGCTACGGATGCTGTCGACGACGTCAAACAGCGAGTTTTCCTGCAGTTCACTGGCGGAGGCGCCAAGGAACTCGCGGCTGCGTTGGAGCAGACGGTTCTTCATGCTAGGTTGATCAACCACCACGCCGCTCAAGTTGACCAGCAAGGCGCCACGTGGCGTCTCGGCAGGCGCGCTGCCCTGGAAGGAAAAATAAATGCCGACACCAACCAAAATCAGCAGGAGTAGAAACAGGTTAAGAATCAGTTCCCTGATGAAATTCAGCAGACGCCATGTCCACCTGAAAATACCGGCAATGGTACGCCACAATATATGCATGTTCTCTCCAAACATGAGCCGAGGATGTCACGCTATCCTAATGAGCAGCCAACGAAATGTCAGCTTTAAATCACCGGTCACAGCCGTAATTGTCCAGGCTGTAACTCGTTGTTTAGCTATGTTACCGTGATCGTAATGAAAATTGTTATCAGGAGTTTACTATGGATGCACTGGAACTATTATTGAATCGCCGTTCGGCCTCACGTTTGACGGCTCCGGCGCCAACGGGCGAAGTCCGGCAGAATATCATCAATGCCGGCTTACGCGCGCCGGATCACGGCGCGTTGCAACCATGGCGTTTTGTGATGATTGAAGAGCAGGGGTTGGAACGCTTTAGTCAACTGTTACAAACTGCGGCTAAACAGGATAACCTCGACGACGCGGCGATTGACAAAGCCAGACAGGCGCCGTTTCGTGCACCGCTGATCATTACCGTGGTGGCGCATTGCAGCGAAAACCCCAAGGTTCCGCGTTGGGAGCAGGTGGTTTCCGCCGGTTGTGCGGTACAGGCGATGCAGATGGCGGCGCTGGCGCAAGGTTTTAACGGCATCTGGCGTACTGGCGCGTGGACCGAACATCCAATGGTGCGCAGCGCCTTCGGCTGCCGCGAGCAGGACGAAATTGTCGGTTTCCTCTATCTGGGGACCCCACAGTTAAAAGCGGCCACCAAAGTTATTGCCCCCCGACAGTGACCCGTTCGTCAGTCACTTCTGATCCCCGCGGGTTTTCGTCAAAAAATGCGCGATAACCCGCAGATCTGTACTGTTTATGAGCAGGCCGTTCGCAGAAAGTCGGCTCGCTCTTATCAATCCCTCCACTAAGCGCTACCCTATAGCCCACATAGCGGGTGGTGCGTTGTCACGGCAGGCTAACGCATCCCGCATCGCCGGCTGATTGCCGGCGGCTCGGCACCCAACGCCGCCAATGTGCAGACAACCCCGGCTATCACCGGGATATGTTATCTTGAAGGCCGTTAACCGAAGGAAGTGGATCATGACATCGCCAACAATCCGTTTGACCCAGTACAGCCATGGCGCTGGCTGCGGTTGCAAAATCTCACCGCACGTTCTCGAAACCATCCTGCACAGCGAACAGGCGAAGTTTGTCGACCCGCGGTTGCTGGTCGGTAATGAAACCCGCGACGATGCAGCGGTGTACGACATCGGCAACGGCATTGGCATCATCAGTACCACCGATTTCTTCATGCCGATTGTTGACGATCCCTTCGACTTCGGCCGTATTGCCGCTGCCAATGCCATTAGTGATGTGTACGCCATGGGCGGCAAACCAATCATGGCGATTGCCATTTTGGGCTGGCCGATAGCCAAACTGGCACCGGAAGTGGCGCAGCAGGTGATCGACGGTGGGCGTTACGCCTGTCAACAGGCCGGTATTGCCTTGGCGGGCGGCCATTCGATCGATGCGCCAGAGCCGATCTTCGGTCTGGCGGTAACTGGCATGGTCAGCACCGATCGCGTCAAGAAAAACAGCGCGGCACAGCCGGGAACCCGACTGTTTCTCACCAAACCGCTCGGTATCGGCGTGCTGACCACCGCCGAGAAGAAGAGCCTGTTACGGCCGGAGCACGCGGGCCTGGCTACCGAAGTGATGTGCCGGTTGAATACGCCGGGTGCGGAATTTGCCGATCTTGCCGGCGTAACGGCGATGACCGACGTGACCGGATTTGGCCTGCTGGGCCATCTGAGCGAAATGTGTCAGGGGGCCGGGCTGCAGGCGACGGTGTGGTTCGACAAGGTGCCAAAATTGCCGGACGTCGAACGTTATATCGCCGACGGTTGCGTTCCCGGCGGCACTGGGCGTAACTTTGACAGTTACGGCACGCTGATCGGCGCAATGAGTGATGTACAGCGTCAATTATTGTGCGATCCGCAAACCTCTGGCGGCTTGCTGTTGGCCGTGTTGCCGGAAGGCGAGGCTGAGCTGCAGGCCATTGCCGCGCGGCATGGCATTGAACTGGACGCTATTGGTGAACTTCGATCGCCGATAGCCGGGAAACCGATGATCGAGGTTGTGTAGTGACAACGTCGCGACAGCGGGTAGACACCAACGACTACCGACATATTTTTCTGCATGATGTGCCGTTGATTGACGTGCGCGCACCCGTTGAATTTAAAACCGGTGCTTTTCCGCATGCCATCAATTTGCCGCTGATGAACGACAGCGAACGCCAGGCGGTGGGTACCTGCTATAAACAGCAGGGGCAGCAGGCGGCGATTGCCTTGGGACACAAACTGGTTGGCGGCAAGCTGCGTCAGCAGCGTACCGAAGCCTGGCTGGCCGCCTGCGCCCGTCAGCCTGAAGGTTATATCTATTGCTTCCGCGGCGGCTTGCGTTCCCAACTGGTGCAGCAATGGCTGCGCGAGGCCGGCGTAGATTACCCGCGAGTGGCGGGCGGCTACAAGGCGTTGCGACATTATTTATTGAACGTGCTGGAGTACAGTGCGGAAATGCCGATGGTGGTGGTCGGTGGCAATACCGGCTGCGGCAAAACCATTTTGATCAATCAACTGCCTGCCGGCGTCGATCTGGAAGGCGTGGCACGCCATCGCGGTTCGTCGTTTGGCCAAACCTTGGCCGGCCAGAGCGCGCAGATCGATTTTGAGAATCGTCTGGCTGTGTTATTGCTTAAAAAACAGCATGGTGGCTGCCGCCATTGGATCCTGGAAGACGAAGGGCGGATCATTGGTTCCAATAACCTGCCGTTGCCGATTTTCAACCGCATGCAGCAGGCGCCGGTGGTGGTGATTGACGATCCGTTTGAGGTGCGCGTGGCGCGCCTGCAGGCTGAGTATATCGATCATATGCGGCTGGCGTTTGCCGAGGCATACGGTGAAGACGCCGGTTGGCAACGCTATGACGAATATCTGCATCACGGGCTGTTCGCCATTCGGCGTCGTTTGGGTATGGAGCGTTTCCAACAGCTGACACAGCGGCTGGAGTGGGCGTTGCAATACCAGCGCGCCAGCGGCAACAGCGATGCGCATCAGGAGTGGCTGGTGCCGCTGTTGCAGCATTATTACGACCCGATGTATCACTATCAATTAACGAAGAAAGCCCAGCGGATCGTATACCGCGGGAACTATGCAGAAGTAAGAGAATTCCTGATGACGTATAGCCATAATAACGGTGAATAATGCGACTGTTTATAGCCGAAAAACCGAGTTTGGCACGCGCCATTGCTGATGTTTTACCCAAACCGCATCGTCGTGGCGATGGGTTCATCGCCTGCGGCAACAACGATGTGGTGACCTGGTGCGTAGGTCACCTGTTGGAGCAGGCTCAGCCTGACGCCTACGACAACCGCTATGCGCGCTGGTCGCTGGCGGACTTGCCGATCATTCCCGAAAAATGGCAGCTACAGCCACGTCCTTCCGTCAGCAAGCAATTGAATGCGATTAAAAAATTGCTGTTGGAAGCCGATGAGGTGGTACACGCCGGTGACCCAGATCGCGAAGGGCAACTGCTGGTGGACGAGGTGCTGGATTATTTGTCGTTGACGCCGGAAAAGCGGCAGGCGGTACGGCGTTGTCTGATCAACGATCTCAACCCCCAGGCGGTAGAGCGGGCGGTTGGCCGCTTGCGTGATAACCGGGAGTTTATACCACTGTGCGTTTCTGCCCTGGCGCGTTCTCGTGCCGACTGGCTGTATGGCATTAATATGACCCGTGCCTATACGCTGTTAGGCCGTAATGCCGGTTACGATGGCGTGCTGTCGGTTGGCCGGGTGCAAACGCCCGTGCTGGGCCTGGTGGTGCGCCGTGACGAAGAGATTGAAAACTTCGTGCCGAAGGATTTTTTTGAGGTCAAGGCGCATATCGTTACGCCGAAAGACGAGCGCTTCGTGGCGCTGTGGCAACCGAGCGATTCGTGTGAGCCGTATCAGGACGAAGAGGGGCGGCTGCTGCATCGGCCGCTGGCCGAGCATGTGGTGGCGCGCATTGAGGGTCAACCGGCCCTCGTCACCTCCTATAATGATAAACGGGAATCAGATACTGCACCGCTGCCGTTTTCGTTATCGACCTTGCAGATTGAGGCCGCCAAACGGTTTAATCTCAGCGCGCAACAGGTGCTCGACATCTGTCAGCGGTTGTATGAAACACACAAGCTGATCACCTATCCGCGTTCCGATTGCCGCTACCTGCCGGAAGAACACTTTGCCGGCCGCCATGCGGTACTGAATGCCATCAGTGCACATCAGCCGGATCTGTACCCTCAACCGGTGATCGACAGCGATCGCCGTAACCGTTGCTGGGATGATAAAAAAGTCGATGCCCACCATGCCATTATTCCTACCGCTCGTGCCAGCAAAGTCAATTTGACCGCCGATGAATTGAAGGTGTATGGCTTGGTGGCGCGGCAGTATCTGATGCAGTTCTGTCCGGATGCGGTGTTCCGCAAATGCGTGATCGAACTGGATATCGCCGGTGGTAAATTCGTCGCCAAGGCGCGTTTTCTGGCGGAAGCCGGTTGGCGCACGCTGCTTGGCAGTAAAGAGCGCGACGAGGAGAATGAAGGCGCGCCACTGCCGGTAGTTGCCAAGGACGATCGGCTGTTGTGTGAGCGTGGCGAAGTGGTGGCACGTCAGACTCAGCCGCCGCGCCCCTTCACCGATGCCAGCCTGCTTTCCGCCATGACCGGGATTGCGCGCTTCGTGCAAGATAAATCATTAAAGAAAATCCTGCGAGCGACCGATGGTTTAGGTACCGAGGCTACGCGAGCGGGAATCATTGAATTGTTGTTCAAACGGTCGTTCCTGTACAAAAAAGGGCGCTATATCCATTCCAGCGAAACCGGTCGGGCACTGATTCATTCGCTGCCTGATATCGCGGCACGTCCTGATATGACCGCTCACTGGGAAGCCACGTTGACGCAAATCAGTGAAAAGTCCTGTCGTTATCAGGATTTTATGCAGCCACTGGTAGGCACCTTGCAACAGCTGATTTATCAGGCCAAGCAGAGTCGGGCGAGTATGGCGTTCCGCGGTTTACCTGCACCGAACGCCGGGGCAAAAAAGCGCAAAAAAAGCGCCGGCAAGGCGCGGGAGAAGAGTGAATGAAACAGCTGATGCTGGCGTTGGCGGCGGGGGTATTGCTGTGTTCCGCCTCGGTCCACGCGCATCGTGGTGATGTGGATGTACTGTTACCGGTTTCGCCGGAAATCTGGGGCACCGCAAAAAGCGCGCCAGCGCCGCAACCGTGCGCGCAATGCTGTGTATACCAAGATCAGAATTATTCACAAGGCGCGCTGCTGAAGGTAGAGGGGGAGTTGTTGCAATGCACTCGCGACCCTACGGTGGTCGGTAGCACTTCACCGATCTGGGTACGGCTGAAAAAGTGACCGCGTAACGCTATCGTTGATAACCCCTTTAATAATCAGCTATTTTGTCATGATTGATTGCTGCTTGAGATAGCATGACAGCAAGGGAACGTCGGCGGGTGCCAGTGGATACTCGCTGGCCTGCGCTGGCGTTACCCAGACAAGTTGTGCGTGGCAGCGCAGGTGTAACTCGCCACTGAAATGCGTTACTCGCCAGGCATGCAGGCGAATGATTTTTTCGCCCAGTTGCCATTGATTACTGGCAACATAATCGTCGATTTGCGCCTTGATAGCCAACTCTTCGGCCAGTTCTCGCGCCAGTGCCTGGGGCTGGCTTTCGCCTGCTTCGACTTTGCCGCCTGGAAATTCCCAAAGCCCGGCCTGATCGCTGTCGGCATCCCGTTGAGCCAACAGAATTTTCCCGTCGCGTTCAATGATCGCGGCGACTACATCGATAATTTTCATACCGTGCACTTATTGAAAACCCCGGCCAGGCCGGGGTGGGCAATCAGATATCGAACTCGGCCCATACCGGGGCGTGGTCGGAGGGTTTTTCCATACTGCGGGTTTGGTAGTCAATGCCGGTAGCCACACAGCGTGCCGCCAGCGGCGTGCTGGCCAGTAACAGATCGATACGTAAGCCGCGGTTGTCATCGAATCCTTTAGAACGATAGTCGAACCACGAAAACTGGTCGTTACGCTCCGGATTGGCTTGACGGTAGGTGTCTACCAGCCCCCCAGTTGAGCAGCCGCCCATCCATTCACGTTCTTCCGGCAGGAACGAACATTTGCCGGTGCGCAGCCAGCGCTTGCGATTTTCTTCACCGATACCGATATCGTAATCCGATGGGCTGATATTCATATCGCCCATGATCAGCACCGGGTTTTCTACCGATAGCTGCTGTTCCAGGTAATCTTGCAAGTCCTGATAGAAACGGGTTTTTGCCGGGAACTTGACCGGGTGGTCACGGCTTTCTCCCTGCGGAAAATAGCCGTTAATCACCGTCAGCATGCCCTGCGGCGTTTCCAGATCGGCCATGATGATGCGGCGCTGTGCGTCGTCATCGTCGGTTGGGAACCCACGGCGCACGGCAATGGGTGCCTCTTTGGTCAGCAGGGCAACGCCATAATGGCCCTTTTTGCCCGTGATAGAACACATGGTAGCCGTGCTTGCTGACCTCTTCCAGTGGGAACATGTCATCATGAACTTTGGTTTCTTGCAGGCCGATAACGTCAGGCTGGTGCTGTTCGATGATGGCGGCCAACTGATGCGGTCGCGCGCGCAGTCCATTGATATTAAAAGAGACAAACTTCATGAGCGGTGCCGTTTTTACGAGAAAAATGTGTTGAGATAGTAGCAGAGTTTGGCCGGAAATGTAACGCAGACCAGCGGCCTCAGGCCGCCGGCAGATGGCGGATTATTTTGCCCAGCGATCGTAGTTTTTTGGTTGGTAGTCGTCGAACTGTTGCAGCAACGTGAGTGGCGAATCGCTCAGGTGCAGGGTGCCAAGATAGTCGTGACGCATAAACCCCTGATCGGCGACGTGTTGCAAGAAGGTGTTCAATGGCCGGTAGTAACCATTGACGTCCAACAGGCCGACCGGTTTATTGTGATAACCGATCTGACCCCAGGTCCAGATTTCAAACAGTTCTTCCAGCGTGCCTATGCCGCCGGGCAGCGCAATAAATCCGTCGGCCAGTGCCGCCATACGTGCTTTGCGGGTGTGCATGTCCGGCACCACTTCCAGTTGAGTCAGACCACGGTGTGCGGTTTCTGCTTCCACCAAACGTTGCGGAATAATGCCGACCGCTTCGCCTCCGGCCTCCAGCACTGCATCTGCCACAATACCCATCAGGCCCTTTTTACCACCGCCGTAGATTAAACGACGCCCTTGAGTGGCCAATGCGTGCCCCAGTTTACGGGCATTTTCGGCATAATCGGGCGTCACGCCTTCGCTGGCGCCGCAAAAAACGCAAATATTATTACGCATGCACTTTTCCTTACTGCATCAAAGAAGCCAGTGGTATAGCGAATTGTGCATTGTAGTTCAAGTTTGGTGAGCGATGAAAAGCTAAACCTGTGCGCGATGGCAAAACTCGGCGCCGTTGGGGCTTCAGCGTCTTTCCCGAGGCATGGCGTGTAGCAAGCCTGGATGTTGTGTGACGATTGGGCGTGCTTTGCAAGGATGGTGGTGGGGGAAGGATAACTCGTCGCGTGGCGACTCGCCCTGCGGGCCGCGCTAAAGCGCGTTGTTTCGCTACGCTCAACTCGAACCTGTCGAAGCTTCTCATCCTTCCCCAGCGTGCAGTAGCCATGGGTTTTGGATGTTGTTTGACGATTGGGAGTGCTTTGCAAGGATGGTGGTGGGGGAAGGATTCGAACCTTCGAAGTCTGTGACGGCAGATTTACAGTCTGCTCCCTTTGGCCGCTCGGGAACCCCACCATGGTATTCATGGATTTTCTGATTGTGATTGAAGGTTGTTACCTTCCCCGCGCGGCGCTCATGTTGACTCGTCTTGCGGTTTAACCTTGTTGCCAAGATTAAGATGGTGGTGGGGGAAGGATTCGAACCTTCGAAGTCTGTGACGGCAGATTTACAGTCTGCTCCCTTTGGCCGCTCGGGAACCCCACCACGATAATTCGTGGATTTAACGAATTTTAACACGCAGAAAGCTGACCGGCTTTCTGGCTAGCGTGACTGCGTAAGCGCTGTCTCGGTAAGCGGGGCGCATCATATCAAATGAAGCGGGAGTGTAAAGCATTGAAATGCAGAAAATGAATCGTTTGCCGTTTTTTTATGCGCGGCGGTGCATCTGTAAGCAGAATGCACCGCCAGCAAGGGTGATTACAGGATCACGGTGCGGTTGCCGTAGACAAATACCCGCTGCGCCAGTACGCGATACAACGCGCGGCTGAGCACATTCTTCTCGACGTCACGGCCGGCGCGCATCATATCGTCAGCGGAATAGGTATGATCAACGTGGATCACGTCCTGCATGATGATTGGCCCTTCATCCAGGCTGTCATTAACGTAGTGCGCGGTCGCGCCGATGATCTTCACCCCGCGCTCGTAGGCCTGATGATAGGGCCGCGCACCAATAAAGGCCGGCAGGAATGAATGGTGAATATTAATCACCTGGTTCGGATAGTGCTGAACAAACGCCGGCGTCAGTACCCGCATATATTTGGCCAGCACGACGTAGTCCGGTTGATACTGATCGATTTGCGCAATCAACTGCTGATCGTGCTGTTCGCGCGTCAGGCCTTCATGACTCACCAGGTGGAATGGAATATCGAAGCGTTCAACCAGCGTTTTCAACGTGTCGTGGTTGCCAATTACCGCGGCAATTTCTACATCCAGGCCGCCGTAGGCGCTTTTCATCAATAAGTCACCCAGGCAATGGGCTTCTTTGGTCACCAGAACCACAATGCGGCGTCGCCCGGCGCTGTGCAGTTCGCGCACTGAACCCTCTGGCAGTGCGCCATCCAGATCGGCCAACAGGGTGGTATCGTTGAAAATGCCTTCCAGTTCGGTGCGCATAAAGAAGCGCCCGGTACGGTGATCGACAAATTCATTGTTCTGCACAATATTAAGTTGATGTTTGTAGCAAATGTTGGTGATTTTGGCGATCAGCCCTTTGGCGTCAGGGCAGATAGTGCGTAATACTTTTCGTTGTACATTTTGATGTGGCATGGCAATGCTAATCCTGTCAGATACTGAACGCCTGACACCGCAGGCGATAACGTGCTTCAGGCCGAGGGCTTATTGCCCGCAGCATTTTTTATATTTTTTGCCTGAGCCGCAGGGGCAAACCGCGTTTCTGCCCGGCTGTGGCTTGACTCCGTCAATATAATACCAGCGTTGGTCAAGGCGAAGAAAGCGTGAACGTTCATGCATCGCCTTGACGTCGCCACTGGCGCCATCGACAAAGCGGGCGATAAACTCAACGAAGCCTTCGTCAGGCCCGATGCCGGCTTTTTCTTCAATGACCGTTAAACCCAGCCATTGGGTATCTTGAAAGCTGTCGACAATCGCTTTGCGCCACTCGTTGGCGTGGCAATCCGGATGCCAGCTGGCGATCAGATAATCCACATGCTGTTTAACATAGGCGCTGAAGCGGGAACGCATCAGCAGGCCTGGCGTGGCGGGCGTTTGGACACCGTTGATATACGGTTCGCAGCATGCGTTATACTCCAGCCCGCTGCCGCAAGGGCATAATTCAGACAAATTAACTCCTCAAAAGAGCGAACGATATGAATACTGTTCGAGGCCAGGGGAAATGTAGCGCATAGGTTACCTAACCCGGTTCGATGGTGACAATGTACCCTGAGGTTACACTTGACACAATTCACCGATGATAGAGGCAAGCTATAATGCGACAAATAAAAGTTGGGCTGGCGCTGGGGGCAGGTTCGGCCAAAGGCTGGGCGCATATTGGCGTCATCAACGCGCTCAAGAAAATGGGCATTGAGGCCGATATAGTTGCCGGTTGCTCTGTCGGCTCGCTGGTGGGTGCCGCATATGCCAGCCATCGGTTGCCGGCGATGGAAAAGTGGGTGCGCTCGTTCAGCTATTGGGATGTGATCCGTCTGATGGATCTGTCCTGGCAACGCGGTGGTTTGCTGCGCGGTGAGCGGGTATTCAATGCGGTCGGCCAACTATTAAACATTAACGATATTGCGCAATGTTCGCTGAAGTTTGGTGCGGTTGCGACCAATTTGAGCACCGGCCGTGAACTGTGGCTGACCAAGGGCGATATACACCAGGCGATACGCGCGTCGTGCAGTATGCCCGGATTACTGGCGCCGGTCTGGTTTGACGGCTATTGGCTGGTGGACGGTGCGGTGGTCAATCCGGTGCCGATTTCGTTAACCCGCGCCATGGGTGCCGATATCGTTATTGCAGTGGATTTGCAGCATGACGCACATCTGATGCAACAGGATCTGTTTTCAGTGCGTAGCGAACCGGACGAAGCGCCAGTGGCGCGTAACTGGCGGGGCGACTGCGTGAGCGGATCGGCAAGATGACGGTAAAAAAACCGAACATTACCCCCACGGCAATGGAAATCATGAGCACCTCGATCCAGGTGTTGGAAAACCGGCTAAAGCGTAACCGCATGGCGGGGGATCCCCCTGACGTGTTGATTCAACCCTATTGCCCGCAAATCTCCACGCTGGATTTTCATCGTGCGGAAGAAGCTATCGAGGCGGGGCGGCTGGCGGTAGAGAAACAGCGCGACATGCTGCTGCCGCTGGTAAAAAACAGCTAGTTACGCGTCGCCAATGGCAGGGAGCATTTTCATGTCAATTTCCGGCAGGCATAACTGGCCATTTTGAGCCACTATTACATCATGACAAGGGAAGAGGTCCGGCCAATGGCATTACCACTGACAGACAAGCGCATTCTGATTGTTGAGGACGAACAGGTATTTCGTTCGGTGCTTGTTGGCTATCTGCAATCATTAGGCGCAGTTACCCATGAAGCGACCAATGGCTTGCAGGCGTTGAGTGCTGTTGATGATATCGGCCCGGATTTGATCCTGTGCGATCTGGCAATGCCTGAAATGGGCGGCATTGAGTTTGTTGAGCATCTGCGTCTGCAGGGAGTAAAAATCCCGGTATTGGTTATTTCGGCTACCGATAAGATGGCGGATATCGCCAAGGTGTTGCGATTGGGCGTGCAGGATGTGCTGCTCAAACCGTTAAGCGATCTCAATCGTCTGCGCGAGGCGGCATTGGCCTGCCTGTACCCGAACATGTTCACCTTGCCGGCAATCGAAGAGGTTGAATTGCTGCAGGATTGGGACGCGCTAAGCAAAAATCCGTCGGAAGCTGCCAGGTTGCTCAAGCAGTTGCAGCCGCCGGTACAGCAGTCGATTGCCCATTGCCGGATTAACTACCGCCAATTGACTACCGACGAAAACCCGGGGCTGGTGCTGGATATTGCTGCATTATCAGAAAAAGATCTGGCCTTCTATTGTCTGGATGTCACTCGCGCCGGCGATAATGGCGTATTGGCGGCCTTATTATTACGGGCGTTATTTAATGGTTTGCTACAGGACCATTTAGCTAATCAACAGCATCGTCTGCCGCAAATGTCCACATTGTTAAAACAAGTTAATCAATTATTACGCCAAGGCAAGTTGGAAGGGCAATTCCCGTTGTTGGTTGGCTATTATCACGCCGAATATAAAAACCTGATCCTGGTTTCCGCAGGCTTACATGCCAATGTGAATACCGGCGACAATCAAATTCAGCTTAGCAACGGAGTGCCGTTGGGGACGCTGGGCGCCACCTATATGAATCAAATCAGCCAGCGCTGCTCGGCGTGGCAATGCCAGGTCTGGGGCACTGGCGGGCGTTTGCGCCTGATGCTCAGCGCAGAATAGCGGCTTATTGTAAGCAACTATTAACGGCAATTGAGCCGGTTGAAAATATTATTCCTGTCCGAAAACCCTCGATTAGGTAATTGTCTTAAAGTGATTCTATTTGATCGCAGTGTAATGCTCAGCGGTATTTAGCTGGTATACTCCGGGAGTTTGTATAGCGAGTGACGTTCATAATTTGAGCGCGCATCAAGAGAGGAAATAATGTCAGCGTTAAATCGTAAAGTCAGGAAAGCGGTCATCCCGGTTGCGGGCTTGGGCACACGGATGCTGCCAGCGACGAAAGCCATTCCCAAAGAAATGCTGCCGCTGGTTGACAAGCCCCTGATTCAGTACGTGGTCAATGAATGCATTGCGGCTGGAATCAGTGAAATCGTTTTAGTGACGCACTCCTCTAAGAATTCCATCGAAAACCATTTTGACACCAGTTTTGAGCTGGAAGCGATGCTGGAAAAACGCGTAAAACGCCAGTTGCTGGATGAAGTCCAATCCATTTGCCCAAAAGGCGTAACGGTGATGCAGGTTCGCCAAGGCGTGGCAAAAGGCCTTGGTCATGCGATCATGTGCGCCTATCCAATGGTGGGCGATGAGCCAGTGGCGGTAGTACTGCCGGACGTTATCATCGACGAGTACAGCGCCGATCTGAGCAAAGACAACCTGCATGAGATGTTGGCGCGTTTTGAACAAACCGGCGTCAGCCAGATTATGGTGGAGCCGGTGCCGCAAAAAGACGTCGGCAACTATGGTGTAGCAGACTGTCAGGGCCATCAGTTACAGCCGGGTGAAAGCGCGCCGATGGTGAGCGTGGTCGAAAAACCCTCGCCGGACCAGGCGCCGTCCAATCTGGCTATTGTCGGCCGTTATGTGTTGTCGGCCGATATCTGGGCGTTGCTGGCGAAGACGCCACCCGGGGCCGGTGACGAGATCCAACTGACCGATGCGATTGATATGCTGATGCAAAAGGAACCGGTCGAGGCTTATCACCTGAAGGGTGTCAGCCACGACTGTGGTAACAAGCTCGGCTATATGCAGGCCTTCGTCGAGTATGGCATGCGCCATGCCAGCCTGGGCAAGGATTTTTCTCAGTGGCTGCAACAGTTGACAGCCACTGAACAAAAATAAGTTTCTTTTCCGTATTAATTTGAAAAACTAGGATTTTCCCATGAAAGTAACAGTTTTTGGTATTGGCTACGTTGGCCTGGTGCAGGCTGCGGTGTTGGCTGAGGTTGGCCATGACGTTATGTGTATTGACGTTGACGAGCGTAAAGTCGAAAACCTGAAAAAAGGGAATATCCCTATTTTTGAACCGGGTCTGACGCCGCTGGTGCAGCAGAATTTTGAAGCCGGTCGTCTGCATTTTACTACCGATGCACAGGCTGGCGTGGCACACGGCACCATTCAGTTCATTGCGGTCGGTACGCCGCCGGATGAAGACGGCTCCGCCGATCTGAAGTACGTTACCGCCGTGGCGCGCACCATTGCTGAGCACATGACCGACCATAAAGTGGTGATCGACAAGTCTACCGTACCGGTCGGCACCGCTGACAAGGTGCGTCAGGTGATGACTGAGACCCTGGAGAAACGCGGCAGCAAGGTACCGTTTGACGTGGTTTCCAACCCGGAGTTCCTGAAAGAAGGCGCAGCGGTTGCCGACTGTATGCGTCCTGAGCGTATTGTTATCGGTACCGATAACAAAGAGGTGATTGAACCGATTCGTGAACTGTACGAACCGTTCAACCGTAATCACGATCGCATGATCCTGATGGATATTCGCAGTGCAGAGCTGACCAAATACGCCGCCAACTGCATGCTGGCGACAAAAATCAGCTTTATGAACGAGATTTCCAACCTGGCCGAACTGCTGGGGGCAGACATTGAAAAGGTGCGTCAGGGTATCGGCTCCGATTCGCGCATCGGTTATCACTTTATTTATCCAGGCTGCGGTTACGGCGGCTCATGCTTCCCGAAAGACGTTCAAGCGCTGATCCGTACCTCCGAGCACATCGGTTATCAGCCGAAGCTGCTGCAGGCGGTCGAGCAGGTGAACTATCAGCAGAAATACAAGTTGACCACCTTTATCAAACACTATTTCGGTGAGGATCTGGCGGGCAAAACCTTTGCTCTGTGGGGCCTGGCATTCAAACCGAATACCGATGACATGCGTGAAGCATCAGCACGGGTATTGATGGAAACGCTGTGGGAAGCCGGTGCCAAGGTGCAGGCCTACGATCCGGAAGCGATGAACGAAGCGCAGCGCATTTATGGCCATCGTGACGATCTGAAGCTGATGGGCACCAAAGAAGCCGCGTTGCAGGGTGCCGATGCGTTGGTTATCTGTACCGAATGGCAAAACTTCCGCGCGCCGGACTTTGATGTCATCAAATCCACCCTGAAGCAGCCGGTGATCTTCGATGGTCGTAACCTGTACGATCCGGAGCGTCTGGAAAGCCGCGGTTTCACCTATTATGCAATTGGCCGCGGCGCTTCGGTGCAGCCGGTTATCTAAGAGGTGAGCATGAAATTCCTGGTTACCGGCGTCGCAGGGTTTATTGGGTATCACGTTGCCGAGCGTTTGTTGGCGGCCGGGCATCATGTTGTCGGTATCGACAACATGAATGACTATTATGATGTCAGCCTGAAAACTGCGCGTCTTGATTTATTGGCCGGGAAACCGGCCTTTCAATTTATCGCGCTGGATCTGGCTGACCGCGATGGCATGGCCACATTATTTGCCGAGCAACAATTCCAACGGGTCATTCATCTCGCCGCGCAGGCCGGGGTGCGTTACTCGTTGGAAAACCCGATGGCGTATGCCGATTCCAACCTGATTGGTCATTTGAACGTGTTGGAAGGCTGCCGGCATAATAAGGTTGAACATCTGCTGTATGCCTCGTCCAGTTCGGTTTATGGCTTAAATCGCAAGCTGCCTTTTTCGACGGAAGATTCTGTTGACCATCCGGTGTCGCTGTATGCGGCGACCAAAAAGGCCAATGAACTGATGTCGCACAGTTATTCGCATTTATATGGTTTGCCAACCACCGGGCTGCGTTTCTTTACCGTCTATGGTCCGTGGGGGCGCCCAGATATGGCGCTGTTTAAATTCACCAAGGCCATTTTGGCCGGCGACAGCATCGATGTATATAACCACGGCGAGATGCAACGTGATTTTACTTACATTGATGATATTGCCGAGGCGATTGTTCGCTTACAGGACGTGATCCCGCAAGCGAATGCCGATTGGAACGTGGAGCAGGGGTCGCCAGCGACCAGTTCCGCGCCGTATCATGTTTATAATATCGGCAACAGTAGCCCGGTAAAACTGATGGAATATATCCAGGCGCTGGAAAATGCTTTAGGCGTCACGGCACGTAAAAATATGCTGCCGATGCAACCAGGCGACGTGTTGGATACCAGTGCGGATACTGCCGAGCTGTACCGCGACATTGGCTTTAAGCCGGCGACCAGCGTTGAGCAAGGGGTCAAACACTTCGTCGACTGGTATAAGGCATTTTATAAAGTGCAGTAAATGTACAATCTGATGGCAATATAAAGGGGCTTATGCCCCTTTTTTATTCACATCACCTTCCGTGGCTGCAAACAAAAAGGCTCCCAATGGGAGCCTTTAAGATGCACGGCAGAAACGCTATTACAGCAGGAAATCGTCCAGCGATTTACCTTGCTCTTCGATAGCTTTCTTAATTACCGCTGGCGTACGGCCTTGGCCAGTCCAGGTTTTCATCTCGCCGTTTTCATCTTTATATTGGTATTTAGCCGGGCGCGCTGCACGCTTGGCTTTACCCGCGGCTTTATTTGCTGCCATGGTTTGCAGCAGTTCGTTAGGATCAATACCGTCTGCAATCAGCATTTCGCGATATTGTTGCAGTTTACGCGTACGCTCTTCGATTTCCGCTTGAGCCTGGCTATCTTCTTCGCGACGTTCGTTCACTACAACTTCCAGTTTTTCAAGCATCTCTTCCAGCGTCTCCAGGCTGCATTCTCTTGCCTGTGCGCGCAGAGTACGGATGTTGTTCAAAATCTTTAATGCTTCGCTCATTGTCCTACTCTCAAATTATATTGGTGGGGGGCGTCTCGATAATAATAGAGTGCTCTTTTCCTTTCTGCAATAGCCAAATTGAGATGGATACTCAAATTTACCATTTAAAAATGCCTTAATCAGAACTGTCCGGGTAATAACATCTACTCCGCCGAGTTTTTACCGTTGGCTGTTAAGTCAAATTTTCAACAGCACGGCTCGGCATTTTTTTGCTTAAAAGGCTTTCATCGCAAAGATATATAATTGTGTTTTATATGGTTTGTTCGACTGAAATCTGTGGGGTTAATCACGTATATCAACATGCAAACATTGTAAACAATAGGGGTATATTGGTAAAGATAACCGCAAAAGCGGCATGGCGGCAGCGTGTCGATAAAAATCACCTTTGCCGATGATAATTGATTTAAACAGCGGTTATCGACCCACAGGCTATTCAGCGCTGCGCTTTAGCCGCGGGGGAGGATAAAGGATATCTTTAATCATCAGGCTAAATCATTAGCGTTAATTAATGATACTGCGCGCGGGGAGAGTGGAAATAGCGTTGGGACCCTGATTATGGCGCTATATGTTTCATCCGACGGTTGTCAATCTGCACTAAGATTATTGCCGTCGGGATGCTGAGCGTCGAGTAAGCCTATGGTACACTTACTCGCTGAATCGCCCACCTGGATGTTTCTTATCCCATTGGAATTACTGGCTATGGCTCAACTCTATTTTTATTACTTCTGCAATGAATGCAGGAAAATCCACCGCCTTGTTGCAATCTTCATATAATTATCAAGAACGTGGTATGCGTACGCTGGTGTTCACCGCCGAGATCGACCACCGTTTTGGCGTGGGCAAGGTCAGTTCACGAATCGGTCTGTCGTCCCAGGCGCAGCTTTATAATAATGAGACAGCGGCTGTTCGCCATGATTAACCAGGAACACCAACAACAGCCGGTACACTGCGTGTTACTGGACGAAAGCCAGTTCCTGACCAAGGCGCAGATTGAGCAATTGTGTGATGTTGTCGACCAGTTGGATATCCCGGTGTTGTGTTATGGATTACGTACTGACTTTCTTGGCGAACTGTTTATTGGCAGCCAATATCTGCTGGCCTGGGCGGACAAGCTGGTGGAGTTGAAGACCATCTGTCATTGCGGTCGCAAAGCGAACCGGGTGCTGCGTCTTGACGAAAACGGCCAGGCAATGCAGGCAGGGGAACAGGTGGTTATTGGCGGTAACGAGAGTTACGTTTCGGTCTGCCGCCGCCACTATAAAGAAGCGATGCATGCGCTCGATTAGGTAAACCAGGTTATCGACTCTCCCCACAAACCCGCCTGATGGCGGGTTTTCTGTTGATAGCAAGCTTGGCACTCGTGTGGGGTAGCCGAGCCTGGCGTTGCTGAGGGCCAGGGTGGGCATCAGGCGTCAGGACAATGGTAGCAGGCGGTCCAGGCGCTTGACGCCGCTACCGTCGGTTCTGCTGGCTGTCGGCGTGTGTCAGACATAAAAAAACCCGCCTTTCGGCGGGTTTGTTCATATCAGCATAGCGTTACTTTTTGAGCTTCTTTGCTGCTTTGCTAGCGACCGGTGCAGCCGCTTCCTCAACGTCTTCGAACTCGCTGAATTTGCGGCCGTAGAAGGTATCCAGCATGATTTGTTTCAATTCGGCAATCAGCGGATAACGTGGGTTGGCGCCGGTACATTGGTCGTCAAACGCATCCTCAGACAGCTTGTCGACTTTTGCCAGAAAATCGGCTTCCTGCACGCCAGCTTCGCGAATAGAGGCTGGGATACCGAGTTCGGTTTTGATTTCGTCCAACCAGCCGAGCAGTTTCTCGATTTTCTGGGCGGTACGGTCGCCTGGTGCGCTCAGGCCGAGGTGATCGGCGATTTCAGCGTAGCGGCGGCGTGCCTGCGGACGATCGTACTGGCTAAATGCCGTCTGTTTGGTCGGGTTATCGTTGGCGTTATAGCGAATAACGTTGGAAATCAGCATCGCATTGGCCAAACCGTGCGGAATGTGGAACTCGGAGCCCAGTTTGTGGGCCATCGAGTGACAAACCCCCAGGAAGGCGTTGGCAAAGGCGATACCGGCAATGGTGGCGGCATTGTGAACGCGCTCACGTGCTACCGGGTTCTTCGCGCCTTCTTTGTAGCTGGCTGGGAGATATTCCTTCAGCAGTTTCAACGCTTGCAGTGCCTGGCCGTCGGAGTATTCATTGGCCAGTACCGAAACATAGGCTTCGAGGGCGTGTGTTACTGCATCCAGGCCGCCAAAGGCGCACAGCGATTTCGGCATGTTCATCACCAGGTTGGCATCGACAATCGCCATATCCGGCGTCAGGGCATAGTCTGCCAGTGGATACTTCTGACCGGTTTCATCGTCGGTGACCACGGCAAACGGCGTGACTTCAGAACCGGTACCGGAGGTTGTGGTGATAGCAATCATTTTTGCCTTCACGCCCATTTTCGGGAATTTGTAGATGCGTTTACGGATATCCATAAAGCGCAGCGCCAGATCTTCGAAATGGGTTTCAGGATGCTCGTACAACACCCACATGATTTTGGCGGCATCCATCGGCGAACCGCCGCCCAACGCGATAATCACGTCTGGCTTGAAGGAGTGCATCTGCTCGGCGCCTTTGCGCACGATGCTCAGGGTTGGATCCGCTTCAACTTCAAAGAACACTTCGGTTTCGATGCCATGCGACTTCAGCACGTTGGTGATCTGGTCGGCATAACCGTTGTTGAACAAGAAACGGTCGGTCACGATGAATGCGCGTTTGGCACCGTCGGTAGCCACTTCTTCCAGTGCGATTGGCAGGGAGCCACGACGGAAGTAGATAGATTTCGGAAGTTTATGCCACAACATGTTTTCTGCTCGCTTCGCTACAGTTTTCTTGTTGATCAAGTGTTTTGGACCGACGTTCTCGGAAATGGAGTTACCCCCCCACGAGCCGCAGCCCAGCGTCAGCGATGGCGCCAGTTTGAAGTTGTACAGATCGCCGATCCCGCCTTGTGATGCCGGGGTGTTGATCAGAATACGTGCGGTTTTCATCTTGTCGCCGAAGTAGGCGATGCGTTCCTGCTGGTTGTCCTGGTCGGTATACAGGCAGGAGGTGTGGCCGATACCGCCCATTGCCACCAGTTTTTCTGCTTTGTCGACGGCGTCTTCAAAGTTCTTGGCACGGTACATGGCCAGCGTAGGTGACAGTTTTTCGTGTGCGAACGGCTCGGATTCATCAACCAGTTTCACTTCGCCAATCAGCACCTTGGTGCTGGCTGGAACGGTAATACCGGCCATTTCCGCAATTTTTACCGCCGATTGACCGACGATAGCGGCGTTAAGCCCGCCATTTTTCAAAATGATGTCCTGTACGGCCTTCAGCTCCTTGCCTTGCAGCAGGTAACCGCCGTGGGTAGCGAAGCGCTCGCGTACCGCATCGTAAACCGAGTCCACCACGATAACCGACTGCTCTGAGGCGCAGATAACGCCGCTGTCGAAGGTCTTCGACATCAGAATCGACGCCACGACGCGTTTGATGTCGGCGGTTTCGTCAACCACTACCGGAGTATTACCGGCGCCCACGCCGATGGCCGGTTTGCCGGAACTGTAGGCGGCTTTCACCATACCAGGGCCGCCGGTAGCCAGAATCAGGTTCAAATCCGGGTGGTGCATCAGCTGATTGGACAGCTCGACGGAAGGTTGATCGATCCAGCCGATGATATCTTTTGGCGCGCCCGCAGCGATAGCCGCTTGCAACACGATATCTGCCGCTTTGTTAGTGGCGTTTTTGGCACGTGGATGCGGGAGAAGATGATGCCGTTACGGGTCTTCAGGCTGATGAGTGCCTTGAAGATTGCGGTGGAAGTCGGGTTGGTTGTCGGGACGATGCCGCAGATCAAGCCAATCGGTTCGGCGATGGTAATGGTACCGAACGTGTCGTCCTCGGACAGCACGCCGCAGGTTTTTTCATCTTTATAGGCGTTATAAATATATTCGGAAGCGAAGTGGTTTTTGATGACCTTGTCTTCAACGATACCCATACCGGATTCTTCGACGGCCATTTTAGCCAGAGGGATACGTGCATCGGCGGCGGCGAGGGCAGCAGCGCGGAAGATCTTGTCAACTTGCTCTTGGGTAAAGTTGGCATATTCGCGCTGGGCTTTTTTGACACGCGCTACAAGCTCGTTCAATTCAGCAACGTTTGTTACAGCCATAGTGCTCTCCTGATAATGTTAAACTCTTTCAGTAAATAAGCCGTGCGAGCAACCAGTATAGTCAATGTTCGGAAGACGTTTGCCAAAAGCAAAGTATTTCCGTTGGTTAGCCTCACTTGCTGCTGATTTGCTTAAAGAGCTTTTCCAGGGCCGGAGCCGGCGATAATGACCTGTTCGCTAAAACTGTCCTACTCCCTGGCTACGACTAAGAGCTTAACTATTCCTGAGTAGTCATTTTGTGATTTAAATCATAAAAAGTGTTGGCTGACACCATTCAGCATGGCTTTGTTGAGAGTGTTTCTCATTTATGTGCCAAGAGGTGTTTTATGCAACAATAAATCACCTTGATGATTCGTTAATTTAACCTTGATTAAACATTTAATTATCATTGCTGCATCTGCAGAAAAATGCTGTCGCGGCGGATGGATTACCCTGGGTATTTCTATTACATTAGCGCGCGTGGGCGACGTCTCTTTTTACAGCTATTAATGCGGAGTGGTTTGTGGGCCAATCTTTGCTGGATTTTTCCGGCTATATAAAATTCTTTGTCGGTCTGTTTGCGTTGGTCAACCCGGTGGGGATCCTGCCGGTGTTCATCAGTATGACCAGCTATCAGGCGGAAGCGGGGCGCAATAAAACCAACCTGACGGCCAACCTGTCGGTGGCGATCATCTTGTGGACCTCGCTGTTCCTCGGTGAGGGGATCTTGCACCTGTTTGGTATCTCGATTGATTCATTCCGCATTGCCGGCGGAATTCTGGTGGTCACCATCGCCATGTCGATGATCAGCGGTAAACTGGGCGAGGACAAACAGAACAAACAGGAAAAATCAGAGAGCGCCATCCGCGAGAGCATCGGCGTGGTGCCGCTGGCATTACCATTGATGGCCGGGCCGGGGGCGATCAGTTCCACCATCGTCTGGAGTTCGCGTTACCACAGTTGGCAAAACCTGCTTGGTTTTACGCTGGCGATCGCACTGTTTGCCTTCTGTTGTTGGCTGTTGTTTCGAGCGGCACCTTTGTTGGTCCGTTTGCTGGGGCAAACGGGTATTAACGTTATCACGCGCATTATGGGACTGTTATTGATGGCGTTAGGTATCGAATTTATCGTCACCGGCATCAAGGCCATTTTCCCCCGGTCTGCTGTAAGCATCTTATTCGTCATCCTCCCGGTTATTTCCTGTTTGACAACCCCGGCCGTTCGAGCGAGCAGCGTCCGGGGATCGCCTTGTCATGCCTGCTCGGCGAACCGCAAATCGACGGTGAAATGCCGCTCATTCCTAAAATTATTTTTAACGTTTAAACTTATTTATCTTCGCGCATTAAATAGGTGCAAATTGTGAGTATTTATTCAGCAAATGCACTATTTTGTGGCATAAATTCCACTTTGCAGCCAATCAAAAGCCATGAGCGTTATTTTAGCGCCTTTAATAGCCGCATATTTGCCCTTTATCCGCGGCTTTAGTGCCATTTTGCTGTTAATTTAGTCACATCATTCTGTAGGGCTTGTCTGACTGCTATCCAGGTGTTATTGTGATTAATTCCCTATCGGCAGGTGTTTGTTCTTTGAACAGCATGTTTGTTAACTGAATGTTTGTTTCTTGTCGGTGCGCCGGTTTTACCGATGAGTCGCACCGGTTTTTATTTTATTTATTGTTTTATATCAATGGATTGAGGATTGTTTCTTGGGGTTTTACTCCCCATGTCCCAATCCGCGCTTCGGCTAATAAAAGAGAATTGCTTAACATTTTCGTAAAAATTATTGGCTAAGGATTTTTGCATCTGCTAATTTCCGAGCAACTTTCCTGACGATAATTTGTGGCGCAGCGAGCAAAGTAGGAACGAATTTTGCTGGGGTTGGTTAATCTCGAATTCCTATAAATATTTCGTACAAATCGTTAAGCCCCGGTGTTGGGCGAAAAGGAGCCTCGACTATGCAGCAAATCTTGAAGCGCACGCCGTTGTCTTGTGTCATTACACTATTGAGCATGGCGGCGCTGCATACCGTGCAGGCGGCGGAAGTTCCGGCCGGCGTTGAACTGGCCGCGCAGCAGAACATCGTGATCAATAACGGTTTGGAAGTTGCTTCATTGGATCCGCATAAAGTCGAAGGCAATCCGGAAAGCAATATCATCCTTAATCTGCTGGAGGGTCTGGTCAGCACCGACGCCAACGGTCACGTGACGGCGGCGGTTGCCGAGCGTTGGGAACAGCGCGATTTCAAGGTATGGACCTTCCATTTGCGCCCGGCGGCGGTATGGAGTGATGGTTCGCCGGTGACCGCACAGGATTTCGTTTACAGCTGGCGTCGTTTGGCCGATCCCAAAACCGGCTCGCCTTACGCCAGTTATTTGCAGTACGCCAAGATTGAAAATGCGGATGCCATTCTGAATGGCAAGCAAGCGCCGAAAACGCTGGGCGTCAAGGCGATTGATGAGCATACCTTGCAGCTGACATTGAGCGAACCGGTGCCGTACCTGCTCAGCATGTTGACCCATACCTCAATGAAACCGGTCAAACAGTCGGTGGTCGAGAAATATGGCGAAAAATGGACCCTGCCGCAACATTATGTCGGCAATGGCGCCTACCGCCTGAAACAGTGGGTGGTAAACGAACGCATCGTGCTGGAGCGCAACGCAAACTATTGGAACAACAAGGCGACGGTGATTTCACAGGCGACCTTCTTGCCGATTGCCTCGGAAGTCAGTGATGTAAACCGCTATCGCAGCGGCGAGATCGATATTACCAACAGCGCCATTCCACCAACGCTGTTCGGCAAGATGAAACGCGAGGTTCCCGATCAACTGCACGTTAATCCCTACCTATGCACCTTCTATTACGAAATCAACAACCAGCGTGCGCCGTTTACCGACGCTCGGGTGCGGGAAGCGGTAAAATTGACGCTCGATCGCGACATTATCGCCAACAAGATAATGGGACAAGGGCAAATCCCGGCCTACGCCTTTACCCCGAGTTTCACCGACGGGGGGCGCTTCACGCCGCCCGAGTGGGCGGGCTGGACACAGCAGCAACGTAACCAGCGCGCGAAACAGCTGCTGGCTGAAGCCGGGTTCGGCGCCGATAAGCCGCTCAAGTTCAGGTTGCTGTACAACACCTCCGATCAAAACAAGCAGCAGGCGATTGCCGCCGCCTCGATGTGGCAAAAAAACCTTGGCGCCGATGTCACACTGCAAAATCAGGAATGGAAAACCTCGCTGGAAAGCCGCCATCAGGGGCAATTCGACGTGGCACGCGCCACCTGGTGCGGTGATTATAACGAGCCCAGCGCTTTCCTGAATCTGGCGCTATCCGATAGCAGCAATAACACGCTGTTTTATAAAAATGCCCATTTCGATGCGCTGATGGCTGCCAGTTTGCAGGCACCGGATGCGGCGGCGCGGGCGCTGATTTATCAACAGGCGGAAAACCAGCTGGATAAGGATTCGGCGTTGATTCCGGTGTATTACCGCGTCAGCGCGCGTTTGATTAAGCCCTCGGTCGGCGGCTTTACCGGTAAGGATCCGCTGGACTACACCGATGTGAAGAATCTGTACATCATCAAGCAGTAAGGGGTATTACGCCACGACAACAACGTGAGTAATACGGGGAAGGCCGGATGCCGCATTCGTTCCGCGGCGACGGATCAACAGGCCTGACAAATGGGCAACGCGGGTGCACCGATTGGCCTGTGATAATAATAAACTGGAGTAGATCAATGACCAACATCACGAGAAAAACGCTACTGGCTGCCGGCATTATGGCCGCGCTGGGCATCACCACCGCCGGCAGTGCGTTTGCCGCGGTGGTGCCGGCAGGGGTACAACTGGCAGAGAAGCAAGAGATCGTCAAGAATAACGGCTCGGAAGTGCAATCGCTGGATCCGCACAAAATCGAAGGGGTACCGGAAAATAACGTCACCCGCGATTTGATTGAAGGTTTGGCCAACAACGGCGTAAACGGTGAAGTCGAACCTGGCGTGGCGGAAAGCTGGGATAATAAAGATTACAAAGTGTGGACCTTCCACCTGCGCAAAGATGCCAAATGGTCAAATGGCCAACCGGTGACGGCGCAAGACTTCGTCTACAGCTGGCAGCGCGTGGTTGATCCGAAAACCGCATCGCCATACGCCAGTTACCTGCAATATGCTCATGTAGAAAACGTTGATGACATTATCGCCGGCAAAAAAGACAAATCGACGCTGGGCGTCAAGGCGATTGACGATCACACCTTCCAGGTTACGCTGACCGAGCCGGTGCCGTATCTGGTTGAAATGACGCCGCACTACGCGATGAAACCGGTGAACAAAGACGCGGTAGAAAAATTTGGCGAAAAATGGACTCTGCCGCAGAACTACGTCAGCAATGGCGCGTATAAATTAAAAGATTGGGTCGTCAACGAACGCATCGTCCTGGAACGTAACCCGGAATATTGGGATAACGCGAAAACCATCATTAATAAAGTCACGTTCCTGCCTATTTCATCGGAAGTTACCGATGTTAACCGCTACCGCACTGGCGAAATCGACATGACCTATAACAACATGCCGATTGAACTGTTCCAGAAGCTGAAAAAAGACATTCCGCAGGAAGTGCATGTGGATCCGTACCTGTGCACTTACTACTACGAGATTAACAACCAGAAAGCGCCATTTACCGATGCGCGAGTGCGCGAAGCGCTGAAACTGGGGCTGGATCGCGACATTATCGTCCACAAGGTGAAAAATCAGGGCGATCTGCCAGCCTACAGCTTTACCCCGCCGTACACCGATGGCGCCAAGCTGACGCCGCCGGAATGGTTCGGCTGGACGCAGGAAAAACGTAACGAAGAAGCGAAGAAACTGCTGGCGGAAGCCGGCTATGGCCCGGACAAGCCGCTGACCTTCAACCTGCTGTATAACACCTCCGATCTGCACAAGAAGCTGGCGATTGCCGCAGCGTCAATCTGGAAGAAGAACCTGGGCGTCGACGTCAAACTGGTCAATCAGGAGTGGAAAACCTTCCTGGATACCCGACATCAGGGTAATTACGACGTTTCGCGTGCCGGCTGGTGTGCCGATTACAATGAGCCGAGCACCTTCCTGAACATGATGCTGTCGGACAGCAGCAGTAATACCCCACACTACAAGAGCGAAACCTTTGACCGCTTGATGACCGACGTGCTGACGGCGAAAACCAAAGAAGAACGCGCCGCGCTGTACCAGAAGGCCGAAGTTCAACTGGACAAGGATTCGGCTATCGTACCGGTCTACTACTACGTCAACGCCCGTCTGGTGAAGCCTTACGTGGGCGGCTATACCGGTAAGGATCCGTTGGACAACGTGTACGACAAAAATCTGTACATCATTAAGCATTGATACGGTGAGGGCCGCGGGCGATTGTCTGCGGTCCAGTCAAAATAATAAGCCGTCATCAGGCTGGAGCACAGGGTTAGGGCAATGCTGAAATTTATACTTCGACGCCTGTTAGAGGCGATCCCGACGTTATTTATCCTTATTACCATTTCATTCTTCATGATGCGTCTGGCTCCCGGCAGCCCGTTCACCGGTGAGCGCGCATTACCGCCGGAAGTGTTGGCAAACATTGAAGCGAAATATCACTTGAATGACCCGATCTGGAAACAGTACGGCCATTATTTATTGCAGCTTTCGCAGGGTGACTTTGGCCCGTCATTTAAATACAAAGATTATTCGGTCAACGATCTGGTTGCCAGTTCATTCCCGGTCTCGGCCAAACTGGGGGCAGCGGCGTTTATTTTGGCAGTGTTGTTTGGCGTGAGCGCCGGGGTTATTGCCGCGCTCAAGCAGAATACCAAATGGGATTATACGGTGATGGGGTTTGCCATGACCGGGGTGGTGATACCCAGCTTTGTGGTGGCGCCGCTATTGGTGCTGGTGTTCGCCATCACCTTGAAATGGTTGCCGGGCGGTGGTTGGAACGGTGGGGCGCTGAAATTCATGATCCTGCCAATGGTGGCGCTGTCGTTGGCGTATATCGCCAGCATCGCGCGTATCACCCGTGGCTCGATGATTGAAGTGCTGCATTCGAACTTTATCCGTACCGCGCGCGCCAAAGGCCTGCCAATGCACCGCATTATCTTCCGCCACGCGCTGAAACCGGCGCTGCTGCCGGTGCTGTCTTATATGGGGCCGGCGTTTGTCGGCATTATCACTGGTTCGATGGTGATTGAAACCATATATGGTCTGCCGGGCATCGGCCAGCTGTTCGTTAATGGCGCATTGAACCGCGATTACTCGCTGGTGCTGAGCCTGACCATTCTGGTCGGCGGCCTGACCATTTTGTTCAATGCGATCGTTGACGTGCTATATGCCGTTATCGATCCGAAAATTCGTTATTAAGCTGGAGCACGCCAATGATGTTGACTAAAAAGAACAGCGAAGCTCTGGAGCATTTCAGCGAAAAGCTGGAAGTGGAAGGGCGTAGCCTATGGCAAGACGCACGTCGTCGTTTCATACACAACCGGGCGGCGGTCGGCAGCCTGTTCGTGCTGGCACTGATCACGCTATTCGTGATCGTGGCGCCCTGGCTGTCACAATTTACCTATGACGATACCGATTGGGCGATGATGTCGGCTGCGCCGAGCATCGAGTCTGGCCACTATTTCGGTACCGACTCCTCTGGCCGTGACCTGTTGGTGCGAGTGGCAATCGGCGGGCGCATTTCGTTGATGGTCGGGGTAGCCGCGGCGATGGTGGCCGTGATCGTCGGCACGCTGTACGGCTCGCTTTCCGGCTACCTGGGCGGCAAGACCGACTCGGTGATGATGCGTTTGCTCGAGATCCTCAACTCCTTCCCGTTCATGTTCTTCGTCATCCTGCTGGTGACCTTTTTTGGCCAGAATATCCTGTTGATCTTCGTGGCGATCGGTATGGTGTCGTGGCTGGACATGGCGCGTATCGTGCGCGGACAAACGCTGAGCCTCAAGCGTAAGGAATTTATTGAAGCGGCGCTGGTGGGCGGGGTATCAACCCGTAATATCGTGCTGCGCCATATCGTGCCGAACGTACTGGGGGTAGTGGTGGTGTATGCGTCGCTGCTGGTGCCAAGCATGATCCTGTTCGAATCGTTTCTCAGCTTCCTGGGGCTGGGCACGCAGGAACCGCTGAGCAGCTGGGGGGCGTTATTGAGCGACGGCGCCAACTCGATGGAAGTTTCACCGTGGTTGCTGATGTTCCCGGCCGGCTTCCTGGTTGTCACTCTGTTTTGTTTCAACTTTATCGGCGATGGTCTGCGTGATGCCCTCGACCCGAAAGATCGTTAAGGAGTGCCACCATGAGCACCATTGAAAACCCGCAACTGCAAACCCGGGACACGGCGGCAACTCCGCTGCTGCTGGATGTGCAGGATCTGCGCGTCACCTTCGCCACACCGGACGGCGATGTGACGGCGGTCAACGACCTGAACTTTGATCTGCGCGCCGGCGAAACGCTGGGTATCGTCGGTGAATCCGGCTCCGGCAAATCACAGACGGCATTCGCGCTGATGGGATTGTTGGCCAGCAATGGCCGCATCGACGGCTCCGCCAGGTTCAACGGCCGTGAAATACTCAATCTGCCGGAAAACCAGCTCAACAAGCTGCGGGCAGAAGAAATCTCGATGATCTTTCAGGATCCGATGACTTCGCTCAATCCGTACATGCGCGTCGGCGAACAGCTGATGGAAGTGCTGATGTTGCATAAGAACATGAGCAAAAGCGCAGCGTTCGAAGAGTCGGTACGAATGCTTGATGCGGTGAAAATGCCGGAGGCGCGTAAGCGCATGCGTATGTATCCACACGAGTTTTCCGGTGGTATGCGTCAGCGTGTAATGATTGCCATGGCGTTGCTGTGCCGGCCAAAACTGCTGATTGCCGATGAACCGACCACCGCATTGGACGTTACGGTGCAGGCGCAGATCATGACGTTGCTAAACGATCTGAAACGTGAATTCAACACCGCCATTATCATGATCACCCACGATCTGGGCGTGGTGGCCGGTATCTGTAACAAGGTTCTGGTGATGTATGCCGGTCGTACCATGGAGTACGGCAGCGCGCGCGATGTGTTTTATCACCCGAGCCATCCGTACTCGATTGGGCTGCTTAATGCGGTGCCGCGCCTGGATGCGGAAGGCGAATCCTTGATGACCATTCCCGGTAATCCGCCCAATCTGCTGCGCTTGCCGAAAGGTTGCCCGTTCCAGCCGCGTTGTCCGTATGCCATGGAACAGTGCGCCAGTGCTCCGCCGTTGGAGCAATTTGGCGAAGGGCGCTTGCGCGCCTGCTTCAAACCGCGGGAGGCGTTGGTATGAATACTGCAACCGACAAGAAAGTTCTGCTTGAGGTCGCCGATCTGAAGGTGCACTTCGACATTCATGATGACAAACAGTGGTTCTGGCAGCCGCCGAAAACGCTAAAGGCGGTTGACGGCGTGACGCTGCGCCTGTTCGAAGGGGAAACGCTGGGCGTGGTGGGGGAATCCGGTTGCGGCAAGTCAACGTTCGCCCGTGCGCTGATCGGCCTGGTAAAAGCCACCAGCGGCAAGGTGGCATGGCTGGGCAAGGATCTGCTCGGGATGAACGACGCTGACTGGCGTAAAACCCGCAGCGATATTCAGATGATTTTTCAGGATCCGCTGGCATCGCTCAATCCGCGGATGACCATTGGCGAAATCATCGCCGAGCCGTTGCGTACCTACTATCCGAAGATGCCGCGCCAGGAAGTAAAGGACAAGGTCAAGGCGATGATGTTAAAAGTCGGGCTGTTGCCGAACCTGATCAACCGTTATCCGCATGAGTTCTCCGGTGGCCAGTGCCAGCGTATTGGCATCGCGCGAGCCTTGATACTGGAACCGAAACTGGTGATTTGCGATGAGCCGGTTTCTGCCCTCGATGTATCGATCCAGGCGCAGGTGGTGAATCTGTTGCAGCAGCTGCAGCGTGAAATGGGTCTGTCATTGATCTTTATCGCTCATGACCTGGCGGTGGTGAAGCATATTTCCGACCGGGTGCTGGTGATGTATCTTGGCCACGCGGTGGAACTGGGCACCTACGATGAGGTGTATCAGAACCCGCAACATCCTTACACCAAGGCGCTGATGTCGGCGGTGCCGATCCCCGATCCGGACAAGGAGCAGGTCAAGCAGATCCAACTGCTGGAGGGGGAGTTGCCGTCACCGATCAATCCGCCGTCCGGCTGTGTATTCCGCACCCGTTGTCCGATTGCCGGGCCGGAGTGCGCCAAAACGCGGCCGCTGCTGGAGGGTAGCTTCCGGCATGCGGTGTCGTGCCTGAAGGTCGATCCGCTGTAACCCGCAGCTAAAAACAAAAAACCTGCCCATCGGCAGGTTTTTTATGCGCCAGCGGCGATCATTCTTTCCACAGAATGTGACACAGCTTGTGATCTTTTTCACGGCAGATCAATACGCGGGCGTACACATCGTTGATCGGTTCGCCGTCGGCGTCAGCCAGGCCGATAACCACTTCGGCAAAGAAATCCGGATTCAGATCGTAATCGACGTGTTCCTGCCAGTCTTCAGCCGGGTCGTACAGTTCTGCACCGCCGCGTTCTTCAAACTGTAGATTGAACAGCAGAATATCCGCCGGATCCAGATTGTCGCCGGCCAGCTCCAGGAATATGTCATATGCCTGTTCCAGCGTTTCGTCTTCAGTAAGGCGGTTATTCAAATCCATAAAAAAATCCCGATAACAAATGATTTGGCGTTATTAAACCACGCCCGCCATGCCATTTACAGCAGCGGACTGAAAAAGTAAAACAGTCGTTCGACAATACGATGCCAAAACGGCCGCTTGAGCCACTGCCGGGCTTCCAGCAGCCTGGAGCGGGCGATGTAATCATCCTGTACGCAAGCCAGATCGCTGCCGAAACCGTCATCGTCAATCACCAGGGTGATTTCAAAATTCAGCCACAGGCTGCGCATATCGAGGTTCACCGTGCCGACCAGGCTCAGTTGGCCGTCGACCAGCACGCTTTTGGTATGCAGCAGGCCGCCTTCGAATTGGTAAATCTTTACCCCGGCTTCGAGCAACTCGGAAAAGAACGCGCGGCTGGCCCAGCGTACCATCATCGAATCATTGTCGCGCGGCACGATAATGCTGACCTCGACGCCGCGCAGCGCGGCGGTGCATATGGCGTGCAGCAAGTCATCGCTCGGGACGAAATAGGGGGTGGTCATGATCAACTGCTCACGGGCGGAGTACACCGCGGTCAGCAACGCCTGATGGATCATTTCCTCCGGGAAACCTGGTCCGGAGGCGATCACCTGAATGGTGTGGCCGCTTTCCTGCTCAAACGGCATGATGTTCATGTCCGGCGGCGGCGGTAGAATGCGCCGGCCGGTTTCAATCTCCCAATCGCAGGCGTAGACAATTCCCATGGTGGTGGCTACCGGGCCTTCCATACGCGCCATCAGATCAATCCATTGGCCAACGCCGGCATCCTGTTTGAAGTAACGCGGATCGACCATGTTCATACTGCCGGTATAGGCAATATAGTTGTCAATCAGCACCACTTTACGGTGCTGGCGTAAATCCATACGACGCAGGAAAACGCGCAGCAGGTTGACCTTCAGCGCTTCGACCACCTCAATGCCGGCGTTGCGCATCATGCCGGGATAGGGGCTACGGAAGAACTGCACGCTGCCGGCGGAGTCCAGCAACACACGACAATGAACCCCACGGCGCGCAGCGGCCATCAAGGATTCGGCGACCTGATCGACCAGACCGCCCGGTTGCCAGATGTAGAACACCATTTCGATGTTATGACGAGCCAGTTCGATATCACGGATCAGCGCCTTCAACGTGGAGTCGGTGGTGGTCAGTAACTGCAACTGATTGCCCTTGACGCCGTCGATGCCCTGGCGGCGATCGCAGAGTTGAAACAGTGGACGTGCCACTTCGCTGTATTCGGTGGCGAAAATTCGCCGACTTTCTTTTAATTCATTAAGCCAGCGGGCGGTCGATGGCCACATGGCCTTGGCGCGCTCGGCCCGCCGTTTACCCAGGTGTAATTCACCAAACGATAAATAAGCGACGATGCCGACCAACGGCAGAATGTAGATAATCAGCAACCACGCCATGGCAGAAGGCACCGCGCGACGCTTCATCAAAATACGCAGCGTGACACCGGCAATGAGCAGCCAGTAGCCGAATACCATGAGCCAACTGATTACGGTATAAAATGTTGTCATAAAGGCGAAAAATCCCGTTCGCAAACCACCAACGATGAGTGTACGCACAGAACGGAAAAGGGGAAACCTTTTCCCAACGGTTAAGTGACATAAATGTGATTGCCTTAAGGCACTTGGCGAAAGCAAAAACGTTACTTTTGTTTCTATTGGCAACGGCGAGACTGAGCGACGTCCGACTTGGATCGTCGACAGAAAGGTCTATAATGCCGGCGGTTGGTATCGAAAGCAGAAGTGGCGAAGTAATTATGAGACGCAGTAGAAATGAAGTAGGTCGTTGGCGCATGTTGCGACAGAGTCAACGCCGTAGGCACCGCTGGCTGGAGCGTCAGTCATGTCATTACCGGCATATTATTCGCGTGCGGCGGCGATTGGACGATCAGCACCGCCGGGCGTTACTGTTTACCGTATCCTGCGAATGGTAAGACTAAAACAGTCCCTGCGGGGACTGTTTGCCAATTTATTTGCGCATCATGTAGCTGAGTGCTGCGCTTCCCAGCGCCATCAACAGCGCGGCTGCCGTCAACACGGCAACAAAGGCCCGATCGAAGGCGGCACGCGCCAGGTCGACCAGTTGAGTGGCCTGTTGCGAGCTCAACGCCGATGCCAGACGCAGTGCTTCATCCAGACTGTCATACGCCAGACTGGATACCGGCATGTCGTTCGGCAACTGCAGACTGTGACTATAGATTGCCGTCATCATTCCCCCCAGTAACGTCACACCCAATACGCCGCCCAATTCGTAGGCAACGTCTTCAATCGACGCCGCCATGCCGGATTTATCTTCCGGGGCGTTGAGCATGATGGCGGTTGACGCGGCGGTAATCGCGCCCCCCAGACCAAAACCGGCAACAAACAGCCAAGCCAGTTGCCACAGCGGCGATGACTGATAGCACAACACCAGGCCGACAAAGGCGACGGTGGTCATGACACACCCGCTCAGAATCAGGTGTGGCTCACCGTAGCGCGGCAGCAGCAGACCCGCCAGCGGTCCGGCCAACGCCGATGCCAGTGGGATCGGCAAAATAAACAGCCCGGCCTGCAACGGCGTCAGGCCGTTGACCAGCTGTAAACGTTGGCTTAACACCAGTTCGACGCCGACCAGGGCCACCATCGACAGAATAGCCACCGACACGCCACCGGCGAACAACCGGTTATGAAACAGCGTGAAGTCGATCATTGGATATTCGGCTCGCCGTTGACGTCGCACGAACAGCGTCAGGAACAGTATGCCCAGCGCGCCGGCACAGGCCAGGGCGAACAGGGACGGTTGGCTTTTACTGAGCTCTTTCAGCGCGTAAATGGCGCCAACCAGACCGAGCATGATTTGCAGTGAGCCAATGATGTCATAGGGGCGTTTATTGCCACCGCCGCAGTGCGGGATCAGCCACCAGGCGAAGGGCAATACCGTTAACACCACCGGTACATTGATCAGGAACACAGACCCCCACCAGAAATACTCCAGCAACATGCCGCCAACTACCGGACCGACCGCCGCACCGCCGGATGCCACCGCAGCCCAGATGCCGATTGCCAGGGCGCGCTCGCGTGGTTCGCTAAACACGTGACGGACGATAGATAAGGTGGCAGGCATCATCATTGCCGCACCAACGGCCAAAAAGGCGCGGGCGGCGATCAACCCCTCGGCGCGACCAGAAAAGGCGGCGCACAGCGAAGCCAGGGCAAACACGGGCAAGCCGGCGATAAACATTTTTTTATGGCCAATGCGGTCGCTGAGCATACCGGCGCCCGGCAACAGACCGGCAACCACCAGCGGATAAGCGTTGACGATCCATAATTTTTCAGAGGCGCTGGCATCGAGCGCCTGCGTTAAGCGCGGCAAGGCGGTATACAGTACCGTCATGTCGATAATGATCAAAAAAAGTGCGGTGGAGACCATCGCCAGGATCAACCAGCGATTATTTGCATGCATAATAACGTCCTACTGACAGAAACAGCGAGAACCCTCTCGTCGCTGGGAGCTGACCGATGGCCATCGACCACGGGTAATGGCTATAATATAAATCCATACGTATGTATTGAAAAGAGGTATTCCTCAATGGGACGTCAACGAAGCATCGATCGCGACCGGGTGCTGGATGCTGCTGAAGAGATCGTGGCCAGCCAGGGGGCTGCCGGGTTAACCATTGACTCGGTTGCCAAAGCAATGGGGATTTCCAAGGGCGGGGTACAGTACTGTTTTGGCAATAAGGACGCCCTGATTGATGCCATGTTTGAACGTTGGGGCAAGGCGTATGATGAGGTTTTCACCCAGATAGCCGGCAGCGACCCCTCGCCGCTGACCCGGGTGCAGGCGCATATGCAGGCGACGCGCAGTTCAGATCAGACCTCGAGCGCCAAAGCCGCCGGGCTGATGGCTACGCTGATACAAACACCGCAACATCTTGATAGCACCCGCGAATGGTACCGTGGGCGGATTGAGTCGTTGGATGTCACCAGCGAGCAGGGCAAACGCGCCCGTCTGGCTTTCCTGGCCACCGAAGGGGCGTTTATGCTGAGATTTTTTGGCCTGATGGAGATCGACCAGCAACAGTGGGAGGCGATGTTTGCCGATATACAGCGCTATCTCCTTGCGGCCACGGAAGAATAACTCAACGCCAGCGCCTGCCTATCGCACTGATAGCTGGCGAAGGAAATGGCTGTCGGCTAAGGTAATCGGACAAAATATTCCCTCGAAGACCTTGGCCAGCGACCTCCGCGCTGGCTTTTTTTTGCTTAAAATACCTGTTTGAACGGTTTGACCACCACCTCGCCATACACGCCTGCGGCGACGTAGGGATCTTGCTCAGCCCAGGCCTGGGCGGCTGCCAGCGAGGCGAATTCGGCAATCACCGTTGAACCGGTGAAGCCCGCAGCGCCGGGATCGTTGCTGTCGATCGCCGGATGGGGGCCCGCCACCAGCAAACGGCCTTCGTCACGCAGTGCCTGCAGTCGGGCAAGATGGGCCGGGCGAACCGACAGGCGGTTTTTCAGCGAGTCCGGTACGTCTTGTGCGTAGATCAGATAAAGCATTTTTCACCTTTAAAATCATTGCCATACAACGGTAAAAACAAAGTAGCGCAAAACGGCCGTCAAGGAAACCGTTTTTGCCGCAGTCGGTGCTGATGCCTTGAAGCGACTAACCTTTATTCGTATAGTGCCGAGCGCATGATAGATACCATTAACCAAAAGGTAGAGAAATGACGGAACGGGTCAGAGAACAACTTCACCTGCCAGCAGGCAAGCGTAAACTGCTGCTGCATTCCTGCTGCGCGCCGTGCTCGGGTGAAGTGATGGAAGCGATACAGGCATCCGGCATCGATTACGCCATTTTCTTCTATAACCCGAATATTCATCCGCAGAAAGAGTATCTGCTGCGTAAAGAGGAAAACATTCGTTTCGCTCAGCAGCATGGGGTGCCGATTATTGATGCTGACTATGATACCGACAATTGGTTTGCCCGTGCCAAGGGCATGGAAAACGAACCGGAACGCGGTATCCGCTGCACCATGTGTTTTGACATGCGCTTTGAGCGCACGGCGCTGTATGCCCATGAACACGGTTATGACACCATTTCCAGTTCGCTCGGCATATCCCGCTGGAAGAACATGCAGCAAATCACCGACTGCGGTATTCGCGCGGCTGCGCCGTATCCCGAACTGGTGTATTGGGACTATAACTGGCGTAAAAAGGGCGGCGCCTCACGGATGATCGAGATCAGCAAACGCGAGCGGTTCTACCAGCAGGAATACTGCGGCTGCGTTTATTCCCTGCGTGATACCAACCTGCATCGCAAGGCGCAGGGACGGCCATTGATCAAGCTTGGCGTGTTGTATTACGGCGATGATGAATAAGCCGAACGAACTGGTAGAACAACCCGCTGCGGCGGGTTTTTTATCGTGTTGAATCCGCGTCATCAAGGTTAAAAACAGGTGTATTGCTAGCAAAAAAAGCGAATGAAAAGTTAATGTTTTTGGGGCCGATGCGACGCAAAACGCCGAAACATGCCGATTGAAGCGATAGTTTGTCTTTCGTTATTGAATATGATTGCTATTTGCATTTAAACTTGGCGAACCAGAGGAAACAGAATCATTATGCCGCTAAAAAAGATGTTCCTTATTCGCCGTTTGTCAGTGCCGATTGTCCTTTCCGTTGGCTTGCACAGTGCCTTGGTTGCCGCGTTGCTCTATGCGTCGGTCAAGGAAGTGATGGATTTGCCGAAACCGGAGGACGCGCCTATCAGCGTCATGATGGTCAACACCGCCGCGTTGGCCGAACCGCCGCCGCCGGCTCCCGCACAGCCGGAACCGGAGCCGGAGGTACAGCCAGAACCTGAGCCAGAACCAGAGCCGATTCCCGAACCGCCACCGCTACCCAAGGCGATTCCAAAACCGGAGCCGGTGAAGCCCAAGCCGAAACCAAAACCCAAGCCAAAGGTCGAAAAACCGCTAAAGCGCGAACCGAAGAAGGCAGAACCGCGTGAACCATCGCCATTTGAAAACGATGCGCCGGCCAAACCTGTTGCCAAAGCGCCGGTGAAACAGGCTCCAACCGCACCGGTGACCGGCAACTCGCGCAATCTGGGGCCGAAACCGTTGAACCGTGTTGCACCGTTATACCCAGCGCGCGCGCAAGCGTTGCAGATAGAAGGGCGGGTCAGAGTGCAGTTTGACGTAGACAGCGATGGCCGTCTCAGCAACGTGCGCATTTTGTCAGCGCAACCGCGCAACATGTTTGAGCGGGAAGTGAAGCAGGCGATGCGCAGATGGCGCTATGAAGCCAAAGAGGGCAAGGATCTTATCGTCAACATTCAGTTTAAACTGGATGGCAGCGCTTCACTCGACTGATTCTTGCTCAGCCGCAATAAAAAAGGGTCGCGATTATCGCGACCCTTTTTGCTGACGGCAGTCAGGTTATTCGGCAAAACCGACGCGGAAGTTACGCTTCCCATCCGGCAATGCGCGCGAGTTACCTTCGTCATCGACCGCAACATAGGTAAATACCGCTTCGGTAGCGCGATAGCGTTGGCCGATCGGCGCGGAAGAAACCTTCTTTACCCAGACTTCGACGTTAATGGTAATGGAACTGCGACCGGTGCGGATGCATTGCGCGTAACAGCACACCACATCCCCGACGGCGACGGGCTTGAGGAAGGTCATACCATCAACGCGAACCGTAACCACCCGGCCCTCGGCAATCTCTTTCGCCTGAATGGCACCACCGATATCCATCTGCGACATCAGCCAGCCACCAAAAATATCGCCGTTGGCGTTGGTATCCGCCGGCATCGCCAGCGTGCGCAGTACCAGTTCTCCACTGGGTAAAGGTCGTTGTTGTGTCATAGCTGTCTGCTTTTTGAGAAATGGATCACATTATACTGCCCGCAGCAACGGCGACGGGCATTAACAAATTTGTAACTATTTTTTCTGTTCTTCTGGCATGTGCTTATAAATATAGACGCCGCTCAGCAAGGTGAACACCAGCGTCAATGCGGTCAGGCCAAACACTTTGAAATTGACCCAGACGCTTTGCGGCAGCCAAAAGGCGACGTAAATATTGGCCAGACCGCAGGCCAGGAAGAACAGCGCCCAAGCCAGATTGAGGCTGTTCCACACCCCTTGTGGCAGCGTCAGCTCTTTACCCAGCATGCGCTGGATCAGCGGCTTCTTCAGCACCAGTTGGCTTACCAGCAATGCCAGTGCGAACAGTGCATAAATGACCGTGACCTTCCATTTAATAAACAAATCGTTATGGAATACCAGCGTCAGGGTGCCAAACACCGCCACCATCACGAAGGTGATCAGCGTCATCTTCTCGACCTTGCGGTATTTAACCCAGGTGAAGACCAGTGCCAGCGCGGTGGCGACGATCAGCGCCCCGGAGGCGACATAAATATCGTAGAGCTTGTAAAAAGCAAAAAAAACAATCAGCGGGAGGAAATCAAGAAACTGCTTCATAAATCAATCCATCATCTATTCATCGGTCGACTATACCGGATTCGGTCAGATCTGTGTACCACGGCAAACTGTCGATTATCGGCGTTTGGCGGCAGAATTTCTGCCGGTTTGGCAAGAATTTGCATGAATTTACCTAGCGTCGCCGCCGATGATACCGGCCGCATGATACGCGTAATCATAGTCGGAGCGTGCGGCGTGACAGCATCGGTTACGCAATGGCATTTTCCGACACCGCTTCAATGCCGGCGTCCGTCGTTACCAATGGTGTATGTGCAGGCAACCTGGCCGGAGAGCGGGCAGGGCGAGCGCCGTTGTTGTGCTATGGGGTGCAATCTGGCGCAATAAATAAAAAGGGCACGCCGTGGCGTGCCCTGGTACAACTCTGTTGTTTATCAGCCGCGCAGCAGCATATACAAACGGAACAGGTAAATCAGCAACAGTGCAGAAACCAGGTTGCTCAGTGCGGTCAGCACTACGCTGGCGACGTTCGGGGTCAGCACCGACAGATGACTGACCAGGAACAGCACCAGCAATTTGGCCGCCAGCCACAGCATCATCGCCGGCACGATCACCCGTGCATTGGCGAAGGCCAGCTTGGCGCTCAGTTTCAACGAAGCGAACACGCCTTTCTTGTCGGCAGAGCTTATCACCGGCGCCAAAGAAAATGCGATGGCCAGAATCACTCCCGGCACCACGAACAGCGTCAGGCCAAGCTGGATCACCAGGGTACAGATGAACAGCAGCAGCAACAGTCGCGGTAATTCCGGTGCTGCCGCGCCGATGGCACGTAGAGCACTGACCGGCTGGCCTTGTGACACCAGGCGAATCAGCGTCAGCATACCGCCAACCAACAGCACATTGCCGACCAATGCCGAGATGGTGGCGGCAGCCGATACTTTCAGCAACACCATTTGTTGTTCAGGCGTCATTTGCTGAATGATGTCCTGAATACCCATCCCTGCGGATGTGGCAAAATCGCTTTCCGTTGCGGTCAAAATCTTCAACTGCTCGGCATCAGGGCTGAAAACCTGATTAAGCAATACCGAAATGAACGCGGTCAGCAGTGCCATCAGCAAGATGCTGGCCAGCTGATTACGGAAAAAGTTAAAACTGTCACGGTACAATGTGTTAGCCGTGATAGGCATGCAGACTCCTTGGCGTCGAGAACAGAGACAAATCAGTGGGCGATTGTACCTTGTTCCGGCTCACTGTGGCACCCCGCAAGTGACATGACGCTGATTTCTTCGACGATTGTGGTTTGCGGCAGCGATAACGGCATGGCAACCGGCAGCGGCGGCAGGCCATAACGTGCGCGAGCCCGATCGCAG
Organism: Serratia odorifera; assembly: GCF_900635445.1. Lineage (NCBI taxonomy): Bacteria > Pseudomonadati > Pseudomonadota > Gammaproteobacteria > Enterobacterales > Yersiniaceae > Serratia > Serratia odorifera. The sequence continues at coordinate 3,841,796 of NZ_LR134117.1, forward strand.
GCTTCGTTGCGGATACCGTTTTCTCCGGATTGATCAAACTCCCGACAGGGCGAAGGCCGATTAAGATAGATGGAACAGGACACTGCAGTGCCGATCTCGCCATCCAGCGCGGTACATCGTGGGGACTTGCTATTGGTCCCCTGCATGCAACGCAGGAACGGGGTTAACGGCTCGGTAAGTGGTGAAGGGACGATGCCGCCGCCGTCATCGGCTTCAGCCCAGTAGAATGACACTCGAAAATAGGCGCAGCAGGCGCCACAACTGACACAGGGATTGAGTATTTCGCTCATCTTGATTGCCCACCGACTCCTTACGGCCACCAACCAAAACCAACATGAAGCGAAGAAACTACCCAGTCGCCTGATTTTTGGCAACTGAAATTTTGCGTTTCACTCTGTTGGCGGCTCTCTGCGTTTTTGATTCAGATCAATTCTTGATTTATTAACCAGTTAAGTAACCTTGTTTTTGGTAGGAATTAATTTATTTACACATAAGATGTGATCTCGATTGGATCATAAATACCCTGTAGTAGGTATATTCGTCGAGTCTGTAAACCACACTAATGGAATGGATAATGAAAAAGACAACTCTGGTGGTATTGGCGGCTATGATGGCCCCGATGGTGGCAAGTGCGCATCAAGCGGGTGATTTCCTGTTCCGTGCGGGTACCGCAACGGTGCGTCCGACAACCGGTTCGGATGACGTGCTGGGGCAGGGATCGTTCAAGGCGGATAATAATACCCAGTTAGGCCTGACCTTCGGCTATATGGCCACCGACAATATCGGTATCGAGCTGCTGGCAGCCACGCCGTTTCGCCATAAGGTGTCGCTGAACGGCAAAGCCGTCAACGGTGACATCGCCACGGTGCATCAACTGCCGCCAACCTTGATGGCGCAATACTATTTTGGCGATCGGCAGGATAAACTGCGTCCGTATCTCGGGGTAGGTGTCAACTACACCACTTTCTTTGACGAAAAGTTCAATGACAATGGCAAGGGCGCCGGGTTGAGCAATCTGAGCCTGAAAGACTCGTGGGGCGTGGCGGCTCAGGCCGGTCTGGATTACAACCTGGACGAGCACTGGATGTTGAACATGTCGGTATGGTGGATGAATATCGAAACAAAAGTTCGCTTTGATGATGCCGCCGGTGAGCATCACAGCATTGATACGCGTCTTGATCCGTGGGTGTTCATGTTCGGTGCCGGTTATCGCTTCTGATAACCGTGATGCCTGAAACAGGGGAGCCGTCCGGCTCCCCTGTCGGCATCGTTACTTGACCTGCATAACGTTTTCAACCGATTTCACACCGGCCACGCCGCGCGTTACCTGCACAGCGCGGTTGGCATCGGCGCTAGAGCTTACGAAGCCGCTCAACTGCACTCGCCCCTTGAAGGTTTCTACGCTGATTTCAGTCGACTTGATCGATTTGTCTGCCAGCAGCGCTGATTTTACTTTTGTCGTCACAACCGTGTCATCAATATACCCGCCAGTCCCTTCAGAGGTTGCCGTCGGCGCACAGGCGCTTACCGCCATCGCCATCACCGCCGCCGCACACAGGGCTGAAAGGGTTTTGAATAGCTTCATAAATTACTCTCCATGCAATGTTATTTTTGTTGAAACTACGGACACAATCTATTGTGTGACAAGACGCGAATGAGTTCAAATGCGCGCCGTGTTTTTTGCACTTAGCTGCGGGTAGCTGCCTTCATTTCACTGACGAACGCGCCCAGTCTGGCGAGCATCTCGGCCGGTTGTTGCTGGTGCTGTTCAATGATTTTAACTATTGCAGACCCGGAAATCGCGCCGGCGGCACCGGCCTGTAATGCATCACGCACCTGTGACGGTTCGGAAATGCCGAACCCCTGCAGCGGTGGTGCAGCGCGGTATTCACGCAGCGTGTTGACCAAATGGTGTAGCGGCAACTGGGCGCGGCTTTCGGTACCGGTCACCCCGGCACGCGACAGCAGGTAGGTATAGCCACGGCCGTGCGAGGAAATTTCCCGCAGCAGATCGTCATTGGCGTTCGGCGGGCAGATAAAGATTGGCGCGATATCATGTCGCAACGCCGCAGCGCGGAATGGCGCAGACTCTTCAAAACGGTACATCGGCGATCAGCACCGAATCGACGCCGACTTGCGCGCAGCGCTGATAAAACGCATCAATCCCTTTATGGAACACCAGATTGGCGTACATCAGCAAACCAATCGGTATCTCCGGGTGTTTTTGGCGAATGGTCGCCAGCATTTCAAAGCACTGGGTTGGCGTTACGCCGGCGGCAAATGCCCGCAGCGCGGCGCTTTGAATCGTCGGGCCATCGGCCAGCGGATCGGAAAACGGGATGCCCAGTTCCAGCGCATCCGCGCCGTTTTCGATCAGGGTATCGATAATTTGCAGCGACAGCGTCGGATTGGGATCGCCCAGCGTGACGAAGGGCACGAAAGCACCTTCACGTTGGCTTTCCAGGCGCTTGAACAGTTGCTGGTAACGTTCCATCAGATTTCTCCCCGTGCTTTCAAAATATCGTGAACGGTAAATATGTCCTTGTCGCCGCGGCCAGACAGGTTAACCACCAGAATCTGCTCTTTTTGCGGCGTTTCACGGATCATTTTCAGCGCGTGGGCCAGCGCGTGGGAAGATTCCAGGGCCGGAATGATGCCTTCATGACGGGAGAGCGCCTTGAACGCATCAAGCGCTTCGTCGTCGGTGATTGAAACGTACTCCGCACGGCCGATGCTATTAAGATAGGCATGTTGCGGCCCGACGGAAGGGAAATCCAGCCCGGCGGAAATCGAGTACGACTCTTCGATCTGTCCTTCGGCGGTTTGCATCATCGGTGCCTTCATGCCGAAATAGATGCCAACGTGGCCATGCTTCAGTGGCGCGCCATGCTGACCGGTTTCGATCCCGAGGCCCGCCGGTTCTACGCCGATCAGGCCGACGCTGGTTTCGTCGATAAAGTCGGCGAACATGCCGATGGCATTGGAACCGCCGCCGACGCAGGCCAGAACCGCATCGGGTAGACGTCCTTCGCGTTCTAACACCTGTGCTTTGGTCTCTTCGCCGATCATCCGCTGGAATTCACGCACGATGGTGGGATACGGGTGCGGACCGGCGGCGGTGCCGAGCATGTAGTGCGCGGTGTCGTAGCTGCCGGACCAGTCGCGCAACGCTTCGTTGCAGGCGTCTTTCAGCGTAGAAGAACCGCTGTGTACCGGGATGACCTCGGCGCCCATCAGCCGCATGCGGAACACGTTTGGCGATTGGCGTTCGACGTCCTTGGCGCCCATGTATACGCGGCACTTCAAACCGAGCAGGGCGCTGGCCAGCGCCGAGGCTACACCGTGCTGACCGGCGCCGGTTTCGGCGATGATTTCCGTTTTGCCCATCCGTTTGGCCAGCAGCGCCTGTCCCAGCACCTGGTTGGTTTTATGCGCGCCGCCGTGCAGCAAGTCTTCGCGCTTTAGATACAGCTTGGTGTTGGTGCCAGCGGTCAGGTTTTTGCACAGCGTCAGCGCCGTTGGGCGCCCAGCGTAGTTTTTCAGCAGATCGATAAATTCAGCCTGGAATTCAGGGTCGCGCTGGGCGCTGACGAAGGCTTCTTCCAATTGATTCAGGGCCGGCATCAGAATTTGCGGTACGTACATACCACCAAATTCACCGAAGTAGGGGTTAAGCAGCGTCATTATGTTTCCCGTCAATTATCTTGGTTAAATATCGTCATCAGTAGGCACGCAGCGTCTGGAACACCGCGGCGATACGATCGGCATCCTTGATGCCAGGCGTGCTTTCAACGCCGGAATTGAAATCCAGGCCGGCACAGCCGAGTTGCGCGGCTTCGACGCAGTTGTCGGCGCTCAGGCCGCCGGCCAGCATCACGTTGTCGAGATCCTCTCCGTGCAGCACACTCCAGTCGAAGCGTTGGCCGGTGCCGCCGGCGCCGTTGTCCAGCAGATAGCGGTCAACTTGTTGCAGCTCACGAGCCGGTACACGGTCTTTCACGCTTAGCGCTTTCCAGATTTGGCATGAGGATGGCAGTTTGGCGCGCAGCGTGGTGATGTAGGCCTGATCCTCCGCGCCGTGCAACTGCACGGCCTTCAGACCCAGGCGCTCAACGGTTTGCGCCACGGTATCCACCTGCGCATCACAGAACACGCCGACATAGTTGAGCGGTGCGCCGGAAATCACTTCCCGCGCGCGGCTGATGTCCACATAACGCGGTGAACGGCCGACGAAGATCAATCCGCCATAGTTGGCACCGGCCTGATAGGCCGCCGCAGCGTCTTGCGCACGCGTCAGCCCGCAGACCTTGTTGTCGCCCAGCAGCACGCGACGCACTGCGCAGCGCAGATTGTTTTCCGACATCAACGCACTGCCGATCAGAAAACCGTTGGCGAAGCGGCTAAGCTCGCGGATCTGACCGTAATTGTTGATGCCGGATTCGCTGATCACCGTCACGCCGTGCGGCACGCGCGGCGCCAGCGTGCGAGTGCGATCGAGATCGATGCTCAGATCGCGCAGGTCACGATTATTGATGCCGACCACTTTGGCCTCCAGCGCAATCGCACGCTGTAATTCATCTTCGCTGATCACTTCGGTCAGCACGCCCATGTCGGAGGCTGTGCGCCACCGCCGCCAACTGGCGGTACTGTTGATCGTCGAGAACCGACAGCATCAGCAGTATGGCGTCGGCCTGATAGTAGCGCGCCAGGTAGATTTGGTACGGATCGATAATAAAGTCTTTGCACAGCACCGGTTGGGTCACGGTTTTGCTGACCAGTGGCAGGAAGTCGAAGCTGCCCTGGAAGTATTTTTCATCGGTCAGCACCGAAATTGCCGATGCATAATCCCGGTACACCCCGGCAATCTCCAGCGGATCGAAGTTTTCGCGAATCAGCCCCTTGGAGGGCGACGCTTTCTTGCATTCAAGAATAAACGCCGTTCTGGTGCCTTGCAGCGCATGGTAGAAGCTGCGTGTGCTGGGGGCGATATCCTGTTGGAAGCTGGCCAGCGGCTGTTGTTGCTGTCGTGCTGCGACCCATTGCGCCTTGTCACGAACAATCTTGTTGAGCACGGTTTCCTGCATCATTTATCCTCTTGCTGCCAGAGCGGTCACTCGCTCATAGGCCTGTCCGCTATGAATCATGTCCAATGCCTGCTGCGCATTGTGGCGCAGGTCTTCCTGTCCGAATAACTTCAGCAGCAACGCGACGTTAGCCGCGACCGCTGCGGCGTGTGCCGGGTCACCTTTACCTTGTAACAACCGTGCCAGAATGTCACGGTTTTCTTCCGGCGAACCGCCCAGCAGCGATGCCAGCGGATAGCTGTCCAGACCAAAGGAGGCCGGCGTCAGACTGTAGCTGTCAATTTCACCGTTGTTCAGTTCGGCCACCTGGGTGGTGGTGTGGATGGCCACCTCGTCCATACCGCCGCCGTGCACCACCGCAGCGCGCTGATAACCCAGCACGCGCAGAGTTTCGGCAATCGGCAGCACCAGTTCTGGGCTGTAAACGCCAATCAGCGCCAGCGGTGGGCGTGCCGGATTAATCAACGGGCCTAGCACGTTGAACACCGTCCGGGTTTTCAACTGCTGGCGCACCGGCATCGCGTGGCGGAATCCGGTGTGATACTGCGGTGCAAACAGAAAACATACGCCGAGTTCATCCAGTGCCTTGCGCGCTTGCTCTGCCGGCAGATCCAGGCGAATGCCAAATGCCGCCAGCAGGTCGGAGGAGCCCGAACGGCTGGAAACGCTGCGATTGCCGTGTTTGGCAATCTTGGCGCCGCAGGCCGCCGCCACAAATGCGCTGGCGGTGGAAATATTAATGCTGTTGGTGCCGTCGCCGCCGGTGCCGACGATATCGGCAAACGCATAGTCCGGCCGAGGGAACGGTTGGGCATCCGCCAATAAGGCCTGCGCTGCGCCAGCGATTTCTGCCGGGCGTTCGCCGCGGATCTTCATACTGATCAGAGCGGCGGCTAACTGGCTTGGTTCCAGCTCACCGCGCACGATGGCGCTGAACAACTGCTGGCTTTCCTGCTGGTCCATTGATTCTGAACGGTACAGTTTCTCAAGAATAGATTGCATCAATGTGTCCTCTGCTTACTTCGCCAGCGCCCAGGCCAGAGTTTGCTCCAGCAAACGTGCACCCTGGGTGGTCAGAATAGATTCAGGATGGAACTGGAAACCACATACGCGATCGGCATCGTGCCGTACCGCCATCACCATTTCCCCGAACTGTGCGTTGACCGTCAGTTCGGCCGGGATATTGCTGCCGACCAGCGAGTGGTAGCGTGCGACCGGCAGCGGGTTGGCCATGTCGCTGAACATCGCTTCGCCGTCGTGGCTAATGGCGGACGCCTTGCCGTGCAGGATCTCGCCGGCCTGGCCGACATGGCCGCCGTAGGCTTCGACAATAGCCTGGTGACCGAGGCAGATACCGATTATCGGCAACCGGCCCCGCAGGCGTTGCAGCAGTGTCGGCATACAGCCGGCGTCGGCTGGGGTTCCGGGGCCGGGCGACAGCATCAGCACCGGCTGTGTCATCTGCTGTAAACGGTCAATGATCGCTTCGGCAGCCACCTGATTACGGTAAATCACCACCTGATGGCCGCTGGAGCGCAGTTGATCGACCAGGTTGTAGGTAAAGGAATCGACGTTGTCGAGCAGCAGGATATCGGCCATCAGAATACCTCCTTGGCATGATGCGCGGTGGCGATGGCACGCAGCACGGCACGGGCTTTATTACGGGTTTCATCGGCTTCCGCCTGGGGGACCGAGTCCAGCACCACGCCGGCGCCGGCCTGTACGGTGGCAATGCCGTCTTCGACATAGGCCGAACGAATAACGATACAGGTATCGAGATCGCCGGTGGCGGTGAAGTAGCCCTACAGCGCCGCCGTAGCTACCACGACGGCTGCCTTCGGAGGCGGCAATCAGTTGCATGGCGCGAACTTTGGGAGCGCCGCTCAGGGTGCCCATATTCATGCAGGCCTGATAGGCATGCAGCACGTCAAGATCGCTACGCAGGCTGCCGACCACCCGAGACACCAGATGCATGACGAAAGAATAGCGGTCGACTTTGGTCAGGTCGGCGACGTAACGGCTGCCGGCGGTACAAATACGCGCCAGATCGTTGCGCGCCAGGTCAACCAGCATCAGGTGCTCCGCCAGTTCTTTATGGTCGGTGCGCATTTCCAGTTCAATGCGGCTGTCGAGATCCAGATCGAGCGCGCCGTCCTGACGCCGGCCGCGCGGACGGGTGCCGGCGATCGGGTAGATCTCGATCTGACGGTTGCTGGCGTCATATTTCAGCGCGCTTTCCGGTGAGGCGCCGAACAGCGTGAAGTCGTTGTCCTGCATGAAGAACATGTAAGGGCTTGGATTGCTGTCCTTCAACGTTTGGTAGGCTGCCAACGGTGCCGGGCACGGCAGCGAAAAGCGGCGGGACGGCACTACCTGGAAAATCTCACCCTGACGGATGGCCTGTTGCATGTGGCTGACCACTGCGCTGTATTCTTCATCGCTCTGGTTGCAGCTCAACTGCATGTCTGCCAGCGTCTGATGCGGGATGGGCTGCGGTGTCTTCTTCAGCTGTTGCTGAACCTGTTGTAGCCGTTGTTGCAGGCGTTGCCGCTCGGTATTGTCACCGGTGAACACGCTGGCTTGCAGGCGGGCAACGCCATGCTGGTGGTCGAGTACCAACAGGGTTTCCGCCAGATAGAAACAGAAATCCGGGCAACGCTGGTCATGGCGCAGCTCAGGCAAGTCTTCGAAGCCGGCGACCAGATCGTAGGCAAACAGACCGCCAAGCATCATGGCTTCACGCTCGTCGGCCGGCGAGTCGACCACCTTCAGCAGCGTACGCAATGCGTCGAACACCGACAAGGAACGCAGACGCGCATCTTCGTCCTGCACCGCGTCAATGCGCGGGAAGGACAGCTCACGGCCATTTGGCCGCGCTTCATTATGCACTTCTGCCGGTAACGCCTCGTCCAGCAACGGCAGTAGGGCCGCGCCGTTGGCGGTCAGGGCTTGCACGCTGACCTGACGACCCAGCGCGGTGATGCGCAACGCACTGTCGATCACCAGCAGGCTCTGCAGGTTTTGCTTGCTGTTGATTTCCGCGGATTCCAACAGCAGGGTGGCCGGACGTGCGCCGCACAGCTGGTGGAAAATGGTGGTCGGATCGCCGCGATAACTGGCTTCGGCCTTCAGCAATGTCAGTTGTGGTTTGGTCATTATCGGTAGTTCCAGTTAAATTCTGTCCATAAAAAAGCCCGCGTAACGGCGGGCTTGGAGAATCTGCAGTGTCAGATGACAGGTATGCGATTACACCGCCCGCGAAAGGGAGGTACGCCACCAACGAAGAAGAGAAGTCTGTTTGCTCATTTTTATGCTCTCTCTGGTTATCATCCAACCGGATATTCAACACGGCCATTGCCGTGAACTTGTGTACTAGTTAACTGGTTCGAAGTGGCGATGTCAACCCTCTTTTTGCACAATGTGTTAGCGCCATCGGTTTTTTTCCCTTCCACCGCCGGTGTAGCCTGCCGGCGTGGGTACAGAATAGATTTCCGTCCAACCGGCAATAGAGGCTATGATGACGGCCCAAGCCATAGCCGGATATTTCTTTTGACTGACAGTAACCCTCAGCCCTCCGCATTTACGCTGTACGACCTTCATAGCCATACCACCGCCTCCGATGGCTACCTGACGCCAACGCAACTGGTGGCAAAGGGCGGTGGAGATGCGGGTAGGCGTATTGGCCATCACTGACCATGACACCACTGCCGGCCTGGCCGAAGCTGCTGCGGCTATCGCACAGCTGGCGCTGCCGCTGCAATTGGTCAACGGCGTTGAAATCTCCACGCTGTGGGAAAACCATGAAATTCACATCGTCGGCCTGAACATTGACGTCACGCACCCGGCGATGGTGCAACTGCTGGCCGAACAAAGTGAACGACGCACGCTGCGCGCGCAGGAAATTGGCCTGCGGCTGGCCAAGGCGCGCATCGAAGGCGCCTATGAAGGCGCTCAGCGTCTGGCTGACGGCGGTGCGGTGACCCGTGGCCATTTTGCCCGCTATCTGGTGCAGAAAGGCGTAGCGGACAACATGGCGCAGGTATTCAAGAAATACCTGGCGAAAGGGAAAACCGGCTACGTTCCACCGCAGTGGTGTACAATAGAACAAGCTATTGATGTGATTCATCAATCCGGTGGACAGGCGGTGATGGCTCACCCTGGGCGTTACGATTTGACCGCCAAGTGGCTGAAACGTCTGTTGGCACACTTTGCCGAACAGCACGGTGATGCGATGGAGGTCGCCCAATGCCAGCAGGCGCCGAACGAACGCAGCCAATTGGCCGCGTATGCGCAGGATTTCCAACTGCTGGCATCACAAGGGTCGGATTTCCATCAGCCCTGTTCGTGGATTGAACTTGGTCGCAAGCTGTGGTTGCCAGGTGGCGTGGAGCCAGTCTGGCGTGATTGGCCGCAGGCGCAGTAGCGATCCTGACGTAACACCTCAGGCGAACAACGTGGGCGGGGCCGTCCGCGTGTACCATTTTTAGGAGCAATACATGAGCCAGCTTTTTTATATTCATCCAGACAATCCTCAGCCACGTTTGATTAACCAGGCCGTGGAAGTACTGCGCAAAGGCGGAGTCATCGTCTACCCGACCGATTCAGGCTATGCGTTAGGCTGCAAGCTGGAAGAAAAAGCCGCAATGGAACGAATCTGCCGCATCCGTCAGTTGGACGGCAATCATAATTTTACCCTGATGGTGTTCGCGATCTTTCCGAGCTGTCCACCTATGCCTATGTGGATAACAGCGCGTTTCGCCTGATCAAAAACAACACGCCAGGTCATTACACGTTTATTCTCAAGGCGACCAAGGAAGTGCCACGTCGACTGATGAACGACAAGCGCAAGACCATCGGGTTGCGTGTGCCGTCCAATCCGATCGCTCTGGCGTTGCTGGAAGAGCTCAACGAGCCGATGATGTCGACCACCCTGATGCTGCCGGGCAATGATTTTGCCGAATCCGATCCAGAAGAAATCAGCGATCATTTGGGTAAACAGGTCGAACTGGTGATTCACGGCGGATTTCTCGGGCAACAGCCGACCACGGTAATTGATCTGACTGAATCTTCGCCGGAAGTGGTGCGTGAAGGGGCAGGCGATCCGACGCCATTTTCGCTGAAAACCGCCGCGGTGCCATCAACAAATTCTGAAAAATAGCGCCTCACGGCGGCAAGCGCCGTGAAAAGCGCTATTCTACAAGGACAAAACTGATAATGGCAGGATGCGTGGCGATGATTAAACAGGCTTTTATGGCGGTGGTATTACTGGTTTCGTTTGCGGCAAACGCCGGTTTTTACTCCGGTAGCGCGTTGCTCTCCGAAAGCGAAGGTTACGTAAAAAACAAAAACGGCACGGCAACCGTTGCACAAGCGCTGGATGGCGGCATGTTCATGGGCTATGTCGCTGGCGTATTTGATACTTACTCGATGCAGGGTAACCGCAACATTTGCCCCGATACCGGCATGAGCGTTGGTATGGCGTCGGATGCGGTGATGCAATACCTGAACGAACACCCAGAGCAACTTCATTATTCGGCACCTTCGGTGATCATGCTGGCGCTGTCATCCGCTTTCCCGTGTGAACGGCACTGATACCGGTGCGTTTTGTGCTGATTGTTCCATTCGATGCGCTTTACCGGTTCCCGCTCGTTATTCAATAGGTTAACTGTCATAACGCTGTCATGTTACCGCCGACAATCATCTTGAACCGTTCGAGATAGGGGGGGAATATGACAGCGTTTGTTCACTGACAATACCCGACGAACCTGGCTAATTGTCAGGGCATCCATTTCGATTTATTAGAACCCTTTAGCTTAAAATTCGTGTAGTATGTCTGACCCCTGAGCATCGGGGCGTGGCATCTGCCGTGACGCCCTTTGGCGTGCTTTTTTTTAAAAAATCTTACAATCCGGCAGGTTAGCGTTTTTTTAAAGCTAACTTGTTGATGACGCTATTATATACGACGCCTGTGAAGGCGACACTAGAGGTTGCTCAATGAGCGAAAAGTTACAGAAAGTTTTAGCGCGTGCCGGTCACGGTTCGCGCCGCGAAATCGAAACCATGATTGAAGCCGGGCGCGTCAGCGTTGACGGTAAAATCGCCAAGCTGGGCGATCGTGTCGAAGTCGTTCAAGGAATGAAGATCCGCTTGGACGGGCACGTTGTTTCGATCAAGGAATCCGAAGAAGCGGTTTGTCGCGTATTGGCCTACTACAAACCAGAAGGCGAACTCTGCACCCGTAGCGATCCGGAAGGCCGACCAACGGTATTCGATCGTCTGCCTAAACTGCGTGGGTCACGTTGGGTGGCCGTTGGCCGCCTGGACGTAAACACCTCGGGTCTGTTGCTGTTCACCACCGACGGTGAGCTGGCCAACCGCTTGATGCACCCGAGTCGCGAAGTCGAGCGGGAATATGCGGTGCGCGTGTTTGGCCAGATTGACGACGACAAAGTGAAGCAGCTTAGCCGTGGCGTACAGCTGGAAGATGGCCCGGCGGCGTTTCGTACCATCAGCTTCCAGGGCGGCGAAGGCCTCAATCAGTGGTATAACGTGACCCTGACCGAAGGGCGCAACCGCGAAGTCCGTCGCCTGTGGGAAGCGGTAGGCGTGCAGGTCAGTCGTCTGATCCGCGTGCGCTATGGCGACATCAACTTGCCGAAGGGTATTCCACGTGGTGGTTGGACCGAACTGGATCTGCCGGCCATCAACTACCTGCGTGAACTGGTCGATCTGCAACCGGAAACCGTCAGCAAACTGCCGGTGGAACGCGAGCGTCGCCGTGTCAAGGCGAACCAGATCCGCCGCGCGGTCAAGCGCCATAGCCAGGTGTCAACCGGCCGTCGTAGCGCCGCGGGCGGCAAACCAGGCAAGCCAAGCAAGCGTAACTAAGCGTTGCTACGTAGCCGCCACGCGCGGCTACGCTTTATCACCAATCAATTCCCTGTTGCGCTTTGATGCCGGCATCAAACGCATGCTTTACCGGCCGCATTTCGGTCACGGTATCCGCCAGTTCCAGCACATCCCGATGACAACCTCGTCCGGTAATCATCACCGTTTGATGGGCAGGGCGTTGCGCCAACGCCGTCAACAGTTCTTCCAGTGCCAGATAGCCGTAGCTGACCATATAGGTCACCTCATCCAACAGCACCAGATCCAGTGCGCTGTCGGCCAGCATTCGCTTGCCATGTTGCCATACCGCCTGGCAGGCGGCGCTGTCGGTGTCTTTGTTCTGTGTCTCCCAGGTAAAGCCGGTGGCCATGACCTGAAATTCCACGCCGTGTTGCTGGAGCAGATTTTTTCTCGCCGTTTGGCCATTCGCCCTTGATAAACTGGATCACCCCGGCACGCATGCCGTGGCCGACCGCGCGCGTAACCGTGCCAAACGCGGCGGTGGTCTTGCCTTTACCGTTGCCGGTGAATACCAGCACTAAACCGCGTTCGTCCTGCGCGCTGGCGATACGGGCATCGACCTGTTCCTTCAGACGTTGTTGCCGTTGCTGGTGACGATCTTCGGTCATGCAGGCTTTCTCCTATTCGGCAGCGCCGGGTTTGCGATTGGGTTGGGCATCAAAGCTCATGCCGGTTTTACGGCGGCTGTCATCGCCCATCAAATACAGGTAAAGCGGCATGATATCAGCCGGGGTCTTGAGCTTGTTGCGGTCCTCGTCCGGGAAGGCATTTGCCCGCATATTGGTGCGCGTTCCCCCCGGATTGATGCAGTTTACCCGCAAATTACGACTTTTATATTCTTCCGCCAACACCTGCATCATGCCCTCGGTGGCGAATTTGGAAACTGCGTAGGCGCCCCAGTTGGCGCGGCCCGTTCGACCGACGCTTGAGCTGGTGAACACCAGAGAACCGGCGCTGGATTTCAGCAACAGCGGCAGCAATGCCTGGGTCAGCATAAAGGTGGCGTTGACGTTGACCTGCATCACCTCGTTCCACATCTCCATGGTTATGTCGGCCATCGGCACAATGTCGCCCAGCAGACCGGCGTTATGCAGCACGCCGTCGAGGCGTGGCACCTGGGCTGCCAGATCGTCAGCAAGCTGTTGGCACTGCTCTGGTGTGGCATGAAGCAGATCCAGCGTGATGGTAGACGCCGGCCGGCCGCCGAGGGCGGCTATTTCGTGTTGCACCGCCTGCAGTTTGCTTTCGGTGCGTCCCAGCAGCACCAGTTGCGCGCCGAAACGGGCGTAGGTCAGAGCGGCCTCGCGGCCGATGCCGTCTCCGGCGCCGGTGACGAGAATGATGCGTTGATCGAGCAGGTCATGTTTGGGGTTGTAGTGCACAATAATTCCTCGCGCCGAGATCGCTTTCCCGCGTTGCCTGGGGAAAAGCAGTGGGTGAGGAGGCCAGGCAAGGGGAGCAAAGGCTCGACCGCCAGGCTGGCCCCGCAGCGAATTTGTCTCATCAATTTGATGAATAATGCGTGTTATATGCCTGAAATGGATCGCATTTTCAATGATTAGCCGGCAGAAACGGCATTCTTTTGTAACAAAAACGGAACAATCTCAGCTTGGTTGTGCATAAAACGCCCCCATAACCTCAGATGCTCGCCCGTTTGACGTTGTTGGCGCGTGGCATCCTGATGCATGTAATTTTCATTTGGCCGCGACAGCCGCAACGTCGGTTGGCTAGAATGAGCGAAGTATACTAACAACCTGTAAAAAAGGCGGAATCTGTGGAGTTTATATCTGTTTACGGCCTGTTTTTGGCCAAGGTTGCCACGGTGGTGATTGCCATCGCCGCGCTGGCGCTGTTAGCGGTGAGCCTGGGGCAACGTAAAAGCCAGCAAAAAGGGGAGCTGCAACTCACCGATCTCGGTGAGCAATATCGAGAAATGCAGCGTGAAATGCGTCTGGCGCGGATGGGCGCGGCAGAACAAAAGATGTGGAGTAAACAGTTCAAGAAGCAGACCAAGGCCGACGATAAGCTCAAAAAGCAGCGTGCGAAATCGGGGGCGGCGCAAGCGAGCAAACCTTGCCTGTATGTGCTGGATTTCAAAGGCAGCATGGATGCGCATGAAGTGACGTCGTTGCGGGAAGAGATTTCGGCAGTGCTGGCGGTGGCCACGGCGGAAGACGAAGTGCTGCTACGGCTGGAAAGTCCGGGAGGCGTGGTACACGGTTATGGTTTAGCCGCGTCGCAGTTGGAACGCTTGCGCAAGGGCGGCATCCGTCTGACGGTCGCGGTGGACAAGGTGGCTGCCAGTGGTGGTTACATGATGGCCTGCGTGGCCGACCGTATCGTGGCGGCGCCTTTCGCCATCATCGGCTCGATCGGCGTGGTGGCGCAAATCCCCAACTTCCATCGCCTGCTGAAAAAGAACGATATCGATGTTGAACTGCATACCGCCGGCCAATTCAAGCGTACGCTGACGCTGTTTGGTGAAAACACCGAGCAGGGGCGCGACAAGTTTCGCGAAGACCTGAACGAAACCCATGAGCTGTTCAAGCAGTTTGTCCATCAGCAACGCCCGTCGCTGGATATTGACAGCGTGGCGACCGGCGAGCATTGGTTTGGTACCCAGGCGAAGGAAAAGGGGCTGATTGATGCGGTGGGCACCAGCGATGATTTGCTGATCGCCGAGATGGAAAATCATGAAGTGGTCGGGGTACGTTATAGCCGACGCAAGCGGTGGGTGGATCGGTTCACCGGCAGCGCGGCGGAAAGCGCCGACCGCCTGTTGCTGCGCTGGTGGCAGCGTGGGGAAAAACCGTTATTGTAAGGCAAACGGGGGGCTTTCGGCCCCTGTTTTTTTCTAATCGACCAGATGATATTTATCTGAGAGCAGGTGCGCCAGATGTTTAAACATATTAAACACCGCCGTCGTTTTTGCGGTTGGCAAGCCGTCCAGATCTAAAAAGAATTCGCCGCGAAAAACTAAAACTCCGCTTTTTTGTTCCACCTCGGTGGCTACCATACCGTGAAGATAATCTTCATGTTGGCGAATGATGTTATTTGCTTCTGACAGCAGACATTGACGGGTGATTGGGGATGTATTAGTGCGCATTTATTACACTCCAGACATATACTCTGCACATATTCTAACGCCGGTTGACGTTTGGCCGCAAACCGAGTCGGGTTTATTTGCCATCTGGATGGCCAGTTGTTGTTGCCGATTGGCGAAATCATCCTTTCCGTGCTAATTAGGTTGCGTGGCGTTTTTTATCAGGTACAGTGTGGGATTTTGTGGTATCGGGTGGAAGATTTTGTTTACGCTGCCAATGAGCCAGCGTCGTTCATACCTCTGGGGCGTGGGCGGAATGCAAGGACTTTCAGCAACTTGCCTTTAGGTTGAGCAGTTAAGCAGCCAACGGGAAAAAATATGTTGATCTCCAGCCAGACTGCCGCAATATAAAAAAGAGATGTGAATTGCTGCGATACGGCAAGTTAAAAGGCTTCTTTTTAGAAGAAATAAATTAGGTAAAGGTAAATATGGGTAAAGCTCTCGTAATAGTTGAGTCCCCGGCAAAAGCCAAAACTATTAATAAATATTTAGGAAATGACTACGTGGTGAAGTCCAGCGTGGGTCATATCCGTGATTTGCCGACCAGTGGCTCAGCCAGCAAAAAGAGCGCTGACTCAACAGAAAACAAAGCCAAGAAAAAAGTTAAAAAAGACGCAACGGCGGCGCTGGTTAATCGAATGGGCGTTGACCCGTATCATGGCTGGAAAGCACATTATGAAATTCTGCCGGGTAAAGAGAAAGTTGTTGCCGAGTTAAAAAATCTGGCGGAAAACGCCGACCACATCTACCTCGCAACTGACTTGGACCGCGAAGGGGAAGCCATTGCCTGGCACCTGCGGGAAGTGATCGGCGGAGACGATACGCGTTTTAGCCGCGTGGTATTTAACGAAATTACCAAAAACGCCATCCAGCAGGCCTTTAAAGCGCCGGGTGAGTTGAATATCGATCGTGTCAATGCGCAGCAGGCGCGTCGCTTTATGGACCGCGTGGTGGGCTATATGGTTTCGCCGCTGCTGTGGAAGAAAATCGCCCGCGGCCTGTCCGCCGGACGTGTGCAATCCGTTGCGGTGCGGTTGGTGGTAGAGCGCGAGCGCGATATCAAGGCCTTCGTGCCGGAAGAGTTCTGGGAACTGCACGCCGACCTGCTGGCGAAGGATGATACCGCGCTGCGGATGGAAGTGACCCATGCCGGCGGTAAGCCGTTCAAACCGGTCAATCGCGATCAGACCCATGCGGCGCTCAACCTGCTGGAAAAAGCCCGTTATACGGTGCTCGATCGTGAAGACAAGCCGACCAGCAGCAAACCGGGCGCGCCGTTCATTACCTCGACGCTACAGCAGGCCGCCAGTACGCGTCTGAGCTTCGGCGTGAAGAAAACCATGATGATGGCGCAACGGCTTTATGAAGCTGGCCACATCACCTACATGCGTACCGACTCTACCAACCTGAGCCAGGATGCGCTGAACATGGTGCGTGGTTACATTGGCGATAACTTCGGCGATAAATACCTGCCGAAAGCGCCTAACCACTACAGCAGCAAAGAAAACTCGCAGGAAGCGCACGAAGCGATTCGTCCTTCCGACGTCAGCGTGGTGGCGGAGCAGCTCAAAGACATGGAAGCGGACGCGCAGAAGCTGTATCAGCTGATCTGGCGGCAGTTCGTGGCCTGTCAGATGACGCCGGCGCAATACGATTCCACCACTCTGACAGTACAGGCCGGCGACTATCAGCTGCGCGCCAAGGGCCGTACGCTGCGTTTCGACGGTTGGACCAAAGTGATGCCGGCTCTGCGCAAAGGCGATGAAGATCGCACCTTGCCGTACGTTGAAATCGGTAGCGAGCTGGATCTGCAACAGCTGCTCCCAAGCCAGCACTTCACCAAGCCGCCGGCGCGTTACAGCGAAGCGTCGCTGGTCAAAGAGTTGGAAAAACGAGGTATCGGCCGTCCGTCGACCTACGCGTCGATCATTTCGACCATTCAGGATCGTGGTTACGTGCGGGTGGAAAACCGCCGTTTTTACGCCGAGAAAATGGGCGAAATCGTCACCGATCGGCTGGAGGAAAACTTCCGCGAACTGATGAATTACGACTTCACCGCGCGCATGGAAGACGGCCTGGATCAGGTGGCGAACAATCACGCCGAATGGAAAGCGGTACTGGATGAGTTCTTTGCCGAATTCAGCGAACAGCTGGAAAGGGCAGAAAAAGATCCGGAAGAAGGCGGCATGCGGCCAAACCAGATGGTGCTGACCAGCATCGCCTGCCCGACCTGTGGTCGTCAGATGGGGATTCGTACCGCCAGCACCGGTGTGTTCCTCGGTTGCTCTGGCTACGCGCTATCGCCGAAGGAGCGCTGCAAGACCACCATCAATCTGGTTCCCGAAACGGAAGTGCTCAACGTTCTCGAAGGGGACGATGCGGAAACCAATGCCTTGCGTGCCCGTCGCCGCTGCCAGAAATGCGGTACGGCAATGGATAGCTATCTGATTGATAACCAGCGCAAGCTGCACGTCTGTGGTAATAATCCGGCGTGTGACGGTTATGAGATTGAAGAGGGTGAGTTCCGCATCAAAGGCTACGATGGCCCGGTTGTGGAATGCGAAAAGTGTGGCTCTGAGATGCACCTGAAAATGGGGCGTTTCGGCAAGTACATGGGCTGCACCAACGACGAGTGTAAAAACACCCGCAAGATCCTGCGCAACGGTGATGTCGCGCCGCCGAAGGAAGATCCGGTTCCGTTGCCGGAGTTGCCGTGCGAAAAGTCTGACGCCTATTTCGTGTTGCGTGATGGCGCGGCCGGTGTGTTCCTGGCTGCCAATACCTTCCCTAAATCGCGCGAAACCCGTGCGCCGCTGGTGGAAGAGTTGCAGCGCTTCAAGGATCGCCTGCCTGAAAAACTGCGCTACCTGGCGGATGCGCCGGTTGCCGATCCGGAAGGTAACAAGACGCTGGTGCGCTTTAGCCGTAAGACCAAGCAGCAGTATGTGTCTGCCGAGAAAGACGGTAAGGCTACCGGCTGGACCGCGTTCTTCATCGACGGCAAGTGGGTTGAAACCAAGAAGTAAGCGTTGTTGATGGCAACAATCTTAAAAACCAGCCCGAGTGGCTGGTTTTTTTTGCCCTGAAAAGAACGGCCAGGGTATAGCCCGGTTGGTTTTGGTGCCTGGTCGGCAGATTGCGCGTTGATAACCATGCGGAATAATCGTTATCATTGTGTGACGGGGATCTATACTTGAAGCTGTAGCATGATATAGTGGTTATATAAAAAGATTTCTTATGATTAAAGCTTATTAACAACGGCGTTTTCTTCAGCATCTGGGTAAACACTGTGTTTATAGCGCGTAAACTCATCAGCCTTCAGCATACCGGGAAACACCGATATATCTGATTGCGGCCAGGCCGCAGTGTTTAACCTAGGATGGTATAAGATATGAAATTGCAGCAGCTTCGTTACATTGTGGAAGTGGTTAATCACAACCTGAATGTGTCTTCGACAGCAGAAGGGCTTTATACCTCGCAACCCGGTATCAGTAAGCAGGTGCGGATGTTGGAGGACGAGCTGGGCATTCAGATTTTTGCCCGTAGCGGCAAGCATCTGACCCAGGTGACGCCTGCCGGCCAGGAAATCATACGCATCGCGCGTGAAGTGCTGTCCAAGGTAGAAGCGATTAAAGCCGTGGCCGGCGAGCATACCTACCCGGACAAAGGTTCGTTGTACGTTGCTACCACCCATACGCAGGCACGTTATGCGTTGCCGAACGTCATCAAAGGCTTTATCGAACGCTACCCACGGGTATCGCTGCACATGCATCAGGGCTCACCGACGCAGATCGCCGAAGCGGTGTCCAAGGGCACCGCGGATTTTGCCATCGCCACCGAAGCGCTGCACCTGTATGACGATCTGATCATGCTGCCGTGCTACCACTGGAACCGCGCAGTGGTAGTGAAACCCGATCATCCACTGGCCGGCAAAAGCCAGATTACCATCGAAGAGCTGGCCGAATATCCGATTGTCACCTACACCTTCGGTTTTACCGGTCGTTCTGAGCTGGATACCGCCTTTAACCGCGCCGGCCTCACGCCGCGTATCGTTTTTACCGCCACCGATGCCGATGTTATCAAGACTTACGTGCGCCTGGGACTGGGAGTTGGGGTGATCGCCAGCATGGCGGTGGATCCGGTTCAGGATCCGGACCTGGTCACCGTTGATGCCCGTGATATCTTTACCTACAGCACCACCAAAATCGGCTTCCGCCGCAGCACCTTCCTGCGTAGCTACATGTATGACTTCATTCAGCGTTTTGCCCCGCATTTGACCCGCGACGTGGTTGATACCGCCGTAGCATTACGTTCGAACGAAGACATCGAGGCGATGTTCAAGGATATTTTGCTGCCGGAAAAATAAACCGCCAAATTAGCAGCCGCATGCTGTTTCAATCATCTGGCGTGCGCTCAGCCGCTTGATTTGGACACAGGTCGAGCTGGATTCAACGGGAGAGGCGTTCACTCTCCCGTTGTCACCTGGCTTTAGCATTACCTAACCCCCTTGTTGACGCCGCGATCCCTGTTAAGAATCCCTTCGGCTGACCCCTGTAGCACGGCGACGCTAAAGCGGCTTGCTGCCAGAAAGTCATCGCCACGTCGGCCGCGACCGACCTCTCACAACGTCAATCCTTCCGCCTTGATTGCCGCTTGTACCGTCGGTCGGCACATGATTCTGCTGTGCCAGGCTGCCAGATGCCCAAGGGAGGACAAGTCCACCTCCAGCCCATATACCGATACCATCCAATCGGCCTTCGCCCAGTTGGTCAGGGCAAACAGGTAACCATCGGCAATGCTGAAACGGTCGGTGGCCAGAAATTCCCGCTGCGCCAGTTGACCGTCTAGCCACTTGAAATGGTTGAACAGTTTCTGTTGTGCGATGGAAAAATAGCCGCCCGCGTTGGCACCATGGAAAATGGGCACAAACCCCTTATGGATCTCGCTGGTAAGAAAATTCAGCCATTCAAGTAACCGATAGCGTTCGATGGTGCCATTGGCCGGAGCTAGGCCAGACGCTGGCGCCAGATCGGCAATATATTGAATCAGCGTCACGCCTTCTCTGAACACCTCGCCGTTTGCCAATTCCAATGCCGGCACGTAGCCCAGCGGATTGATTTGATAATAATCCTTGCCACCATCATAGGTATGGGTTTTGGTATCTACCGGTACCAGAGTAAATGCCAGACCGGCTTCGCGTAGTGCAATGTGTGGGGACAGCGAGCAACTTCCAGGGGCAATGTAGAGCTTCATGTATCTTCCTTATCCGTATAGCGTGACGCCAGCTTAGCAATGCCGGTTGTTATTGGGAAGAAGGCACATTATTGTAGTGTAGGTACAAAAAGTATACTTGGTGAAAAACATGAAACAGGTGATTTCCGGTTGTTCAATCGAAGAGGCGATGAATCTGATTGGCGGACGCTGGCGTTTGCTGATCGTTTCCTACCTGTTCGAACGGCCAAAGCGCTTTAGCGAACTACGACGTGATATCCCGTCAATTTCCCAGCGTATGTTGACGATGGATCTGCGGGCGCTGGAGTCTGCCGGTATCGTGCTGCGTACGGTATATCCTGAAGTGCCGGTGCGGGTGGTCTACAGTCTGACGCTCGAGGGACGACGGTTGGAAAAAGTGGTTGACGCGGTGAAGGAACTGGGATTGTGGCTGAAAGCAAGGCCGGCAGCGACCCACTCAGAACACCATGATTAGATTAGGGTTATATTGACCCGCCCGCTGTTGCAGCACCATTGCCGCTGGTATTAGCTGCGGCGACTTGAGCGTCTAAGCCATTATCTTTCCTGAAGATCTACGCCGTTAATTGCTGTTGCCTATCACTGTGATCAAATCGTGTTGTTATCAAAACGTTACGGTCTGTATGTGTTATCTTTAAACAAGACCTCAGTGATTACCCTGTTTTAGACATAATAAAAATGGAGGAGCTATGTCGTCCGATCTTCGTGAAACGAGTATGGATACGCTGGTTGCGCTGAATAGTAAGTATCACTATTACAGCTTGCCGCTGGCGGCAAGAACCTTAGGTGACATTGATCGGCTGCCAAAGTCGATGAAGGTGCTGTTGGAAAACCTGCTGCGTCATATTGATGGTGAAACGGTACTGGAACAGGATCTGCAAGCGCTGGTCGACTGGCTGCAAACCGGTCATGCCGATCGTGAAATTGCCTACCGACCCGCACGCGTGCTGATGCAGGACTTTACCGGCGTACCGGCGGTGGTCGATCTGGCGGCGATGCGTGAAGCGGTACAGCGTCTGGGGGGCGATGTCGAACAGGTGAACCCGCTGTCGCCGGTCGATTTGGTGATTGACCACTCGGTTACCGTCGACGAATTCGGCGACGACCAGGCGTTTGATGAGAACGTCCGTATCGAAATGGAGCGCAACAACGAGCGTTACACTTTCCTGCGCTGGGGGCAAAAAGCCTTCAATCGCTTTCGCGTGGTGCCGCCTGGTACCGGTATCTGCCATCAGGTAAACCTCGAATATCTGGGGCAAACGGTGTGGCATACCGAAGAGCAGGGTAAACAAATCGCTTATCCGGACACGTTGGTCGGTACCGACTCCCATACCACCATGATTAACGGCCTGGGTATCCTTGGCTGGGGCGTCGGCGGTATCGAGGCCGAAGCGGCCATGCTGGGTCAGCCGGTATCGATGCTGATCCCCGACGTGGTCGGTTTCAAGCTTACCGGCAAGCTGAGTGAAGGCATCACCGCCACCGACCTGGTATTGACCGTTACGCAAATGCTGCGCAAGCACGGCGTAGTGGGCAAGTTTGTGGAATTTTACGGTGACGGTCTGGCGCAATTACCGTTGGCGGACCGCGCCACTATCGCCAATATGGCGCCAGAATATGGTGCGACCTGCGGTTTCTTCCCGGTGGATGAAGTGACGCTGGGCTACCTGAAGTTGAGCGGCCGTAGCGAAGAGCAAATCGCGCTGGTGGAAGCCTACGCCAAGGCGCAGGGCATGTGGCGTTACCCGGGCGATGAGCCAGTGTTTACCAGCTCGCTGGCGTTGGATATGGCAACGGTAGAAGCCAGCCTGGCCGGGCCGAAACGGCCACAGGATCGGGTGGTGCTGTCCGGCGTGCCGCAGGCGTTTGCCGCCGCCACCGAACTGGAAATCAGCACGCAGAAGAAAAAGGCCGAGTCAGTGCCTTTTACCCTCGATGGGCAGACGCACGAACTGCATAATGGCGCGGTGGTGATTGCGGCGATCACCTCTTGTACCAACACCTCGAACCCCAGCGTCATGATGGCGGCGGGTTTGCTGGCGAAAAACGCGGTGAAGAAGGGCCTGCGGGTCAAACCCTGGGTGAAGACCTCGCTGGCACCCGGCTCCAAAGTGGTTACCGACTATTTTTGATAGCGCAAAACTGACCCCTTACCTGGAAGAACTGGGCTACAACCTGGTGGGCTACGGGTGTACTACCTGTATTGGTAACTCCGGCCCGCTACCGGATCCGATCGAACAGGCAATTCGCACCGGGGATTTGACGGTCGGCGCGGTGCTTTCCGGCAACCGCAACTTTGAAGGGCGCATCCATCCGTTGGTGAAAACCAACTGGCTGGCGTCGCCGCCGCTGGTGGTGGCCTATGCGCTGGCCGGCAGCATGAAGGTGAATCTTGCCAGCGATCCGCTGGGTATCGGCCGCGACGGCAAGCCGGTTTATCTGAAGGATATCTGGCCAAGTAATACCGACATCGCCCATGCGGTGGAGGAAGTTCGCACCGATATGTTCCATAAAGAGTATGGCGAAGTGTTTGACGGCGACGAGATCTGGCAGTCGATTCAGGTCGCTGGCTCGGCAACCTATCCTTGGCAGGAAGATTCCACTTATATACGCCATTCGCCGTTCTTCAGCACCATGCAGGCGTTGCCGGATGCGGTACAGGACATCAAATCGGCGCGCATCCTGGCGATCCTGGCCGACTCGGTGACCACCGACCATATTTCGCCGGCCGGTAATATCAAGCGCGACAGTCCAGCGGGACATTACCTCAGCGATCGTGGGGTGGAAGCCATCGATTTCAACTCCTACGGTTCACGCCGCGGTAACTACGAGGTGATGATGCGCGGTACTTTTGCCAATATCCGTATCCGCAACGAAATGGTACCGGGGGTTGAAGGCGGCTATACCCGTCATCTGCCGTCGCAGAATCAGATGTCGATTTACGATGCCGCAATGCAGTATCAGCAGGAACAGGTGCCGTTGGCGGTGATCGCTGGCAAGGAATACGGTTCGGGATCCAGCCGTGACTGGGCGGCGAAGGGGCCGCGATTGTTGGGCGTTCGGGTGGTGATCACCGAGTCGTTCGAGCGAATTCACCGTTCGAACCTGATTGGTATGGGGATCTTACCGCTGGAGTTTCCGCAGGGTGTGACACGCAAAACGCTGGGATTGACCGGGGATGAGCTGATCAGCGTCAGCGGTTTGCAAGACTTGCAGCCGGGCCAGACGGTACCGGTGCACATCACCTATGCCGATGGTCGGGAAGAGGTGGTGAATACCCGCTGCCGCATTGATACCAATACCGAATTAACCTACTACAAGAATGATGGCATTTTGCATTACGTCATCAGGAAAATGCTGTAAAGCAACAGGGCACCGCAAGGTGCCCTGATTGTTTTGGCCTCCGGCTGACTATTTCTGGTCCAGCAGGTGACCCATTTTGGCGGCCTTGGTCGCCAGGTAACGCTCGTTCTTTGGGTTGCGGCCGACGATCAGCGGTACCCGTTCGATAATATTGATACCCGCCTCGGTCAGGATTTCGACCTTCTTCGGGTTATTGGTCAGCAAGCGTACCGCATCGACGCCCAACAGTTTGAACATGTCGGCGCACAGGGTAAAGTCTCGCTCGTCGGCGGCGAAACCGAGCTGATGGTTGGCCTCAACGGTATCCGCGCCCTTGTCTTGCAGGGCATAGGCACGGATTTTGTTCAGCAGGCCGATGTTGCGGCCTTCCTGGCGGTGATACAGCAGAATGCCGCGGCCTTCTTCGGCGATGTGTTCCAGCGCCGCTTCCAGTTGGAAACCGCAGTCACAGCGCAGACTGAACAGCGCATCGCCGGTCAGGCATTCTGAATGCACGCGCGACAGTACCGGCGTGTCGCCGGTAATATCACCGAAAACCAGCGCCAGATGATCGTGCCCGGTGGCCAATTCTTCGAATCCCACCATCAGGAAATCGCCCCAAGGTGTCGGCAGTTTAGCCTCTGCCACCCGTTTAAGCTGCATGTTACTCTCCACAAACCTGTTCGATTAAATCGCTGCGCCGCATGGTACGTCCGGCGTGACCGCCTGACCAGCACTAAAATCCGCGCTCGCGATTCACATGTCGTTATTATCGGCTATTTTGCCATAACTTCTTGCCCGGTGGTGCTCAGCAAAGCAGCATCCGTGGCTATCATTGCCATCGTCGATCTTATGCACTTAATTTTTCGCGTATTATTGAGATTACAAGATTGTTACACTGCCAGTTGGGCTGATAAGAGGGACAATGCATGTTTGAGATAGCAAAACGCACGGCGGGTGGGGCAATCGTGCTGCTGTTGATGCCGCTGGCGGTGTGGTTTTCCGGCTGGCTCTGGCAGCCGGGCGGTAATGATACGCTGCTAAAAGCGATGTTCTGGCTGACAGAAACGGTAACTTCCCCCTGGGGCCTCATTACCAGCGTGCTACTTTCCGCCTGGTTCCTGTGGTGCCTGCGCTTTCGCCTCAAGCCGGCGATCGGGCTGTTTGTGCTGCTCAGTGCGGCGATTCTGGTCGGCCAGGGCGTTAAGTCGCTGATCAAGGAGCGAGTGCAGGAACCGCGGCCCTTTGTGGTGTGGCTGGAACAGGCGCACGGCATTGATGAAAAGTATTTTTACTCGCTGCACCGTAACGCGCGTGGGGCCTTGGTAAAGGAGCAACTGGCAGAACAGACGCTGGTGCCGGCATGGCTGCGCAAGCATTGGCAATTTGAAACCGGTTTTGCCTTCCCGTCTGGCCATACCATGTTTGCCGCCAGTTGGGCGCTGCTCGGCGTTGGTTTGCTGTGGCCTCGTCGTCACTATAAAACCGTGGCGGTGCTGATGCTGTGGGCTACCGGCGTCATGGGCAGCAGGTTGTTGCTGGGCATGCATTGGCCACGCGATCTGGTGATGGCAACCGCCATCGCCTGGCTATTGGTGACCATCGCCTGTTGGTTGGCACAGCGCTGGTTCGGACCATTGACGCCGCCGCCAGAAGAGCAACGGGAAATAACCCAGCGAACCCCCCGCCATTGATAACCTTGCGGGCGCCTCTCAGGCGTCCGCGATCAGCACTTTCACGCCAAGTTTTTCGAACGCCTCAATCGCTGCCTTGCTGATGCCCTTATCGGTGATCAGATAGTGGATATGCTGCCAATCGCACGGCAGCGCAAACATTGACACTTTATCAATCTTGCTGGAGTCGGCCACCACATACACGGTATTGGCCGCGTTGATCATCGCCATTTTTACCTTGATATCGGTTTCGCTCGGGTAGCTCAACCCCAGCCGCGGCGAGATACAGGCGGTTGCCAGAAACAGCTTTTGCGCCAGTACGTTTTCGAAGAAGCTGGCCGCCTTGTCACCGGAGGTCGACAAGGTGGGGAATTTAAAGGTGCCGCCGGTCAATAGAATGTTCACCCCGGGCTCGCCACCGAGTTGCAATGCGATATTGACGGCGGTGGTGGTAACCGACAGTTTCTTGATATGGCTGAGATGATTGGCAATGGCAGTGGTGGTGGTGCCGGAATCGAGAATGATGGTATCGCCCGGTTCGATAAAACTGGCGGCCAGTTTGCCGATGCTGTCTTTTTCCGCCAGTTGGGTTTGCCGCTCGAGCATCAGTGCATGGGTATTCTGCTTGCCGTCGACCAGCGTGGCGCCGCCGTGAAAACGCTGCACGTAGCCTTGCTGCTGTAACACACGCAAATCGGTACGGATGGTCGCCTCGGTCAGGTTAAAGGCGTCGGTAAGCATTTTGACCGTCGCCGAGCCGTCTTCACGGATCATGTCGAGGATCTTCTCGCGCCGTTGTTGCATTTCCACCAACTGTTCACTTTTGCTTTTCAATCGAAATACTCCTTTTGCCGTTAAGGCACTTTCTGCCTCCCGTCACGGCTTCTGACACGTCAATCCCGAGCAATACCGCTGAATTCTAGCTTGCCAATAGTGATAAAGCCATTGATAAACCGCGGGTCATCTTTGGTTTTCATATGAAAGCCATTGTTGAGTGAGCGATCGCCGCCTGGCGGTTTTTAGACCGTTATTCAGTTGATTTACCCATTATCGACCGGCTATCGCCAGTTAGCTATACGGTTAACACAAGTTAATTATCGATTCATTTTTGTTTAAACTTTGATCTGGCGCTCAATAATTATCGATATTGCCATATATGATTTCATTCGAAAACCAAATGGTGATTTTTTACGCCGTCTAGCAGTTAAAACGGCAATCATACCCAGCCAAGACGAGGTGATGATGGACTTTCAGGCGATTAAAAACACGGCGCGGCAGGCGCGCCGCTACGTCGTGACCATGAACCATAAAGCGGGCAAGGGCCACACCGGCGCCGATCTGTCAGAAATCGATATCATCTGCACCCTGTATATGGCGGTGATGGATCGCAGCCAGGCACGCCCGGATCAGGACCGCTTCATTTTGTCCAAGGGACACGGGGCGGGCGGCTTCTATTGCAGCTGCGCAGCGATGGGGCTACTCGATCCGGCAGTACTGGATCAGTTTATGGGCGATGACACATTGCTGGCCGGGCATCCGGTGCATCAGAAGCTACCGGAGCTTATCGAAATCAACTCCGGCGGGCTGGGGCACGGTTTGCCGATCGCCGTTGGGTTGGCGTTGGGCAACAAGCTGGCTGGCCGCGCGCACCGGCGCGCCTTCGTGCTGTTGGGGGATGGTGAGCTGGCGGAAGGCTCCAACTGGGAAGCCGCGATGGCTGCCAGCAAGTTCAAGTTGGACAACCTGATCGCCATCGTCGATCGCAATCGGCTGCAACTGGCCGGCAAAACCGAAGCCATCATGCCGCTGGAGCCATTGGCAGAAAAATGGCGAGCATTCGGTTTTGAAGTGATTGAATGCGACGGCCATGACCCGGCGTCGCTGGTTGAGGCGATGACCCGTGCTGGCCAAGACCAGCCGCGGGTGATTCTGGCGAACACCGAAAAAGGGCATGGCGTGTCGTTTATGGCGAACGTTGCCGCCTGGCATCACGCGGTACCTGACGATCAACAGCTGGCGCAGGCGCTGGCGGAACTGGAGAACTGAACATGCAAGATTTACGTGACGCAGTGGTCGCGACGCTGATCGAACAACAGCAGGCCGGCGCGGAGCTCAGTGTGATGGTCGCCGATTCGACGTCAACCTCCAAAATCGCGCCGTTCGAAAGCGCGTTCCCCGAACGGGTGATCAACGTGGGGATTGCCGAGCAAAATATGGTCGGCATGGCCGCCGGTATGGCGTTGAGCGGTCGCACGGTATTTACCGCCAACGCGGCGCCGTTTCTGTTCGCCCGTTCCAATGAGCAGATGAAAAATGACGTCTGCTATTCGGAAACCAACGTGAAGATGCTTGGCCTGAACGCCGGGTTTGGCTACGGTGCGCTGGGGGCGACGCACCATTGCATGAATGATATTGCCATTGCCCGTACCCTGGGCAATCTGGCGATTTATGCACCTGCCGACGCACGCCAGGCCGCGGCGATTGTACGCCATGTCATTGCCCACCGAGGGCCGGCGTATATTCGCATGGACAGCGACAAGCTGCCGTTGCTGCATGACCAGGATTACCGTTTCCGCCCCGGCCAGCCGGAGGTACTGCATCAGGGCAGCGGTGCCCTGGTGTTCTGTCTGGGCACCCTGGCACACGAGGCGTTGCGCGCGGTGGCACAGGGCGATAACCCGACCGTGGTATCGCTGCCGTCGCTGTGGCCGTTGGACGAACTGTCGGTAATGGCGCTGATCCGCGAGCATCAGCGGGTGATCACCATGGAAGAGCATGTGCTGAGCGGCGGGCTGGGCACCATTATCGGCGAGATCATGCTGAAGTATCAGTTGGCGCAATCGCTGACCACGCTTGGCGTTCCAGCGTATCAATTCACCCACAGCAGCAGCCGCGCCGCGTTGCGTCGGCAATATGACATCGACGCAGCAGGACTGCACCAGCATTTGAACCACTAAGGGGAATCGGATGAGCCACAACGAATACGACGTAAATTTACGCTACGGTGTCGACAGTCAGATGTCATTGGTCGGCAAAACGGCGGTGATTACCGGTGGCCTGGGCGGCATTGCGATGGCGACCAACCACATGCTGCTGGAAAAGGGCGCTCAACTGGTGCTGATGTACCCGGAATTCGAACAGCACCGGCTGGCAGAAGCTCGGCAGCAACTGGGGGATGCACAGGTGGCGTACCAGTCGTGCGACGTTACCGATCCGACGTCGGTGCATAGTGCCTTTTCCGCCGCGCAGTTGCGCTTTGGTCAGATTGATATTCTGGTCAACTGCGCCGGCTACGTCAATCTGCAACCGGCGACGGAAATTACGCTGGCGGAGTGGCAGCAGCATATTGCCGTCAATCTGACCGGGCCGTTTCTGTGCGCGCAGGAAATGGCGCGTCGAGCGATCGCCGGCGGACACGGCGGCAAGATCGTTAATATCGCCTCGCAGGCGGCATCGATCGCCATTGACCATCACTGCGCCTACACCTCGGCCAAAGCCGGGTTGCTGGGCATGACCAAAGTGATGGCCAAGGAGTGGGCGCCGTTCGGCATTACCGTCAATACCCTGTCGCCGACGGTGGTGTTGACCCCGATGGGCGAAAAGGCCTGGCGCGGCGAAAAAGGTGAAGCGATGAAGAAACTGATCCCTCTGGGGCGCTTCGCCTATACCGATGAAATCGCGGCGGCGATCCTGTTCTTTGCCAGCAACGGCAGCGACATGATCACCGGCGCAGACCTGATGATCGACGGCGGATTTACCATTTGGTAAGCGGCACCCCGCAGATTGCAAACACCAGAAGATGTTCAACACAACGATAAGAGAACGACATCATGAGAAAGATAGCAACGATCCTGACGTTATTCGCCGGTGTTGCCGCGTTGTCCGCGCAAGCGGCGGAAAAGGGCACCATCGCCATTCTGGTCAATTCGCTCGATAACCCGTATTACTCCGCCGAAGCCAAAGGGGCGGCAAACAAAGCCAAGGCGCTTGGCTATCAGACCCTGGTGCTGTCGCACGGCGAGGACGTCAAGCGCCAGGGGGAACTGATAAGCCTGGTTATTGGCCGTAAAGTGCAGGGCATTCTGTTGGACAACGCCGATTCACAGGCTAGCGTCGCCGCAGTGCAACAGGCTAAAAATGCCGGTATTCCCGTGGTGCTGATCAACCGCGAGATCCCGGTTGATGGCGTGGCGTTGGCACAAATCACCCACAACAACTTCCAGGCTGGCTCTGACGTGGCTAACCAGTTCGTCGAAAAAATGGGGGAGAGCGGAAAATATGCCGAACTGACCTGCAACCTGGCGGACAACAATTGCGTTACGCGATCCAAATCGTTCCACAATGTGATTGACCAATATCCGCAGATGGTCAGCGTGGCGCGTCAGGATGCCAAGGGCAACCTGTTGGAAGGTAAGCGCATCATGGATAGCATCTTGCAGGCGCACCCGGACGTCAAGGGCGTGATCTGCGGCAACGGGCCGGTGGCTCTGGGGGTAGTGGCGTCGTTAAAGGCCGCTGGACGTCAGGATGTCACGGTGGTTGGTATTGACGGCAGCAATGATGAGCGTGATGCGATAGTCAACGGCGATCTCTACGCCAGCGTGATGTTGCAGGCGCAGGCGATTGCCAGCCAGGGGGTGGAAATCCTTGACGCTTACTTCACTTCCGGCAGCTACAGCGGCAAGGAACGCATTATGTTCCGTGGCATTCCGATCGACAAAAGCAATGCGCAGAAGGTGAAAGACTTCAACTTCACGCCATAAACCACAGCGATGTCTGTTTCAACGCCCCGCCCAGGCGGCGGGGTGCGACGGGAGGGGTTGTTATGTCCATGCGCATTGCGCTGGCGGCCGCGGTCATGCTGACGCTCAGCGGCTGCCGTATCGTTTCACAACAAAAGTTGGCGGAGTTGCAAGCGCCGGTCAATCCCCATCTGGCGCAGGCGGGCGAGATCTATCGCCAGCAGATTGCGCCGCAGGTGGTCAACAGCGCGTTGCCATTGGCCGAGCTGATGAAGCGGATTGAACAGGCGAAAGATTTCGACGGCGCCTGCCAGCAGTTGGGCTATCGCGCCCAGCCGGAATTTCCTTGTCACTTCACTACCGTGGTCAGCGGTGAGATCGTCGCCATTAATAGCCGTTCGCGCAGCGGGCGGGTAACCATCAAGCCGGACGGTGCGCCGTTGGGTGCCGTGGAGGTGCAGATTGGCCCGGTGTATCGCGGCACCGTATTGCGTGACGGCTATCGCGGCTTGAACTACGGCGATTTCAACGATCAAACGTTGTTTGGCGAATTTGGCAAGGCGATCAATCAGGCGTCGATTGAGGGACTGGGCGGCTTCAAGCCAACGGTCGGTGAAAAAATTACCGTGTATGGCGTGTTCAGCAGTTGGCAGATGCCTGCCGAACCCTTGCTGCTGACGCCGGTGCGCATCCAACCGCAGGGGGGACTATGAACAGTCCGGTCATCATTGAAACCCATAACGTCTCGCGGCTCTATCCTGGCGTTACCGCGCTGGATAACGTCAATTATCGGGTGTTGCGTAATCAGGTCAACGTACTGATTGGTGAAAACGGCGCCGGTAAGTCCACCATGATGAAACTGTTGGCCGGCGTTGAACGGCCGTCGTCCGGCACCATCGAACTGGACGGGCAGCGCCTCGAACTGTCGTCTACCCAGCAGGCGGAAAAACACGGCATCAGCATCATTTTTCAGGAGTTGAACCTGTTTCCCAACCTGTCGGTGATGGACAACATCTTTATGGCCAACGAGTTCTTTCAACGCGGGCGTATCAACGTCGAGTACCAATATCAGCTGGCGAAGGCGCTACTGGCGAGGCTGGAACTGGACATCGATCCGCATATGCCGCTTGGCAATCTGGCGATTGGCCATCAGCAGTTGGTGGAGATCGCCCGCGCGTTGGCCAAGGACACCCGGGTGTTGATCATGGATGAACCGACCTCGGCGCTCAGCCAGGCGGAAGTCCGCACCTTGTTCAGCGTGATTGCGGACTTGAAGAAACGCGGCGTGACGTTGATTTATATCTCCCACCGACTGGAGGAACTGATGGAGATCGGCGATCACATTACGGTGTTTCGCGATGGCCGCTTTGTCGCTAGCGAACCGGTGGCCAACGTCAGCATTCCCTGGATCATTGAAAAAATGGTCGGCGAAAAGAAAAAGCAGTTCGATTACCAGCCTGCACCCCAGGGCGAGGAAGTTTTGCGGGTCGAACATCTGACCCTGCCGCATGAAAACGGCGGCTACCGGCTTAATGACGTCAGCTTTTCGCTGCGTAAAGGGGAAGTGATCGGCATTTATGGCCTGTTGGGCGCGGGGCGCACTGAACTGTTCAAGGTGATCAATGGCGTGATGAGCCACAGTGACGGGCGTATTTTTCTCAATGGCAAAACGGTCGAGCGCCTGAGCTTCCGCCAGAGAATGGCCGACGGCATGGTGATGGTGCCCGAAGATCGTCAGGCGGAAGGGTTGGTGCAGATGATGTCGATTGGCGCCAACATGACGCTGGCCAGCCACGGCTGGAATGCCATTGCGCCGATTCGCCGCACTGCCGAAGCGGCGGCGCTGAACGGCATGATCGAAAAACTGGCGATAAAAGTCAGCGATGCAGACCTGCCCGTCACCTCGCTCAGCGGCGGTAACCAGCAGAAAGTGGTGCTTGGCAAGGCACTGTTGACCGGGCCGCAGGTGGTGTTTCTGGATGAGCCGACGCGCGGTATCGACGTTGGCGCCAAGACCGATGTCTACCACCTGATTGGCGCCATGGCACGGCAAGGACTGGCGGTGATGTTTTCCTCTTCGGAACTGGATGAGGTGGTGTCGCTGGCGGATCGGGTAATGGTAATGGCTGACGGCCGATTGACCGCCGATTTGCCGCGTGAACAGGCCGATCGAGAAACGCTGATTCGCGCCTCAACTCCGCACGCATAAGGATCACGAGATGCAAACCAAATATCGACTGTATATGTATTTGCTACAGGCGCGCACCTTTATTGCATTGCTGCTGGTGGTGCTGTTCTTCAGCAGTATGGTGCCTAACTTCCTGACGGTATCCAACCTGTTGATCATGACGCAGCATGTCGCGATTACCGGTCTGCTGGCGGTGGGTATGACACTGGTGATCCTCACCGGCGGCATCGATCTGTCGGTCGGGGCGGTGGCTGGCGTATGTGGCATGATCGCAGGCGCGCTGCTGACGGTCGGCGTGCCGCTATGGGGCGACAATCTGCTGTTTCTTAACGTGTTTGAAGTGTGCGGCGTGGTGGTATTACTGGGACTGCTGTTCGGTCTGATAAACGGCACGCTGATTACCAAACTGGGGGTTGCGCCGTTTATCTGTACCCTGGGCGCCATGTACGTGGCGCGCGGCGCGGCGCTGCTGACCGCCGACGGTAAAACCTACCCCAATCTGGTGGGCATGGAGGCGCTCGGCAACACCGGCTTTGCCACGCTGGGATCGGGCTCGCTGTTCGGTATTTACAATCCGATCTGGCTGATGATGGCGGTGGTCGTGCTGGGCATCTATATCACCAAGAAAACGCCGCTTGGTCGTTATATCTATGCCATCGGCGGCAATGAGCCGGCGGCACGGCTGTCCGGCGTGCCGATCGTCAAGGTAAAGCTGTTCGTTTATGCCTTCTCTGGCATGTGCGCCGCGCTGGTCGGGCTGGTGATTGCCTCACAGTTGCAAACCGCCCACCCGATGACCGGCAACATGTTCGAGATGGATGCCATCGGCGCCACGGTGCTGGGAGGCACCGCCTTGAGTGGCGGTCGTGGACGGGTATTTGGCTCGATCATCGGCGCGTTTGTCATCGTTTTTCTGGCCGATGGTCTGGTGATGATGGGCGTCAGCGAGTTCTGGCAGATGGTAATCAAAGGGCTGGTGATCGTCACGGCGGTGGTGATTGACCAATTCCAGCAGCGTTTGCAGAGCAAAGTCACGCTGATGCAACGTCACGAAAAAAAGACAGCACAACCATTAACCGAGGTGAGCCATGGCTAGCAGGGAT
The DNA here is from genome assembly GCF_900635445.1 of Serratia odorifera. Classification (NCBI taxonomy): domain Bacteria; kingdom Pseudomonadati; phylum Pseudomonadota; class Gammaproteobacteria; order Enterobacterales; family Yersiniaceae; genus Serratia; species Serratia odorifera. The sequence goes on from NZ_LR134117.1 coordinate 3,875,190, forward strand.
TGCATTATCGCGCTGGATGAAGGTACCAGCAATGCCAAAGCGGTGGTGGTGAATGCACAGGGTCAGGCGATTGCCAAGGCCAGCCGCGCGCTGCAGTTGCAGACGCCACAGGCCGGATGGGTAGAACAGCGTGGCGAGGATCTGTTGGCGGCGTCGCTGGCGGTATTACGCGAAGCGATGGCGGCGGTAGGCGATCAGCGTATCGCCGCCATCGCCATCAGCAACCAGCGGGAAACCGTAATTGGCTGGTTGCGCGCCAGCGGCCAGCCGATTGGACCGGCGCTGAGCTGGCAATGCTCACGTACGGCAGCGTTTTGCCAACAGCTGCGGCGCGATCGGCAGGAACAGCCGATCCGCCAGATCACCGGCTTGCCGCTGGCGCCGCTGTTTTCCGCGAGCAAAATGCGCTGGCTGCTGGATAACACGCCTGATGGGCAGCAACTGGCTGCCAATGGCGAACTCTGTCTGGGTACCATCGATGCCTGGTTGCTATGGCAACTCACCGGTGGCCAGTCCTTCTGCTGCGATCAATCCAACGCGGCGCGAACGCAATTGCTGAATCTGGCGAGCGGCGACTGGGATGACGAAATGCTGGCGTTATTCGGCATCCCGCGCACGGCACTGCCACAGGTTTGTCCGTCGAGCCACCGGTTTGGGATTACTCAAGGCATTGACGGCATCGCCGACGGCATTCCGATCTGCGCGATGATTGGCGATTCCCATGCGGCATTGTATGGCCATGCGCTGGGGCAGACCGGGCGGGTCAAGGCCACCTACGGTACCGGATCGTCGGTAATGGCCCCCGTTGAAGATGTCGTTCAGGGGATGACCGCGCTGGCAACCACCATCGCCTGGCATGACGGCAAGCGTTTGCAGTATGCGCTGGAAGGCAACATTCCCCATACCGGCGATGCGCTGGCGTGGATGCTGTCGATTACCGGCGATGTTGAAGCACAGTTGCTGAACCAGTTGCCGGACAGCGTAGCGGATACCGACGGCGTTTATTTTGTGCCGGCGCTCACCGGAACCGGCGCCCCATGGTGGGATGACCGGGCGCGTGGCGTGATTTGCGGACTGAGTCGCAGCAGTCAACGGGCGCATCTGATTCGCGCCGCGCTGGAGTCGGTGGCCTACCAGATAGCCGATGTGATCGCGGTACTGCGCAGTCAGCCGGGCTTTAACCTGCGGCAGTTGATGGCCGACGGCGGGCCTAGCCGCAACGACTGGCTGATGCAGTTTCAAGCCGATCTGCTCGGTTGCCCGGTGGTGCGCAGCAACACGGCGGAACTGTCCGCATTGGGGGCGGCGCTGTTGGCGATGCGACAGTTATGGGGCTGGGATCGACAGCGATTGCAGGCCATGTTGCCGCAACACGATGAATTCACCCCGGATATGCAGCGCCATCGGCAATTGCAACACAGCTATCTGGGGTGGCAGCAGGCGGTGCTGCGCACGTTATGGCAGCCCGAAACGGCGTTATCTTCTGGAGAACAAGCGAGATGATACGTGATTTTAGTGGGAAAACCGTGGTGATCACCGGCGCCTGTCGCGGGATTGGCGCCGGCATTGCGCAACGATTTGCCGAGCAGGGCGCCAATCTGGTGATGACGTCTAATGCCGATCGGGTGCACGCTACCGCCGAGCGGTTACGCCAGCAGTATGCGGCGAACATTCTGGCGCTCAACGCCGATGTGACCGACGAAGCACAGGTTGGCGATCTTTATCGACAGGTGTGGGAGACCTTTGGCAGCATCGATGTCTCGATACAGAATGCCGGAGTGATTACCATCGATCGTTTTGATCAAATGCCGAAAAGCGACTTTGAAAAAGTGCTGGCGGTGAACACCACCGCCGTATGGTTGTGTTGTCGTGAAGCGGCGAAATATATGGTGAAACAGCAGGGGGGGCAGGCTGATCAACACCTCGTCCGGCCAGGGGCGGCAAGGATTTATCTATACGCCACACTACGCGGCCAGCAAAATGGGGGTGATTGGCATTACGCAAAGCCTGGCGCTGGAACTGGCGGCTCATCACATCACGGTAAATGCCTTTTGTCCGGGCATCATCGAGAGTGAAATGTGGGACTATAACGATCGCGTGTGGGGCGAAATTCTCGGCACGGCGGAAAAGCGCTACGGTAAAGGAGAGCTGATGGCCGAATGGGTCAAGAATATCCCGCTCAAGCGCGCCGGACAGCCACAGGACGTTGCCGGGCTGGTGGCCTTCCTGGCCTCCGATGACGCGGCCTATATCACCGGTCAGACCATCAACGTTGACGGCGGATTAATCATGTCATGACGTGACCACGTCACAAAAACCGCGACGTCATCGGCGTCGCGGTATCCCTCGGTTGCAATCTGTCTTTTCGTCCCCATCTATTATTGATAAACCCCGCCTTTTGAGAAGCTTTCTCATTAATTTATACGGGAGGGTTATTTATTGCTGAATATGCCACCATCGCCAAGGATTTATCGCACGCCAGGGTTTCCCTGCCGCGATGGGAAATGCTAACTTAATGGTTAGGGACGCCACGTATGGGCATAATTCATCCGATTAACTCGGCATCGCGGGAAAGAATGTGAAATATTTGCTTATTTTTTTGCTAGTTCTGGTGATCTTCGTGATTTCCGTCACATTGGGTGCGCATAACGACCAGGTCGTGACGTTTAACTATTTGGTTGCGCAGGGCGATTATCGCGTCTCTACGCTGCTGGCTGCGTTGTTCGGTACCGGGTTTGTGCTCGGCTGGATTATTTGCGGCCTGTTTTATCTGCGTACGCGCATTGCGCTGGGCCGCGCCGAACGCAAGATCAAAAGGCTGGAACTGCAGCTTGAATCGCCTGCTGACCCAGCGGCTCAGCCCGTTGTCAGCAAGGAATAATCTTCTATGTCAGAGCTGCTGTTTCTGTTGCTGCCCGTCGCCGCCGCCTATGGCTGGTATATGGGCCGCAGAAGCGCTCAGCAGGATAAACAGCAAGAGGCCAACCGACTGTCGCGCGAATACGTCGCCGGGGTCAACTTCTTGCTTTCCAACCAGCAGGACAAAGCGGTCGATCTGTTTCTCGATATGTTGAAAGAGGACAGTAACACCGTCGAGGCTCACCTGACGTTGGGTAACCTGTTCCGTTCGCGCGGCGAAGTCGATCGCGCCATTCGTATCCATCAGGCTTTGATGGAAAGCGCCTCATTGACCTTCGAACAGCGTTTGCTGGCGGTGCAGCAGCTCGGTCGCGATTATATGGCCGCCGGGCTGTACGATCGCGCTGAGGATATGTTCAGCCAACTGACCGACGAAACCGACTTCCGTATTTCCGCACTGCAACAGCTGCTGGTCATCCATCAGGCGACCAGCGACTGGCAGAAGGCGATTGACGTGGCGGAAAGGCTGGTCAAACTGGGTAAAGACAAACAACGCATTGAAATTGCGCACTTCTACTGCGAACTGGCGTTGCAGGCGATGGGCAGCGACGATCTCGACAAGGCGATGAGCCTGTTGAAGCGCGCCGCGTCGGCGGACAAGCAGTGCGCACGCGTTTCGATCATGTTCGGCCGTATCTATATGGCGCAGGGAGAGTTCGGTAAAGCGGTAGAATCACTCAAGCGCGTGCTGGATCAGGACAAGGAACTGGTCAGCGAAACGCTGCCGATGCTGCACGAATGCTATGAGCAGTTGCCGCAGTTGCAGGGCGCATGGGCTGAATTCCTCAAACGTTGCGTGGAAGAGAACACCGGTGCCACTGCCGAACTGATGCTGGCCGAAATCATCGAACAGCATGAAGGGCGCGAGGTGGTGCAGGTCTATATCAATCGACAGCTGCAACGTCACCCCACCATGCGGGTGTTCTATCACCTGATGGATTACCACCTGGCGGATGCCGAGGACGGGCGCGCCAAAGAGAGTCTGTTGCTGCTGCGCGACATGGTTGGCGAACAGATCCGCACCAAACCACGTTATCGCTGCCACAAATGCGGCTTTACCGCCCACTCGCTATATTGGCATTGTCCATCGTGCCGCGCCTGGGCGTCGGTGAAACCGATCCGCGGTCTGGATGGTCAATAAAAAACGGGGGCGAAGATTCGCCCCGTTTTATCTTCTTTGCTTATTTCTTCTTGCTGTTCTTCACGCCGGTTTTTAACAGTTGGCGCAACTTCTTGAGTTCTTTCTGGCTTAACGGCTGTTCGATGGCTTCTTCGGTTTCCTGATTATCAATTTCGCCGTGGTGCAGCGCGCCTGCTTTTTTGCTGGCCGCATCGGCAGTGACTGCTACTGCAAAGCTGTCTTCCAGGCGTTGACATACTTCGGCACTTAACGAGAGTTGACTCTCCAGAGCCGCAGCTTTGATTTTTTCTTTTAATTCCAGAGGAATTTTAATAGTCAGTGTCGATATCTCGCTCATTTTGAAGCCTTTCTGCGATTAGAAGATCTCAAGCTAAGCCAGTAACCTTTCACTGTCTAGTGTGTAATAAAAATTTAATATATATGTAATATTTGGCGGGGCGGGGAACGGCGAGGGCGAATCAGGTAGGGCCCAGCGACTCGGGCCCTATACCAACAGATATTATTTATAGATAACTGCGGTACCGTGCATCAGGTTGTTACCGGTGGTTGAGGTAATGCGGTAGCCGCTGGCTCCCTGGGCTTGCGCCTTGGCGGCCAGCTTGGCCTCCAGACCGCTGAGGGTCGACGCGTGGCCAGCAGAGACGACGCCTGCGGCGGTCAGGTTTTCTGCCTGAGTCATATCAACCGGCTCGGCGGCAACGGAAGCAAACGAAGTCATGGCGATAACGGCAGCTGCTGCAAAATATTTGATGTTTTTCATAATTGGCTCCAAATGTATTTTTCAGTTGGGAAGCGACTTGCTTCCGATGAGTTAAATGATATAGCAGCCAATAAAGAATAAAACCGGATATTGCTGAGCATCTTTATCAAATAATTTGATTGAAAATTTACCCATCTTGACGCTGCTTTACAGCGGGTGAGCTAGCTAAAAACGCTTCCTGACCGGCAATGACGGAAAGTGGCGTAAGATTACCTTTATCGTCAGCACGGTTGCGGCTGGGATTTCGACGGGCTGGCATGTAGAATGCGGCGGTCGGTTTTTACGGGTGATGACCATCCATGTCCATTTTACAGAAGGGTGAACAAATGAAGTCGGAAAATAAAACCAATAACAAGGGCTTAAAATCGTCGCCGATTATCGTTGCGCTGGATTACGCCGATAAAAATGCGGCGCTGGCCTTTGCCGATCGCATTGACCCGCAACACTGTCGGTTAAAAGTGGGCAAAGAGATGTTTACGCTGTTCGGGCCACAGTTGGTCAACGACCTGCATCAGCGTGGCTTTGACGTCTTTCTGGATTTGAAATTCCATGACATTCCCAATACCACCGCGCGCGCGGTGGCTGCCGCCGCCGAACTGGGTGTGTGGATGGTCAACGTGCATGCCAGCGGCGGTGCGCGCATGATGACCGCCGCCAAAGAGGCGTTGCAAGCTTATGGCGCCGACGCGCCGTTGCTGATTGCGGTCACCGTGCTGACCAGCATGGAGGCCGACGATCTGCGCGGCGTCGGTATCGATCTCGAGCCGGCGGCGCAGGCGGAGCGTCTGGCTCGCCTGACGCGCGATTGCGGTCTGGATGGCGTAGTCTGTTCCGCGCAGGAGGCTGAACGACTGAAGGCCGCCTGTGGTCGCGAATTTCAGCTGGTGACGCCGGGCATCCGCCCGGCAGGCAGTGCCGCCGGCGATCAACGCCGGGTGATGACGCCGCAACAGGCGTTGGCTGCCGGTGTCGATTACATGGTGATTGGCCGGCCAATCACCCAATCAGCCGATCCGGCCGCGACGCTGGCCGCCATTCGCGCCTCATTGGCGTAAAGGAGCGTGCGATGAATGATAACAATAGCCGACTGGTATACTCCACCGACGGCGGACGCATCAAGGAAGCGGAACCGCAGCCGCAGCGCGCCAAAGGTGACGGTGTGGTACGCATCCAGCGTCAAACCAGCGGCCGTAAGGGCAAGGGCGTTTGTCTGATTTCCGGCGTCGATCTGGATGACGGCGGATTGGAAAAATTGGCGGCGGAGCTGAAGAAAAAGTGTGGTTGCGGCGGTTCGCTTAAAGACGGTGTGATCGAAATCCAGGGTGATAAACGCGATCTGCTCAAACAGCTGCTTGAAGCCAAGGGCATGAAAGTCAAACTGGCAGGCGGTTAAGCGCTGTGGCCATGCCGCAGTACATCACTGCGGCATGGCATTGGGTGTTGCTTGGGCGTTAACCCGAGTCTGCAGCAAGACACCGCAGACAAAATGTAGACAGACCTGAAATTGTTATTGCTCGTTAATGCGTCAAAGCGTTATCGCTTTTGCCCGCCTTTGCGGCAGCGGTCTCATCCATCAGCGGCTTATTTGCCGACCTGATGACCGATGATCCCACCGACTGCGGCACCCCCCAACGTCCCCAATGCGCTACCATCGGTCAGCACTGCACCGCCGACTGCACCGGCACCGGCACCGATTGCGGTGTTACGGTCGCGTTTGGACATGTTGGAACAGGCGCTCAATGAAAACGCCAGGGTAATAGCCAGAGCGGCTGTGGCAAAACGTTTAGTGATAATCATCATGACTTCTCCTTAGCATTGGCTATATGGAAGTGCCTTAATAAGTATAGGCGTGATCCATCAAATAAGCCTGCTACTAACACCCATACAGTATCGAAATAAAACTTGGCATTTTTTGCTAAAAGCCAAATAAATAAAACCTGACGGCAGTGTTGCCGCCGTTAATTAGTATAAATACCTACACAAATATTCACAGGTAAAAAGTCTTAAATTCCTTATTAACTGCGCGTGATTTGTGCTTTTTATCGGCAATCCGTCACCGGAGGAAGCAGGCTAGGGGCATCGAGTGCGCAGAAACGCTTTTCCAGCAGAAATCTGCGCGGTCTTTAGCTAATTTTGCCATACCTGCCACCGCCGTCGCCTTTGACAATAGGTCAAGAATACGCGATTGAGGAACAGCCGATGCTTAACGAACTAAAACAACAGGTGCTGGAGGCCAACCTGGCATTGCCGCGCCATAATCTGGTCACCTTTACCTGGGGCAACGTCAGCGGCGTCGACCGCCAGTCGGGCCTGATGGTGATAAAACCCTCCGGCGTTGAATATCCGGCAATGACGCTCAATGACATGGTGGTGGTTGAACTGGAAAGCGGCAAGGTGGTGGAGGGCAGTAAAAAACCCTCTTCCGATACTGACACCCATCGCGCACTGTATCTCGACTTCGCATCGATTGGCGGCATTGTGCATACCCATTCTCGTCATGCCACCATCTGGGCGCAGGCCGGACTGGACATTCCCGCCTGGGGCACCACCCATGCCGATTATTTCTATGGCGACATTCCCTGTACCCGTCTGATGTACGACGACGAAATCGACGGTCGTTACGAATGGGAAACCGGCCGGGTGATTATTGAAACCTTCAACCAGCGTCAGTTGGATGCGGCAGCGGTACCGGCGGTGCTGGTGCATTCTCACGGCCCGTTTGCCTGGGGAAAAGACGCCGACACAGCGGTGCATAATGCGGTGGTGCTGGAAGAAATAGCCTATATGGGGATTTTTTCGCGCCAGCTGGTGCCCGGTTTGCCACAGATGCAGCAAATCCTGCTGGATAAACATTACCTGCGCAAGCACGGTAAAAACGCCTACTATGGCCAGTAAACAGCCTCAGTGACCTCGGGCATAGGCTATGCCCGAAGTCGTTATTCGTTGACCAGATCGAAGGCAATACCGCTGCGCTTTAACTGATGCTGATAATCCAGCGACAGGCGTGAGTCGGTGATCACGCGTCCGATTTTGGCCAACGGCCTTAAAGGATTGGCTTGAATCTGCCCAAATTTGGACGAATCGGTCAGGATGATGTTTTCCACCCCTTTCTCCAGCACTGCATTTACCACGTCAGCACGCATCATATCGCGACCGGTGAAGCCGGTTTCTGCATGGTAGCCGTCAATGCCAATAAACGCCTTGTTGAAATGTACCTGCTGAATACACATGCGGGTTAGCGGACCAACCACGGTTTCGCTTTTTTTCTGGTAGATACCGCCGAGTACGATCACCTCGCACTCGGTCTCCTTGAGCAGATTGGCAATGTAATGGCTGACGGTGATCAGCGTGACGTGCTTGCGCTCGGCCAGATAGCGTGCCAGCAGGGCGTTGGCGCTGCCGCTTTCGATAAAAACCGTCTCGCCGTCATTGATCTGCGTGGCGGCATATTGCGCCAGCTTTTGCTTGAGGATGAAGTTGGACATCATGCGCGCATCGACGTCGTCGCTTTCGAGCGCCAGTGCCGAACCGTGTACGCGTTTAAGATAGCTGCGCTTTTCCAGCAGGGTCAGATCCTGGCGGATGGTGACCTCGGAGACGCCAGCCGCGCGAGCCAACTCGCCGACGCTAATCCGCCGACGATCGTTGACCAACTGTAAAATGGTTTGTTGTCTTGAATTCATAATGACCTGATGGTGCGATTGCCAACGGGCGACCGCAAAGATAAAAGTATAAATAATCAGTTTTGTTCACGCGATAACGGTATCGACGCATTAAGGGATAATGCGGTAAAGATAAGCGAATTTCCAGCCATGCGTATCACTAAATCATGATATGGGTCAAGAAGTTGCCCATAGCCGGTTTAGGGTCGACTGGCCGCACGCCGGTATAGCCCGTCGATGCTGCGCCGTTCGGCGTTGGCGGCAGCGAGTGCCAGCGCATTAATCAGCGCGTGCGCGCCACGATCGCTTATGATGGTGTGAACACGGATAAACCCATTACGATTCAGGAGGCTTAAATGGAGCTTTACCTTGATACCGCCGATGTCAGCGCGGTGAAACGTCTGGCGCGCGTGCTGCCACTGCACGGTGTGACCACCAATCCAAGCATTGTGGCACAAGCAGGAAAACCGATTTGGGAGGTGTTGCCGGCGTTGCGCGACGCGCTGGGCGGAACCGGCAAATTGTTCGCCCAGGTGATGGCCGGCGATGCCGAACGCATGGTGGCGGATGCGGTGCTGTTGCACCAGCGCGTACCGGGTTTGATCGTCAAGGTTCCGGCCACCGCCGAGGGGCTTGCGGCAATCAAGAAGCTGAAGAGCATGTCGATCCCGACGTTGGGGACCGCCGTTTACGGCGCGGCACAGGGGCTGTTGTCGGCGTTGGCCGGCGCCGAATATGTAGCACCTTACGTTAACCGCGTCGACGCCCAGGGGGGAGACGGTATCGTCATGGTACGCGAACTGCAGCAGTTGCTGACGTTGCATGCTCCGCATGCCAAGGTGCTGGCCGCCAGTTTCAAAACGCCACGTCAGGCACTGGAATGCATGCTGGCCGGCTGCCAGTCGCTGACGTTGCCTGTCGGGGTGGCGGAGCAGTTGCTTGCCACGCCGGCGGTGGACGCCGCGGTTGCGACCTTTGAACAGGATTGGCAGAACGCGTTTGGTACCCATCTGCTTGGCTAAGGGGTGAGAGGATAGCTACAGGCGGCTCTTGCCGCCTTTATTGTCGCTGGTCTTTATTTTAAAACGATTAACCTTAAATATTGAAACTACGTTTTGATATTATGCGTCCGATCACTTTAATTCAGCAATTGAACAGTTAATCTGCGCAACGAAATCATCAACGAAGTCTGCCCAAGTCGGTGGCTGTCGGCGATGCGTTGCTGTAACCCGTTCAAATTAAAGTGGAGTAGGTAATGCAGATCAAACGTGCGATAGACAAGATCCCAGGCGGCATGATGCTGGTGCCGCTGTTCATTGGCGCGGTGTGTCACACCTTCGCGCCGGGGGCGGGCAAGTATTTCGGCTCGTTCACCAACGGATTGATTTCCGGCACCGTGCCGATTCTGGCGGTATGGTTCTTCTGCATGGGCCGCCTCGATCAAGTTGAGCGCCACCGGCACCGTATTGCGCAAGTCGGGCACGCTGGTGGTCACCAAAATCGCCGTAGCCTGGCTGGTGGCAGCGGTAGCGTCGCGTTTGTTGCCAGAGAACGGCGTAGAGATCGGCTTCTTTGCCGGACTGTCAACGCTGGCCCTGGTCGCGGCGATGGATATGACCAACGGTGGCCTGTACGCCTCGATCATGCAGCAATACGGCAGCAAAGAGGAAGCCGGCGCCTTTGTGCTGATGTCGCTGGAATCCGGCCCGCTGATGACCATGATCATACTGGGCACTGCCGGCATCGCCTCGTTCGAACCACAGGTGTTCGTTGGCGCCGTGTTGCCGTTCCTGGTGGGCTTTGCCTTGGGCAATCTCGATCCGGAACTGCGCGAATTTTTCGGCAAGGCGGTGCAAGCCCTGATACCGTTCTTCGCTTTCGCGCTGGGTAACACCATCGATCTGAGCGTCATCGCGCAAACCGGCCTATTGGGGGTGTTGCTGGGGGTATCGGTGATTATCATTACCGGCATCCCGTTGATTATTGCTGACAAACTGATCGGCGGTGGGGACGGTACCGCCGGGGTGGCGGCATCCAGCTCGGCCGGCGCGGCGGTGGCAACGCCGGTATTGATTGCTGAAATGGTGCCGCAGTTCAAGGCGGTTGCGCCGGCAGCCACCGCCTTGGTGGCCACCTCGGTGATCGTCACCTCGGTGCTGGTGCCAATCATCACCGCCATGTGGTCTCGGCGGGTCAAGGCCAGGGCGGCGATGCGCGAACAGATGGCAATGGTTAAATAAAACAAGGGCGCCGAAGGCGCCCTTGTTAATGCCGCAGCTCAAAGGCGTCCGGTTTGTTCGCGCAGCGTCACCTCCGATTCCTTCACCGTCGGGATACTGGAGTTCAATGCTCTGCGTATCACGAAGAAGGCAGAAACCAGCATCGTTACCGCCACCAGCATAAAGAAAGCGCACAGCGCGGCATTAATCTGATTGCTGAACACAATGGTTTCCATATCTTTCAGCGTTTTGGCCGGTGCGATAAGGGTGCCTTGCTCAATGCCGGCCGAGAACTTGTTCGCCTGTGCCAGGAAACCGATGCTCGGTTTCTCATGGAAAATCTTCTGCCAGCCGGCGGTCATCGAGGTGATGAACAACCACACCGTCGGCACAATGGTCACCCAGGCGTAGCGCTGCTTCTTCATTTTGAACAACACCACGGTACCGAGGATCAGTGCCATTGACGCCAGCATCTGGTTACCGATGCCGAACAGCGGCCACAGGGTATTAATCCCGCCCAGCGGATCGACCACTCCCTGATAGACGAAGAACCCCCAGCCGGCGACCGCCACCGTGGTGCCAGCCAGGTTGCCGAACCAGGAACGGTTGTTGGCCAGGCGCGGCACCGCCACGCCGACCAGATCCTGCACCATAAAACGGCAGGCGCGGGTCCCGGCGTCGACGGCAGTCAGGATAAACAGCGCTTCGAACAGAATGGCGAAGTGATACCAGAACGCCATCATCCCACGGCTGTTGAATACCTCGCTGATAATATGCGCCATGCCGACGGCAAACGTCGGCGCGCCACCGGCGCGTGACAGCACCGAATTTTCGCCGACGTCTTTGGCGATCAGCGCCAGTGTTTCCGGGGTCACGATAAAGCCCCAGCCGTTAATCACCTGCGAGGCGTTTTCCACCGTGGTGCCGATCAGCGCCGCCGGTGAGTTCATGGCAAAATACACGCCAGGATCGAGCACCGAGGCGCAAATCAGCGCCATGATGGCCACGAAGGACTCCATCAGCATGGCGCCGTAACCGATAAAGCGGATGTGACTTTCGCGTTCAACCAGTTTCGGCGTGGTGCCGCTGGAGACCAGCGCATGGAAGCCGGAAATCGCGCCGCAGGCGATGGTAATGAACAGGAACGGGAACAGGGCACCGGCGAATACCGGTCCGGTACCGTCAATAAAGCGTGATACCGCCGGCATCTTCAGCTCCGGCATGGCAAACACGATCCCCAGCGCCAGACCGATGATCACGCCGATTTTCATAAAGGTGGACAGGTAATCGCGCGGCGCCAGCAGCAACCACACCGGCAGTACCGACGCGACAAAACCGTAAATCACCAGAACCCAGGTCAGCGTAGTGCCGTGCAGGGTAAAGAACGGTCCCCAGTAGGGGTGCTGCGCCACGTTGCCGCCGTAAATAATCGCCAGCAACATCAGCACGAAGCCAATCACCGAAATTTCCGCGATTTTCCCCGGGCGGATAAAGCGCATGTAGATGCCCATAAACAGTGCGATCGGGATAGTAGCGGCGATGGTGAACAGGCCCCATGGGCTGTCGGCCAGTGCTTTGACCACTACCAGTGCCAGTGCCGACAGGATGATGATCATCACGCCAAGCGCGCCGAGCATGGTGATCACGCCGGCGAAGGCGCCAAGTTCCTGCTTGGCCATTTCGCCCAGCGAGCGGCCATCACGCCGAGTGGAAATGAACAGGATCAGGAAGTCCTGCACCGCACCGGCCATCATCACGCCAACCAGGATCCAGATGGTGCCTGGCAGAAAACCCATCTGCGCCGCCAGAATGGGGCCTACCAGCGGACCGGCACCGGCAATGGCGGCGAAGTGGTGGCCGAACAGTACCCATTTATTGGTCGGGACGTAATCCAGCCCGTCGTTGCGGCGCTCTGCCGGCGTCAGCCGTCGATCGTCCAGTTCGAAGACGTTTTTGGCGATAAACAGGCTATAAAACCGATAGGCAATGCTGTAACAGGCAACGGACGCCACCACCAGCCAGACCGCGTTGACATGCTCGCCGCGGCTGAGTGCCAGCATCGCGAAGGCAAACGCCCCGACCAACGCCACCGCTAGCCAGATTATTCCGGACTTGACGTTCTTCATGGTTAACAACTCCTTGGTGTGCAGAGTAGTGAGAGAGGTCATCAATGTTGTTATGAAGGTAAACACCAAGTTAAAAATAGGAGGTTTACGCACGAAGAGAAACCGCACGGATAAGAAATGTGAGCTCAGGCGAGTATTAGTGAAAAAACAAGATGATGAGGTCACCTTGGCCGGCGGGGCGCGTGACGGATGCCACGGAAAAAATCGGGCGCCATAAAGGCGCCCGACAAGCAGCGTAGTGGGTGGGCGGTTATGGTGCCGGGCGGGCGATCACGCTGCGGGTTTCCATCCGCACTTCGGCGATGGTGACTTGCAGGCTGTCGCTCTGGCGATAAACCACGTCGCCTTTCACCTGCACGGTGCCGGTATCCTGGCTACACACCAGCTCGTCGCGCACCGCGTGGATGAATGGAGCAGGGATGAACGCCACGGCGCCATTTTCCAGCAAACGGACACGCAGTCCACCGCGGGTGACGTCGATGATTTCCGCCTTGAAGCGGGTATTGGTGCCGGCCTTGTCTTGCAGAAAACGGGCATACAGCCAATCGCCGACGTCGCGTTCCGCCATCCGGTTCAGACGGCGACGCTCCGCCAATTGGACGGTGATCGCTTCCTGCGGTTTCTGCGCGGCCTGTTCGCTGATAATGGCTTTCAGCAGGCGGTGGTTGACCATATCGCCGTATTTACGGATGGGTGACGTCCAGGTGGCGTAAGCTTCCAGCCCGAGGCCAAAGTGCGGGCCCGGCTCGGTGCTGATTTCGGCGAAGGTCTGGAAACGGCGAATACGGCTGTCGAGGAATTGCGTCGGCTGTGCGTCAAGGTGACGGCGCAGCTCGCAAAAGCCTTCCAGCGTCAGCAGTTTTTCGGCCTCGGCTTGTACCCCGTTGGCCTGCAGTACGCTGACTGCCTGTTCCACCAGCGCCGGGTCGAAGCCGGTGTGCACGTTGTAGATGCCGAACCCCAGACGATCGCGCAGCACCACGGCGGCGCAGACGTTGGCGGCAATCATGCACTCTTCAACGATGCGGTTGGCGGTACGACGTTGCTCGGTGATGATGTCCAGCACGTCGCCTTTCTCGCCGAGGACAAAGCGATAGTCCGGCCGATCCTTGAACACCAGCGCATGCTGGTGACGCCAGCCGTTGCGCGCATCACAGACCCGCTTGAGCAGGGTAATCTGCTGGGCGATAGCCTCGCTTGGCGGTTGCCAGCCGGCAATGCCGTCCAGCCAGTCGGAGACTTCGTCATACACCAGTTTGGCTTTCGATTCGATTTCGGCGGCGAAGAAATGGATATCGCTGCCCAACGCGCCGTCAGCGGCGATGGTCACGCGGCAAGCCAGTACCGGGCGACGCTCATTGGCGCGCAGCGAGCACAGATTGTCGGACAGGTCGCGCGGCAACATCGGGATGTTGAAACCCGGCAGGTAGTTGGTAAAGGCGCGTTTGCGGGCAATGTCATCCAGCGCGCTGCCCTGATCGACGAAGGCGGTCGGGTCGGCGATAGCGATGGTCAGTTGCAGGGTACCGTCGGCGTTCTCCTGAACAAACAGCGCATCATCCATATCTTCGGTGCTGGCGCTGTCGATGGTGACAAAATCCAGACCGGTCAGATCTTCACGCGCCAGAGTGGCGGTCGGCTGATGGGTAGCCGCCATTTCTGGCGCTTCCTTTTCGAGATTATGTCGTGCCAGCGTGACCCACCATGGCGCAAAGTGATCGTCGGCGTTGGTAATGAAATCAGTCAGCTCGGCATGGAAGCTACGGTCACCTTTCAGCGGGTGTCGACGCATTTCCGCCACCGCCCAATCGCCGGCCTGGAAGTCATGTGTCAGTTCACGCCCTGGACGACATTGAATCGCATCTTTCAGCAACGGGTGATCCGGCACGATTGACAGGCGATCGTCTTTCTTCTGTACCCGACCGACAAAGCGTGACAAGAATGGCTCGACCAGGGTTTCCGGCTCGGCGATTTCACGTTCTTTCTCGGTGTGGACGGTGGCGACGATGCGGTCGCCATGCATGACTTTTTTCATGTACGGCGGCGGGATAAAATAGCTCTTTTGGCCATCGACCTCTAAAAAGCCAAAGCCTTTCTCAGTCCCTTTTACTACGCCTTCAACACGCGGGGTTTGAGAGTGAAGTTGCTGTTTAAGCTGCGCCAGCAGCGGGTTATCTTGAAACATATCGTCCAGTGAATGGGTTGTGAGTGGCAAGATTTGCGGCTGACAGTTTTACGCGAATCACCCGCTGCGGGCAAGCCTGATATCACGCTTTTCCACACCCGCAGCGCGTTTTTTAGCGATATCAGGCCTGCTTACTCAGGCAATGCGCAGCGTGACTGACGCAGGCTCACGACGTATCGCCACCGGGATCGATTTGGAGGTTGGCGTGCCGGTACCGTCGCCAAAGCTGGCCAGCGGCACCAGCGGGTTGGTTTCCGGGTAGTAGGCCGCCAGGTTGCCGCGTGGAATAGCATAGCTCACCAGTTTGAAGCCACTGACCTTGCGCGTTACGCCGTCATTCCACAGGGTTTCAATCTCGACCCGCTCGCCGTCCTGCATCCCCAGTGCGGCAAGATCGTCTGGATTGATAAACAACACCTCGCGTTGGCCGTAAACGCCGCGATAGCGATCGTCGAGCCCATAAATCGTGGTGTTGTACTGATCGTGGGAACGCAGGGTTTGCAGAGTGAACGGCGCCGTCTGCCCGGCCAACTGTGGGAACAGGCTGTCGGGTAGCGCTGCGGCACCAAATTCCGCCTTGCCGCTTGGCGTGGCGAAGCGCAGTTCGGCGGCAGCGTTGCCGAGATAAAAGCCGCCCGGCAATTCGCAACGCGGGTTAAAATCGTCGAAACCGGCTATGGTGGCGGCGATGTGATCGCGGATCAGCGAATAGTCGTCCGCCAGCGCCAGCCAGTCGAGCGACTGATTACCCAGCACCGCATCGGCGATGCCGCAGACGATCGCTGTTTCCGAGCGCTGACTGTCCGATAGCGGTTTGCCGATGCCTTCCGAGGCGTGCACCATGCTGAATGAGTCCTCGACGGTAATAAACTGCGCTCCGCTGGCCTGCATATCCTGTTCGGTGCGGCCGAGCGTTGGCAGGATCAGCGCGTCTTTACCGGTGATCAGATGGCTGCGATTCAATTTGGTGCTGATGTGTACCGTCAACCCGCAGTTACGCAGCGCCTGTGCGGTGCGTTCGCTGTCCGGCGCTGCTGCCGCCAGATTGCCGCCAAGCGCAATCAACACCTTGACCTCGCCGCGCAGCATCGCTTCGATCGCTTCTACCGTATTGTGGCCCGGCTCACGACGTGGCGAAAAATTGAAGTGCCTGGCCAGACTGTCAAGCAGCGCCGTCGGCGCTTTTTCATCAATGCCCATGGTGCGGTTGCCCTGCACGTTACTATGGCCACGCACCGGACACAGACCGGCGCCCGGCTTGCCCAATTGGCCGAACAGCAGTTGCAGATTGGTGATTTCACGCACCGTGGCCACCGAGTGCTTATGCTGGGTGACGCCCATTGCCCAGGTGCAAATCACCCGCGGTGCCGAGCGGTAAATCTCGGCCGCTTCGCGCAGCTGCGTTTCGCTCAGTCCCGACTGCTGGGTGATCTTCGCCCAACTGGTGGCGTCAACCTGCGCCAGATAGGCGTCGACTCCGACGCAGTGCTGCTCGATAAACGGCAAATCGAACAGGCCGACCTGGCCGGCAGCCTGCTGCTGTCGGTGGCTTTCCAGCAATGCCTTGACCATCCCGCGTACCGCCGCCATATCACCGCCGAGGTTGGGCTGATAATAGGCGGAACTGATCGGCGATGAGCTGGGTGTCAGCATCTGAATCGGGTTTTGCGGATCGGCAAAGCGCTCAAGTCCGCGTTCGCGCAGGGTGTTGAAGCTGACGATGCGCGCGCCGCGGCGGGCGGCATGTTTCAGGCTGTGCAACATGCGCGGATGGTTGGTGCCGGGGTTTTGACCAAACACGAAAATCGCGTCGGCCCGCTCGAAATCATCCATGCGGATGGTGCCTTTGCCGACGCCAATGCTCTGTTTCAGGCCGATGCCGCTGGCTTCATGACACATATTGGAACAGTCGGGGAAGTTGCTGGTGCCGAGCATGCGCCCGAACAGCTGATACAGATAGGAGGCTTCGTTACTGGCGCGGCCGGAGGTATAGAGTTCGATTTGATTGGGATTGTCCATCCGCTTGACGTGCTGGGCAATCAGCGCCAGCGCATCCGGCCAGCTGATGGGCTGATAACGATCGCTGTCGGCATGGTAGCGCATTGGTTGAGTAAGGCGGCCCTGATACTCAAGGAAATAATCGCTCTGTTGCAGCAGCGTACTCACGCTGTGGGCGGCAAAAAACTCTGCTGTAACCGCATGGCGGGTGGCTTCCCAACTGACGGCCTTGGCGCCGTTTTCGCAAAAGCTGAAGGTACTGTGATTGTCATCGCCCCAGGCGCAGCCGGGACAGTCGAAGCCGCGTACTTTATTAACGCGCATCAGATTGCGCAGGTTTTTCAATGCTTGCTTGCTGTCCAGCACGTAGCGGGTGGTGGCTTCCAATGAGCCCCAGCCGCCCGCCGCACCGGTATACGGTTTGATAGACGGTTTAAATTTCATTGTGGTCTTCGCAGGTGATTGTTGTCAGAAAGTGAACGCTTTATTAAGCGTTTTGAGTCTTTATGTCACAAGTCTAGGGGCGCGCGACGCAAGCGTCTAATCGAATAGGGCAATGATGGCATAGAGCGGGTTTATCGCACCCAGCTGACATACAAATGGTTGCATTATGTTATCCGCTGCAAAAGTCTAACGATTCCGCCAGACGATGCTTTAGTGCAGTCTATGTCACGGATTTATATTGCAATATTTGAGGAAGAGTGAGTGAAGCGTTCAGTATCGGCTGTGGTAATCGGGATTTTGTTGCCGCTGGCAGCGCAGGCGGCAGACACGGCAGGCGATTTTCCCTCGCTAACGCCGCCGCCAATTGATGCGGCATCGTATGTATTAATGGATTACGCCAGTGGCCAGATTATGGCGCAAAACCACGCCGACCAGCGGCGTAACCCGGCCAGCCTGACCAAATTGATGACCGGGTTGGTGATTGACCATGCGCTGGATCAGCACAAAATCAGCCTGGACGATGTGGTGACGGTGGGCAAGGATGCCTGGGCAGCAGGCAATCCGGTGTTCAAGGGATCGTCGCTGATGTTTTTAAAGCCAGGTGACAGGGTCACGGTTCGCGACCTGAGCCGCGGTATCATTATTGATTCCGGCAACGATGCCTGCGTGGCAATGGCTGACTACGTCGCCGGCAGCCAGACGGCGTTTGTCGACCTGATGAACAACAAAGCAGCGCAGCTGGGATTGAAAAATACCCATTTTGAAACCGTTCATGGCCTCGATGCTCCGGGGCAATACACCACGGCCGGCGATCTGGCGGTGATTTCACGCGCCATCATCATGAGCGAACCGGCGGAATACCATATGTACAGCGAAAGGTCGCTGACCTGGAATGGTATTACCCAGCAGAACCGCAATGGGCTGCTGTGGGACAAAACGCTGCACGTCGACGGCTTGAAGACGGGCCACACCGAATCGGCCGGTTTCAATATCATTGCTTCCGCCACCGAGGGCGATCGTCGGCTGATCGCGGTAGTGATGGGGGGGAAAAGCCCTAAAGGGCGCGAAGAACAGGCGCGTAAGCTGTTGAGCTGGGGGCTGCGTGATTTTGACAGCGTGCGTGTATTCAAGGCCGGTCAGCCATTGGGCAACGAGGCGGTGTGGTACGGCGACCGGTCGCGGATCGCGGTCGGCGTAGCGCAGGATCGTTACCTGACGCTGCCAAAAGGCGAAGCGAGCAAGCTGAAGGCGCAATATGTGCTCAACGTCCCACGCCTTGAGGCGCCGTTGCCACAGGGGCAAACCGTGGGGGAAGTGCGCGTCAGCGACAATGGCAAACTGTTGGCAACGCTGCCGCTGGTCACCCTGCAGCCGACGGCGGCTGGCAGCGTATTTTCACGCCTGATGGATTATCTGCGGCTGAAAGTCTGATAGCGGCATCCGATGCGTTGGTAATGATATACTCCGCGTAGTAATCATTATTTGAGCCAATACATGGATATTAAGCAGCTGATCTACCTGTGTAATCTTGAGCGCGAAAGGCATTTCGGTCGGGCAGCGGAGGCCAGTTTCGTCAGTCAGCCGACGCTGTCGATGCGCTTGAAAAATCTTGAGAAAGAGCTTGGCGTGGCGTTGATCAACCGCGGCAACAACTTTGAGGGATTTACCGCCGAAGGCGAGCGGGTACTGGCCTGGGCGCGCGAGATTGTCTCGGTCTATCAGGGGCTGAAGCTGGAGGTGGAGGCACTTAAGCATGGTCTGAACGGCACCTTGCGTATTGGCGTGGTGCCGCAATGCAGCATTACCCTGGCGCAAATGCTCAAGGCGGTGAGTGAAAAGTACCCGCAGCTGGATTACCGGGTGGCAGTGCTCAGCGCCGATCAGCTGCTGGAGGCGCTCACCGCCCATACGGTGGATATCGGCATCGGTTTCTTTGAGTTACCGACGCTAAAAGAGTTGCATTTTCAATCACAACCGTTGGCCGACAGCGGGGTGGAACTGGTGTTCCATCCGCAGCATTTTCCGCAGTTGGTCGACGATGCACCGCTGACGCTGGCAGACGTGGCTGCGTTACCGCTGTGTCTGGCAGAACCGACCCGCTATTTCCGCCGCTATCTCGATCAGAACTTCCGTGAGGCGGGGCTGTCGCTGCAAGCGCGGGTGGAAACCACCCTCAATCTTTCAACTGTTGCAGTGCATTTTTGTCGGCCTGGGTTGCGGACTGTTCCCACATGGCAATCTGCTGCCGGAAATGACGCCGCAGCTGCTGCGTCGACCCATCGACATTACGCCGATGTCACGTCACGCGGCAGTGGTGATTGCCGAGCCGGGGCGTGCCACGCCGCTGGCGCAGCACTTCTTCGACGCGGCGCAGGGCTGGCTGTTAGACTAGCGGCACGGGTGTCGGACACTGCTGTGCCGTCAGCGTGTCGCCGAGGCTGTAGCGCAGGCGGTTTTCCCAGGCATACAGCGCGCTGGTCAGGATCGCTTCCAGCGCCTGCGCCTGACTCAAACCCAGGTTGAATAACGGTTGCACGTTTTGCGGAGTAAATTTTCCGGTGAGCGCGTCAGATCGGCGCTGACCTGTATCAGTGCTGCACTCAACCCGATCGTCCAGCTGTTGCTGCGCCTGGGCGATATCGTCAAACAACGCCCGGACCAGCTGCGGTTGCGCCACCCTCTGCTGCCGCCTTGGCGGCGCAATAGCGGCTACCGTTGATGCGCGAGGTGACCAGCGCGCTGAGTGCCTTCAACCGTGGCGAAAGTCCATAACCAGATTGGCTGATGGTATTGAACACCCCGTTGCGCTCGCGCAGCGCGGCGGCGTCGTGTGCCAGCAGTCGGTAATAGGGCTCGCCACGTGCATTCGGGTGGCTTTGGTCCAGCACGTCCAGTTGCTCGGCATTGGCTACGGCGACATCGACCAGCGGTAAGCGGGGCTGCCAGCTTAACGACTCGAGGCTGAACTCCGCAGCCGAGGCAATCGTTGATGCTTGGGAAACCAGGCACCAACGCCGTCGGTCTGCCGGCCAGCGCCGCCACGCCGGCCACGACCCGCGCCTGATAGCTGACAAACCCAATAATCTGTGTGAATGAGATTATATCGGCGGTGCTGAGGCCAACCTCGGACAGTTGCTGCACAGCTTTATGGCAGATCAGCGTGGGATGGGTGGCGAGTTGGCGGGCGTACTGGGTAATCTGCGCTAAACGAATATTGCTTTCACGGGAGGCGTCGGGGCTGTCGAGCGGGGCAAGGCGGGCGGCATAGTGGCTACACAATGCCTGAACGCCGGTCACCTGAGCGACGGTCAAGGCGGTACACAGGCGATCGTAAGGTGACAGCGTCACGTAGCGCGACAGCGTCACCCGCTCCGGAAACAATACTCGGCAACTGTCGAGCGAGGCGCTAAATACCGGTGCGCGGGCAATCAGGGCGTTATTGAGTGCGGCGTCGGCAAACTCGCCAAGGCCAAGTAAAAAGCGATCGCGCACACCGGCTGCTTGCGGTTGCAGCGGCGAATCGCCGCGTACGCTGCTCTGGGTTTCGTGATACCACTGGTTGTGGTGAGGGCGGCGCAGCGCTTCCATTGGGCTGGGGTTGCTCATCAGTGCGATATCCTGTCGTTTGATCTGCTCAACGTAGGGGATATCCTCACCGATTCGATTGGCGAGATAAAATAATGTTACGTGCTAATCCATAACTGAAAAGAATAAAATATAATTTTACTGCGCAAAAATGTAATTAGTATTTGCGATTATTGACTAACGCAGCGCCGGCGGGCCGTGGTCCCGGCCCGCCGCCCGTGGCGGACGGTCATTTCAATTCGAGTTCATTCATCGCCGCAATATTGAAACCGCCGTCGACATGAACAATTTCACCACAGATGCCGGCGGCCAGGTCCGAGCATAAAAAGGCGGCGGTGTTGCCGACGTCTTCAATGGTGACGGTGCGGCGGATCGGCGTAACCGCTTCGCAATGCGCCAGCATCTTGCGGAAATCCTTGATGCCCGATGCCGCCAGCGTACGGATTGGCCCAGCGGAGATACCATTGACCCGTACGCCGTCCGGCCCCATGGCGTTGGCCATATACCGCACGTTGGCCTCCAGCGAAGCCTTGGCCAGGCCCATGACGTTATAATTGGGGATGGCGCGCTCAGCGCCGAGATAAGACAGCGTCAGCAGCGCCGAGCCGGGGTTGAGCATGCCGCGGCAGGCTTTGGCCAACGCGACAAAACTGTAACTGCTGATATCGTGGGCAATGCGGAAGCCCTCGCGGTTGACGGCGTTGAGGTAGTCGCCGTCCAGCTGTTCGGCGGGAGCAAAGCCGATGGAATGCACCAATCCGTCAAAGGTCGGCCAATCGGCCGCCAGCGTGGTGAACAGTGCGTCAATGCTGGCATCCTGCCCGACATCGCATTCCAGCACCCGCGTCGAGCCCAATGCGGCAGCGAACTCCACCACGCGCGGCTTCAGTTTGTCATTCTGATAGGTGAAGGCCAGTTGCGCGCCTTCACGCTGCATCGCTTGCGCAATGCCATAGGCGATCGACAGTTTGCTGGCCACGCCGGTAATCAGTATGCGTTTGCCGTTGAGAAATCCCATAACAATGATCCTCCTGGTGGTAGAGACAGGCAGCGTACGCGGCTAGAATTTACCGCCGTCACGCCGCCAGGCATCGGCAGTCAGCGCTTCGCCAAAATGGCTGGCGATCAGGCGGCGGTGAGATCGTGCAGCGGGGCAGCCAGCACTTCGGCAGTACTGCCGCGCTCAACGATTTCACCTTCGTGCATCACCATCACCTGATCGCTGATGTGTTTCATCATGCCCAGATGCTGGGTCACATAAATGTAGGCGATACCGTGTTTTTCCTGCAGTTCGAGCATCAGGTTGATGATTTGCGAACGCATCGACATATCCAGTGACGCCAGCGCTTCGTCGGCGACGATCACTTTCGGTTGCAGGATCAGTGCACGCGCCAGCGCGACTCGCTGCTTCTGGCCAGAGGCCAGCATATGCGGATAATAATAGGCGTGATCCGGCAGCATGCCCACTTGGCGCAGCGTCTGGTTAATGCGTTGCTCACGCTCCGAGGCTTCCAGATCGGTATTCAGGCGCAGCGGGGCGTCGAGCAGCTGGCCGATGCGCTGACGTGGATTGAGCGAGGTACTGGGATCCTGGAAAATCATGCGGATGCGCTGACTGCGATAGCGGTAATCGCCAAAAGCCAGCGGATGATCGTCGATCAGCAATTCTCCGGCGCTCGGCTCCACCATGCCAGACAGCATTTTCGCCAGCGTTGACTTGCCGGAACCGTTTTCGCCGATGATGGCCAACGTCTGGCCTTCACGCAGGGTAAAGCTGACCGATTTAACCGCCTCGACGTGCTGACGACGGAACAGCCCGGTGCGATAGCGGTAGGTCTTGCTCAGGTTACGCACTTCCAGCAACGTTTCCATGTTATTGCTCCTCCATGTTCAGCGGGAAGTGGCAGGCAAACAGATGGTTTTTCACCGGACGCAGGCGTGGGGTTTCGATGCATTTCTTTTGTGCATAAGGGCAGCGCGGCCCCAAACGGCAGCCGATTGGCAGGTGCTCCAGTGAGGGAATCGCTCCCGGCAGCGTGTTCAATCTGCTTTTGTGCGGCAGCGAACGGCCAAAGTCAGGCATCGCGCGGATCAGCGCCTGGGTATAAGGATGGTGCGGCGTCGCCAGCAAATCTTCGCATTGCGCACTTTCCACCGTTTGACCGCAGTACAGTACATTTACCCGGTCGGCCCATTTGCTCATCATCTGCAAGTCATGGCTGATCAGCAAAATGGTGGTGTTGTTGTTTTGATTAAGCCGCGACAACAGGCGGAAAATCTGTGCCTGGGTGGTGGGCTCCATGGCGTTGGTGGGTTCGTCGGCTATCAATAACCGTGGCTGGTTGGCCAGCGCGATGGCAATCATCACTTTCTGGCATTCACCTTCGGTCAACTCGTAGGGGAAACTGCCCATGATGTCATCATGATCCTTGATGCCGACGCGGTGCAGCAGCTCGATGGCGCGGCGCTTGCGCCAGTTGACGCGTTGCCACCAACGCCCCTTGAAGGTCCAGCCGGGGATCGCCTGCGCCAGCTGACGTCCGATGCTTTCGGACGGATCAAGACAGGACTGCGGCTCCTGAAAAATAATCGATACGTTGTGGCCGACCAGTCGGCGTCGCTCACGTGGCGTTAATTGCAACAGGTCGATATCGTCAAAGCGGAAACGATCGGCGGTGACGCGCCAGTTATCTTTGGTGACGCCACAAATCGCCTTGGCTATCAGGCTCTTACCTGATCCTGACTCACCCACCAGGCCACGGATTTCACCTTCGCTCAGCGTCATGCTAACGCGATCCACCGCCTTGACCGGCCCGTCGGCGGTCATAAATTCAATCGTCAGATTGCGGATATCGAGTAACGGCATTATTCCACTCCCGCATTGATTGCGCGGCGCATGCCGTCGCCCAATAGATTGGTCAGCAACACGCTCAGCATGATCGCCGCCCCCGGCAACATTACCGTCCAGGGCGCGACATACACCAGTTCCAAGGAATCGCCGAGCATCGCGCCCCATTCAGGCGAGGGCAACTGCGCACCAAGATCGAGGAAACCCAGCGCGGCGATATCCAGGATCGCCATCGACAGCGCACGGGTAAATTCGGTTACCAGCACCGCAGCGATATTCGGCATCACCGCGAACCATAAAATCTGCAGCGTCGTGGCGCCATCAAGGCGCGCTGCCACAACGTATTCTTTTTCCAACTCGTCGTGCACCGCGCTGTAAATGGTGCGCACCATACGTGGCAACAACGCCAGCCACACCGCCAGCATCGCGTGCTCGAGCTTCGGCCCGATAAATGCCACCACCACGATAGCCAGCAGCAGCGACGGGATTGACAGCAGGGTGTCGAGAATATGATTCAGCACCGCCGAGCGCAGGCCGTGTGTCACGCCGGCGAACACGCCGAGGATCACACCGATAACGGCAGCGGCGAGGGTTACCAGCAGCGCCGAGCCATAGGTGGCGGCGGTGCCGGTGAGCAGACGACTGAGAATGTCGCGGCCCAGGTCGTCGGTACCAAGGAAAAACGATACGTTGCCGTAGCGAGACCACGAGGGCGGCAATAGCTGGTAACCAAGGAATTGCTGGTCAAGCGCATAAGGCGCCAGCAGGCTACCGAACAGCGACAGCAGGATCAGCGCAATCACACCGTAGAACCCGATCATCGCCAGCGCATCGCCATAAAAAATCCGCCAGGTGTAACGCAGCGGGCTGGGCATTTTCTTTTCACGGTATACGTTATCGAAGGGCATACCATTCCTTATGTTTCAGTGGGTTGGTTGCCGCACCGAGGATATCGGCCAGGACGTTGATGGTGATGACCAGCGTACCGACCACCATCACCCCGGCAGAAATCGCCGCGTAGTCCTGCTGGCGGATGGCGTTGATCAACCAGCGCCCCAGTCCGGGCCAGCTGAACACCATTTCGGTGATCATCGCCAGCGTCAGCATGGTGGAGAACTGCAACCCGAGCTTGGGTATGATTGGCGGCAGCGCATTGTGCAGCACGTGGCGACGAATGATGGTAAAGCGCGACAGGCCGCGCGTCGCCGCCGCCTTGATGTAGTTCTGGCTGAAGACATCGTCGGTGCTGATGCGCATCAGGCGCACCACTTCGGTGGTTGGCGCAACCGCCAGTGCCGCGATGGGCAATACCATATGGCGCAGGGCGCTGGCGATCATCTCCGCACGATAGGGAGAATCAGACAACCAGGCGTCGATCAGTGCAAAGCCGGTGACGTGTTTCACCGGGTACAGCAGATCAAAACGGCCGGATACCGGCAGCCAGCCCAGGTGCAGTGAGAAGAACAGCATCATCAGCAGCGCCAGCCAGAACACCGGCATGGAAAAGCCCAGCAGCGCAAAAGTGCTGATGGCGGTGTCTTGCCATTTACCACGCAGCACGCCAGCGATGATGCCCAGCGGAATGCCCACCAACAATGCCAGGGTAAACGCCAGAATGCACAGTTCCATGGTGGCGGGGAAGACTTCGCTGAGCTGTTCGCTGATCGCCTGACCGTTAATGCTGGATACGCCGAAATCCCAGTGCAGCAGGCTGACGAAGTAGAATTGATAGGCGTCCCACAGGCCGGCGCCGTTGAGCGGCGCACGCGGGGTAAAATAGCTCAGGCTGAAGCTGACCAGCGTCAGCAGGAACAGCGTGATGATCAGCAGTAAAAAGCGGCGTAGGGTAAAAATAATCACTTTTTCGCTCCCTCTGCGGCTTCGCGGTACACGCCGGCAAACGACGCATTACCGAACGGGCTCAATACCAACCCCTTGATATCATAACGGTAGGCCTGCAGGCGGAGTGAGGATGCCAACGGCAGCACCGGCAACTGTTGTTCCAGAATTTTTTGCGCCTTTTGATAGTTTTCGATGCGTTGTGCCAACTGCTGGGAAAGCAGGGCATTTTGCAACACCTCGTCGAAGCCCGGATCACACCAGTGAGCATAGTTGGTTTGCGAGCGGATTGCCGCGCAGCTCAGCAGTGGCCGGAAGAAACTGTCCGGATCGTTACTGTCGGTAGCCCAGCCCGTCAGGGTAAGGTCGTGGTTCATTTCCATTAGCCGCGCTTCCTGGAAACGGCCCTCTACCGGCACGATGGTGACGTTAACCCCCACCTGCGCCAGATCGGCCTGGATCAGTTCGGCAGTTTTCAGCGGGCTTGGGTTGTAAGACTGCGATGCGGTCGGCACCCACAGTTTGAGGTTCAGGTTCTCAATGCCTGCCTGCTTGAGCATTTGTCGCGATTTGGCCGGGTTGTATTCGGTGATGTGCGCTTCGTTATCGTAGGCCCATGACGCACGCGGCAAAATCGAGGCGGCGGTTTCGGCGGTACCGTAGTAAATCGACTGCATCAGTCGCTGGTTGTTGATCGCCAGTGAAATCGCCTGCCGTACCTTCAGATCGTCGAACGGCGGCTTGCGGGTGTTGAACGCCAGATAGGCGATGTTCATGCCCGGGCGCAGCGTCAGGCGCAGGCGTGGATCGTCACGCAGGATAGACAACTGGCTGGCCGCCGGATAGGCCAGCACGTCGCACTCGCCGGTCAGCAGTTTCGACAACCGACCGGTACCGCCGGCGCTCATGTCGATCACCACCTGCGCCATGCGTGGCTTGCCCTTCCAGTAGGCGTCATTGCGTGCCAGCCGGATGTACTGGCCGGAGCGGTATTCATTGAGCAGGAAGGGGCCAGTGCCGACCGGCTCGCGGTCGATCATTTCCTGTTTGCCGGCCTGCGACAGCTTATCGGCATATTCTGCCGACAGCACCGGGGCATAGTGGGTTGCCAGGTGCCACAGGAAGGAGGCATCCGGCGCCTGCAGGCGTATTTCGACGGTGTAGTTATCGAGTTTTTTTACGCTCTGCACCGAATCGCCAAATTGCAGGCTGTCAAAGTAAGGGTATTCGCCACCGTTGACATCATGATAAGGGTGCTTCTGGTTGAAGACCCGTTGGAAGCTGAACACCACGTCGTCGGCATTCAGTCGGCGCGTCGGGGTAAACCAGTCGGTGGTCTGGAACGGCACATCCTTGCGCAGGTGAAAACGGTAGGTTGCGCCGTTATCCAGCACCTCCCAGCTTTGCGCCAGTTCGGGGATCAGACGATAAGTGTATGGATCAACGTCCAGCAAGCGATCGTACAGCTGGGCGGCCAGGGTATCGACCGTCAGGCCGCTGCTGGCCATCTGCGGGTTGAAGGTGTTCAGTATGCCGCTGACGCAATAGACAAAACCATGTTGCCGAATGTCCGGCAGTGCCGCGGCGGCGGCGGTCGTTGGTGCCGGTGGAACGGCCGCAATGGCCGAGCCGCCAAGGCATAACGTCAATATCCAAAGGGGTAAACCACGCATAGAAGCTCATGGGTTAATAAGCAATAGCGTTAGTGTACCGTACTCTGGCGATCTGCCCAATTCCTTGCATGCAATGACCGTATTTTTTGCTGATGGATTAAGCGCTTCGCTGCTTTGCAAAGGTGGCGTTGACCTAAACATCAATGATAGTTATGTTATAACATAACAATATCGTATTGCATTTTCGTTAAATCCACATTAATGAGTCAGAGGAAACATGGAAAAAACAGTATCGTCCAACCTGCCGCCATTGCCGGATGCGCAGGCCTGGCGCACAGAGAGAGGCGTGATTGACCTGGATTGGGTCGGGATGCAGGGCATAGCATTGCCGTTGGAACTGGCCGGGCGACCGCTGGCGGCGCAGATCAATGCCAGCATCAACCTGCGTGGCAGCCGAGACGGCGCGCGCGGTATTCATATGTCGCGCCTTTACGCCGCGCTGGATGGCTTGACCCAGGGGGAGCTAACGCCTCGGCGTATCATTACCACCCTGAACGATTTTTTACACTCGCAGCCAGCGCATAGCGATCGCGCGCAGTTAACCATCAGTGGCGATTTGCTATTGTCACGCCCGGCGTTGGTCAGCGCGCAACGCGGCTGGAAAAGTTACCCGCTGTGTATTGAGGCACAGCTGGCCACGGTGCCCAGGTTAACGCTGAAAGTCGGAGTGGCATATTCATCAACCTGTCCCAGTTCTGCCGCGCTCAGTCGTCAGGCTGCACAACAACAATTTCTGGTTGATTTTGACGCGGAGTCAACCAGCCTTAGCCGCCAGCGAGTGGCTGAATGGTTGGGTTTGCACGGTATGCCGGCAACGCCGCACAGCCAACGCAGCTGGGCCTGGGTAACGGTCGAGCTGTCGCCCGATGAGCAGACCGTACCGGTGATGACGCTGATTGAACGTATCGAACACGCGTTGGGCACGCCGGTACAAACGCTGGTCAAGCGGCTGGACGAGCAGGCTTTCGCCCTGGTCAATGGCCAAAACCTGATGTTTTGTGAAGATGCTGCGCGCCGGTTGTATAACGCGCTGCAAGCATCCTGCCGTTATCGTGCAGGCCAGGTGGTGGTTGAACATCAGGAGAGTCTGCATGCTCACAATGCGGTGGCGCAACTGAGCTGGCAGGAGGATGACGATGTTGCGTAAAAATCCCAGCGGCCATTTGCCGCAGGTGTCACCAAAGGCTTATATCGATCCGACCGCCATTATTTGCGGACGGGTGATGATAGGTGATTATGTTTATGTTGGCCCTTACGCGGTGATCCGTGCCGATGAGCTTAACCCCGACGGCGAGTTGGAACCGATCGTCATTGGTGCCCATTCCAACATTCAGGACGGGGTGGTGATTCATTCCAAGGGCGGGGCGGCGGTTACCATCGGTAGCTATAGCTCGATCGCCCATCGCGCCATTGTGCATGGTCCCTGCCGTATAGACGATCGGGTATTCATCGGTTTCAACAGCGTGTTGTTCAATTGCCATGTGCGCAGCGGCTGCGTGGTGCGTTACAACGCGGTGGTAGACGGGGTGACGCTGCCGGAAAACCGCTATATCCCCTCAACTGAGCGCGTCGGTGTCGACAGTGATTTATCGCGTTATGCGGCGGTGGATCGTGATGCGTTGCAATTTTCTGAAGAGGTGGCGGCCACCAATATTGCGCTGGTACGGGGCTATCAGGCATTACGTAATGAATTTTGACCTGCACGGACTGATGGCTAATTGCACAATATTGCTGTGGTAATGAGAAAATTTCTCAACAAAGTACTTTACAGATGATACTGAGAACCATTATCATCGCTTGGCAGTTCACGGAAGGCCTCGCCTTGTGGCCCGATGTGGAAGGCACGACATTGCTCACATTGCTTCCAGTGTTTCTTAAGCCAGCTCGGGTGCTGGCTTTTTTTTTGCCTATCGCCAAGGTCTGCTGACCGCACCCCCAATTCCCCCGAACGCCGCTGACGCCGGATTATTCCTATTCTGCGCAAAATCGGGCCACTTGCTTGTCGAGTTGAAAATTTCCACGGATACTCACAACATGTAAAAGCAATCCCATCGCGTGTCAGGTCATTACATGTTTATATTTATAGTCGCGCCCGTGGCGATAAAGATTAATTACACGGTGAGCGAAGCTCTTTGGCTAGCATTGCGTGTTGGCAACCTGGTAGCAAAGGGATGAAACGACATGAACGTGCTTAATTATTCAAGCAAGACCACTCTGGTTAAGTTATCTCTCGCACTCTCTGATTTTCTCTTTTTTGTATTATCGCTGTTAATCGCCGTTTATCTGGTCGATCTGTTTGGTGGTAATATCCGTGATTTTATCCCCGAATCGGAAATGAGCGCGCGTTTTATGACGCATGTCATGTTGGCAGTATTATGCGTGGGATGGTTCTGGGTGAGATTGCGTCATTACAGCTATCGCAAACCGTTTTGGTTTGAGCTCAAGGAAGTGGTGCGTACTTTGCTGATCTTTGCCGTCTTCGATCTCGCCATGGTGGCGTTTTCGATGTGGCATTTTTCACGCTATGTCTGGGGGCTTACCTGGTTGTCGGCGCTGGTGCTGGTGCCTCTGGCGCGCGCAATAGTCAAACGGATACTGGATGCGTTTGGTCTGTGGAAAAAACATACGGTGATTATCGGCAGCGGGAAAAATGCCTGTGATGCCTATGCCGCATTGCAAAGTGAAGAAATTCTGGGTTTTGCTATCTGCGCGTTTTTTTCAAGCGACCAAACCGGTGCCAGACAATTAATGGGCATTCCAATCATTGATGATGAACAGCAACTGTGGTCGCAGTGCGATCCACAATTGACTCAGTTTGTGGTGGCGCTGGAGTTTGACCAGCATGCGTTGCGTGATCGATGGCTTAAAACGCTGGCAAAACATCATTGTCGTTCGGTTTCGGTGATCCCGACGTTGCGCGGCGTGCCGCTTTATGGCACAGACATGTCATTCATTTTTAGCCACGAAGTGATGATCCTGCGGGTGAGCAATAATTTGGCAAAAAGATCCTCGCGATGTCTAAAAAGGACTTTTGATATTATTGGCTCGGCGATCATTATTCTATTACTGGCGCCGGCATTGCTCCTACTGTGCTATTTGGTATCGAAAGATGGCGGTAGCGCAATTTATGGGCACCAACGGGTCGGCCGAGACGGTAAAAAATTTAATTGTCTGAAATTCCGCTCAATGGTGGTGAATTCGCAACAGGTGTTGCAGGAGTTGCTCGAACGGGATACCGACGCGCGTGCAGAATGGGAAAAGGATTTCAAACTTAAAAACGATCCACGTATTACTCGCATTGGCCGCTTTATTCGTAAAACCAGTCTGGATGAATTACCGCAACTGTTTAACGTATTAAAAGGGGAGATGAGCCTGGTGGGGCCCCGCCCGGTAATCGAAAAAGAGCTGGAGCGTTATGCGGGTGACGTCGATTATTACTTTATGGCAAAACCAGGGATGACCGGACTGTGGCAGGTCAGTGGTCGCAATGACGTTGATTATGACACCCGCGTATATTTTGATGCCTGGTATGTAAAAAACTGGTCGCTGTGGAACGACATCGCGATTCTGTTTAAAACCATCAATGTGGTGTTAAAAAGGGACGGCGCATATTAATCGAATGCCTGATGTTGCCACAGGCCTCGCCGGGAAAGGCCGCGATATGAAAAGCCAGCGCTGATTATAGCGGCCTATAATCGGCGTGCTGCCGCATTCAGGCGGCTATTCGCCCTCTGCCGCCGAGGTGGAATGTGCTTCTTCGGGCCGATCGTTTTGCAGCAGCGCGTGCTTTTTAGCATGCCGCGCAGTTGATGGTAGCTCAGTCCCAGCAGTTGCGCAGCCTTGCGCTGATTGAAACGACCTTGCTGCAAGGCTGACTCCAGCAGCTTTTTCTCCAGCTGATTCTGCCAGCTCTTCATATCCAGTGGCAGTGCGGGCAGCGCGTCGCCGTGCGGTTGGTGCGCGGTTGCTGCGCTGGCGACGTGGCGGGCAAAGGGATTGATGATGATCTCATCCAGCGCGCTGCTGCTGGTGCCATGGCGATACACTGAACGTTCAACCACGTTTTTGAGTTCGCGCACGTTACCCGGCCAGGCGTAACTCAGCAACGTGTCACGGGCGCGCTCGGTAAAGCCGGGGAACAGCGGCAACGACAACTCTCTGCACATCTGAATGGCAAAATGCTCAGCCAGCAGCATGATGTCCTGCTGACGCTGGCGCAGCGGTGGCAGTTGCACCACATCGAACGCCAGCCGATCGAGCAGATCGGCGCGGAATTTGCCCGCCGCCGCCAACGCCGGCAAATCGTCGTTGGTGGCGCACACCAGCCGTACGTCAACCTGCAGCGGCTGGCTGCCGCCGACGCGCTCCAGGTGACCGTACTCAATCACCCGCAGCAGCTTTTCCTGCACCAGCATCGGCGCCGTGGCTAATTCGTCCAGAAACAGCGTACCGCCGTCGGCGCGTTCAAAACGCCCGAGATGACGTTTTTGCGCGCCGGTAAAGGCGCCTGCCTCATGACCAAACAATTCAGAATCCAGCAGGTTTTCGTTTAACGCCGCGCAATTGAGCGAAATGAACGGCCCTTGCCAGCGGTTGGAAAGATAATGCAGACGATGGGCGATCAGCTCCTTGCCCGTGCCGCGTTCACCTATCACCAATACCGGTTTGTTCAACTTTGCCAGTTGTGAAACTTGTTCCAATACTTCAATAAAGGCATTCGCTTCGCCTAACAGGTTTTCGATCTGCTCGCTCATGATGAAATTCGCCAATAGTTGGTGAGGATAATCACTTTACAGGATGCTGGCGTTGAGTCAAAAATAAATAATTATTGTTTTTCAATGATATAAAAGTTGGCACGGGTTTTGATTATATCTCTGTGTAAGCCGTTACCCCTAACGTGGCGCTTGAGACGCCATCGACACCAAGAGGAAGTAAATTATGGGCATTTTTTCTCGTTTTGCCGACATCGTGAACGCCAACATCAATACGCTGCTGGATAAGGCAGAAGATCCGCAAAAACTGGTGCGACTGATGATTCAGGAGATGGAAGACACTCTGGTAGAAGTGCGTTCCACCTCGGCGCGTGCGCTGGCGGAGAAAAAGCAGTTGCTGCGTCGCATCGAGCAGGGCGAAACCCAACTGAGCGACTGGCAGGAAAAAGCCGAACTGGCGCTGCGTAAGGACAAAGAAGATCTGGCTCGTGCGGCACTGATCGAAAAACAGAAGGTTGCCGATTTGATCGCCACCTTGACGCAGGAAGTTGCCACCGTTGAAGAAACGCTGACGCGTATGAAAAGCGAAATCGGCGAATTGGAAAACAAACTGACCGAAACACGTGCACGTCAGCAGGCGCTGACATTGCGTCATCAGGCGGCATCATCCTCGCGTGAAGTGCGTCGCCAGTTGGACAGCGGTAAACTGGATGAGGCGATGGCGCGTTTCGAGCAGTTCGAACGCCGCATTGACCACATGGAAGCGGAAGCCGAAAGCATCAGCATCGGTAAAAAGAAATCGCTTGATCAGGAGTTCGCCGAACTGAAGGCGGATGATGCCATCAGCGAGCAACTGGCGGCGCTGAAAGCGAAAATGAACCGTTCAGAGTAATGCTCCAGCGGCCGCCGGTATGGCGGCCGCCGATGAAAGACGACATAAGAAGGAAAAAAAATGAGTGCTTTACTCCTTGCCATTCCGTTGACGATTTTTGTGCTGTTTGTCGCACCGATTTGGCTTTGGCTGCATTACAGCAATCGGCAGCAAAGCGGCATTCAGCTCAGCCATCAGGAAATGCAGCGTCTGGCGCAGTTGACCGACGATGCCAAACGCATGCGCGAACGTATTCAAGCGCTGGAAGAGATCCTTGATGCCGAACACCCGAACTGGAGACAGTCTTGATGAACAATACGCTGGGCAGTAAAAAAGCTGTATCGCGTGCCGGAAGAAGGCATGGTGAAGGGCGTCTGCGCCGGCCTGGCGCATTATTTCGACGTGCCGGTACGCCTGATCCGCGTTATCGTGGTGCTGTCGATGATTTTCGGTCTGTTCTTCCTGACGCTTATCGCCTATTTTACGCTGGCCTTTCTGCTGGAAGACGCGCCGGCCAGCCGCTTCGATGGTGAACATCAGCGCACGCCGCGCCAGTTGCTTGACCGGCTGGAATATGAACTGGGCAGCGGTGAACAACGCTTGCGTCAGGTTGAGCGCTACGTCACTTCAGACACCTTCGGCGTGCAAAGCCGTTTTCGCAAGCTGTAACCTGTTACGCGTTCCTTTCCGCACCGATCTGCGTAGCGCAGGTCGGGCATATCGTCTGTTCCCCTTGATTCTCTTGCCGGAGGGCATTCCATGAACAAAACTTCAGCTATTAATGGCGCTAAAACCTCCACGTTCAAGCAAGGAGCAGCTGCAATGTTGAAGACATTGTCTAAAGTCATCATCATAGGGTTAATGAGTTACGGGCCGGCGGGGGCAACCTCATGGTTGCTGAAGACCGTCAGCCGCAAACCGCTGCGCCTGCTATTGGCGGTGGTATTGGAACCGTTGTTGCGCAAAGGGCTAAACACGCTGTTCGGGCGTTATACCCGCTAACGGCAAGCGCTAACCCGGTGCGCCGGCCAACCGGTAATGCTGCGCTTTGCAAGGTAAAAGGTATCTGCCAAGGAGAAGAATGAAACGTTTGCAAAATGAGTTAACCTCGCTGGTCAATCGCGGTATCGATCGTCATCTGCGTCTGGCGGTGACCGGCTTGAGCCGCAGCGGCCAAAACGGCGTTCATCACGGCTTTCGTCAATCAATTGCTTCATGTGCACAGCGGCGCCCGCATGCCGCTGTTTTCGCCGGTGCGTGAAGAACGGCTGCTGGGGGTGAAGCGCATTCCTCAGCGCGATCTGGGTATTCAGCGCTTTACCTATGACGAAGGACTGGCACAGCTGTATGGCACACCACCGAGCTGGCCGACGCCGACGCGCGGCGTCAGCGAAATTCGTCTGGCATTACGCTACCGCTCCAACGATTCGCTGCTGCGCCATTTTAAAGAGACCTCGACCCTGTATCTGGAAATCGTGGATTATCCGGGTGAATGGTTACTCGATTTACCGATGCTGGAACAGGATTATCTGGCCTGGTCGCGGCAAATGACCGGCCTGTTGCAAGGCGACCGCGCCGAATGGGCCAAGCCGTGGCTGGCGCTGTGTGACACCCTCGATCCTTTGGCACCGGCGGGATGAAAACCGGCTGGCGGCGATTGCGCAGGCCTACACTGATTATCTGCTGCGTTGCAAGACCGAAGGGCTGCATTTTATTCAGCCGGGCCGCTTTGTGCTGCCGGGCGATATGGCCGGCGCGCCGGCGTTGCAATTTTTCCCGTGGCCGAAAGTCGATGCCAGCGGCGAATCCCGGCTGGCGCAGGCTGACAAACACACCAATATTGGCATGCTGCGTACGCGCTTTAACTATTACTGCCAGTCGATCGTCAAAAACTTTTATAAAGAGCATTTTTCCCGCTTCGATCGCCAGATCGTATTGGTGGACTGTCTGCAACCGCTGAACAGCGGGCCACAGGCCTTCAACGATATGCGGCTGGCGCTGACGCAGCTGATGCAAAGTTTCCACTATGGCAAGCGTACGCTGTACCGTCGGCTGTTTTCCCCTACCATCGATAAACTGATGTTCGCCGCCACCAAGGCCGACCATATCACTGCCGATCAGCACGCCAATCTGGTATCGCTGTTGCAGCAGTTGGTGCAGGAGGCGTGGCAGAACGCTGCGTTTGAAGGCATCAGCATGGACTGCGTCGGGCTGGCCTCGGTGCAGGCAACCGAAAGCGGTATCGTCGATCACCAGGGGCAGCGCATCCCGGCGCTGAAGGGCAGTCGCCTGGCAGACGGTGCGCCGCTGACGGTGTTCCCCGGCGAAGTGCCAGCGCGTTTACCCGGCCCGGCCTTTTGGCATAACCAGGGGTTCCACTTTGATGAGTTTCGTCCACAGGCGATGAGCGTGGACAGCCCGTTACCGCATATTCGTCTGGATGCGGTGATGGAGTTTTTGCTGGGAGATAAATTGCGATGAGCGAACCGTTAAAACCGCGTATCGATTTTGAACAACCGTTGCAAGCACCGCAAGAGCCGGTGCTGCGTGCCGGGATGGCCTTTGATCAACGCCAGGCGGAAAACTTCCTGCCGATCGCGGAGCAGTTGGATGCGAGCGAAGAAGAAGGGCGAGCGGAAGGCATCGTCAATGCAGCGTTGAAACCAAAGCGCAGCCTGTGGCGCAAAATGGTGAGCGCCGGACTGGCGTTGTTTGGCGTCAGCGTGGTGGCGCAGGGCGTGCAGTGGCTGCACGACGCCTGGCTGCAGCAAGACTGGATTGCCCTCGGTGGCGGCGTAGCGGGTGGGTTGATTGTCTGCGCCGGCGTTGGCTCGGTATTGACCGAGTGGCGCCGGTTATACCGCTTGCGCCAGCGTGCGGAAGAACGCGACGTCGCGCGCGATCTGCTACACAGCCATGGTCTGGGCAAAGGGCGCGAATTTTGCGAAAAGCTGGCACGTCAGGCGGGGTTGGATCAGGGGCACCCGGCGTTGCAGCGCTGGCAGGCGTCGCTGCATGAAACGCAGAACGACCGGGAAGTGGTGGCGTTATATGCCAAACTGGTGCAGCCGGTACTGGATAATCAGGCGCGCAGGGAAATCAGCCGTTCGGCGGCGGAATCAACGCTGATGATTGCCGTCAGTCCGTTGGCGCTGGTGGACATGGCGTTTATCGCCTGGCGTAATATCCGGCTGATCAACCGCATTGCGGCGCTGTATGGCATCGAACTGGGCTACTTTAGCCGTTTGCGTCTGTTCAGACTGGTATTGTTGAACATCGCCTTTGCCGGCGCGTCGGAACTGGTGCGCGAAGTGGGTATGGACTGGATGTCGCAAGATTTGGCGGCGCGGCTTTCAGCGCGAGCGGCGCAGGGCATTGGCGCTGGTTTGTTGACCGCACGTCTCGGCATCAAGGCTATGGAACTGTGTCGACCGCTTCCCTGGCTGGAGGGGGATAAGCCAAAACTTGGGGATTTTCGCGGACAACTGATCAATCAGTTGAAGGACACCATGAAGAACAACAGCAAGAAAGAAAAATAATCCTGCTGGCCGCATCGCTCCCGGTGCGGCCAATTATCTCAAGGCGTAAGCCGCGCTTGACGAAAGCATTTCCCGCTGTGATTTGTTGATAATTATCCAAAAAATCCCTGCTGACTATGATAATCCACCAAGAGTAAGCTAAAATGACGCCGATGGTGTTATTCGGTTGCGTTTAAACTCATCAATGACAACGATAAATCAGAGCCCTGTCAACTTTTGCTGACAGATCGCTTCTTCCGTCCGGGATGAGAGAGTATCATGGTCGCCAATCATCCCGCGTACGTAAAACCTGCAAAAATAAGGCCACTACTGATGCGTTTGGAAGTATTTTGCGAAGACCGGCTCGGTCTCACTCGAGAACTACTCGATCTTTTGGTATCGCGCAGCATTGATTTACGTGGCATCGAAATCGATCCTATCGGCCGCATTTATCTCAATTTCTCACAGCTTGATTTCGATACATTTCGCGCGTTAATGGCCGAAATCCGCCGTATTGACGGCGTTACCGACGTACGTACCGTCAATTTCATGCCGTCCGAGCGTGAACATCGCGCATTGCGCGCGCTGCTGGAGTCGATGCCGGAGCCGGTGTTCTCCATCGACATGAAGGGCAAGGTCGAACTGGCCAACCCCGCCGCACTGGCGCTGTTCAGCCTGAACGAAGACAAGATCCGCAATCAGACAGCCGGTCAGCTGATTGGCGGCTATAACTTTACCCGCTGGTTGGAAAATGAACACGCGGCGCCGCACTCTGAGCGGGTGGTGATCCGCAGTCAGGACTTCCTGATGGATATTACGCCAATCCACCTCGAAGATGAAAACCATCAGCACGATACCGTGGGTGCGGTGGTGATGTTGAAATCAACCGCGCGCATGGGGCGGCAGTTGCAAAATCTGTCGGTGAATGATGATACCGAGTTTGATCATATCATCGCCGTCAGTCCGAAAATGCGCCAGGTACTGGAGCAGGCACGCAAGCTGGCGATGCTTGACGCACCGCTGCTGATTATCGGCGACACCGGTACCGGCAAGGACATTCTGGCGCGCGCCTGCCATTTGCGTAGCCCGCGCGGCAAGCTGCCGTTTCTGGCGCTTAACTGCGCGGCACTGCCGGATGACGTCGCGGAAAGCGAACTGTTCGGCCATGCCGCGGGCGCCTATCCCGGCGCGACCGCCAGCAAGAAAGGCTTTTTTGAGCAGGCGAACGGCGGCTCGGTGCTGCTGGATGAAATCGGCGAGATGTCGCCACGCATGCAAACCAAACTGCTGCGCTTTCTTAACGACGGTACCTTCCGACGCGTCGGCGAAGATCACGAAGTGCATGTCGATGTTCGCGTGATCTGCGCCACCCAGAAGAACCTGATCGAACTGGTACAGCGCGGCGAGTTCCGCGAAGACCTGTATTACCGCCTGAACGTGCTGACCATTACCATTCCACCGCTGCGCGAACGGCCGCAAGACATCATGCCGCTCACCGAACTGTTTGTGGCGCGCTTTGCTGACGAACAGGGCGTGGCGCGGCCGAAGCTGGCGAGCGATCTTGGTGGTTTCCTCAGCAAATACGGTTGGCCCGGCAACGTCCGTCAGTTGAAGAACGCCATTTACCGTGCGTTGACGCAAACCGAAGGCTTCGAGCTGCGGCCGCAAGATATCGTTCTGCCGGAATTTGAAGTGGAAATGTCATTGGGCGACGAAGTGCTCGACGGTTCGCTCGACGATATCAGCAAGCGTTTCGAACGTTCGGTGCTGACACGCCTTTATCGCACCTATCCAAGCACGCGTAAATTGGCTAAACGGTTGGGAGTATCACATACCGCCATCGCCAACAAGCTGCGTGAATACGGCCTCAGCAGCCGCAAGCCGGTGGAAGACGGCGAAGAGTAAAAAAAAGCCCGATATGAGCATCGGGCTTTTTTATTTGGCGTTACTTCAGCGTCGCCAGCGCGGCTTGGTAATTCGGTTCGGTGGTAATTTCGTTGACCAGTTCGCTGTACAGGACATTGTCCTGGCCATCGAGCACCACCACCGCACGCGCGGTCAGGCCGGCCAGCGGACCGTCGCTGATTTCTACGCCGTAAGCCTGTTTGAATTCAGCGCCACGCAGGGTCGACAGCATCACCACGTTGCTCAGGCCTTCCGCGCCGCAGAAACGGGACTGGGCAAACGGCAAATCGGCAGAAATGCACAGCACCACGGTATTGTCCATTTCACTGGCAAACTGGTTGAACTTACGCACTGAAGTGGCGCAGACGCCGGTGTCGATGCTCGGGAAAATGTTCAGCACTTTGCGTTTGCCGGCGAAGCTGCTCAGCGTCACGTCTGAAAGGTCTTTGGCAACCAGTGAAAACGCCTTGGCGCGATCGCCAGCCTGCGGCAGTTGGCCGGCAACGGCTACCGGGTTACCTTGAAAATGTACTGTCTGAGTCATGACTTGGTTCCTTTTAAGGGGTTTGATACAAAGGTATTAACCTAATTGAGCGGCCATCAGGTTGGCATTTAACATTAGGTTCACACCCTGTCGACAGTTTAAGTCAACAATGGCTACTTGGATATATAAAATTGGCTAAATAGTTGTATATATTAGAATACATCCGCGTACTGGCGTCACAGGGTGCGTTTTTTTCATTCAGGAGCCACGATGAGAAGCATGCATTTTTATCCTCAATCCTGGCCATTGCGTAGCGCGTTCGTCATCGCGCGCGGCAGCCGCACGCAGGCCGACGTAGTGGTGGTGGAAATCGAGCAGCAGGGCGTGTGCGGTATTGGTGAATGTACGCCCTATCCGCGCTACGGTGAAAGTGAAGGTTCCGTGATGGCGCAACTGGCGGCGATGGTGTCGGCGATCGAAGGCGGTGTTACGCGCGCTCAACTGCAACAGCTGATGCCGGCCGGCGCGGCGCGCAACGCGCTGGATTCGGCATTGTGGGATCTGGAGTGTCGGCAGCAGGGCGAAAGTCTGTGGCAACGCAGCGGTATCAGCGCGCCGCAACATATTACCATGGCACAAACCGTCAGTATCGCGACGCCGGAGGCGATGGCCTTTGCCGCCTTGGAGCTGTATCACCAAGGCGCCACGCTGTTAAAAATCAAGCTGGACGACCATTTAATCAGCGAGCGGTTGGTGGCCATTCGCGGCGCGGTGCCGAAGGCGACGCTGATCGTCGATGCCAACGAGTCGTGGCAGGCAGAAGGGCTGGCGGCGCGTTGCCAACTGCTGGCAGATCTGCAGGTGGCGATGCTCGAGCAGCCGCTGGCGGCCCACGAAGACCAGGCCTTGGAAAACTTTATTCACCCGTTGCCGATCTGCGCTGATGAAAGTTGCCATACCCGCGACGACCTGCCGACGCTGGCCGGTCGCTATGAAATGGTGAATATCAAGCTGGATAAAACCGGAGGGTTGACCGAAGCACTGGCGTTGGCGGCACAGGCGCGTCAACAGGGACTGGCTATCATGCTTGGCTGCATGTTATGCACCTCGCGGGCGATAAGCGCCGCGCTACCGTTGGTGCCGGGCGCGCGTTTTGTCGATCTTGACGGGCCGACCTGGTTGGCGCAGGACGTTGAACTAGGGCTGGATTTTGCCTGCGGCGCTATTCGGCTGGAGAGTGAATAACGCCGCCGTAGGCCGCCGTTAATCCGGATAAACCAGCAGTTCGATCATGGCGTCCAGGTATTTTTCGCTGGCTTCATCGGCCGAAATGGGCGGGAATTCGGCGGTGATACAGGGCAATGACAGATCGGCGCACCAACTGCCAAACGAACCGGGGGTTTCGTAACCGACGCTGCTGACCAGCGGCAGGGCGAATTTATGTGACAACCATACGCCAAGATGTGAGCTGTCAGGATCTTCGATACAGGCCAAAGGCTCATGAAAAGACACCACCCAGCGCGGTTTCAAGCGGTGGATCAAATGGCATAACGCCTGAGTTTCCGGCTCGGAACCGGGGCGACCGCCGGTAGAAAGCTTGACGTCACGGCTAGACGTCGCGCTGTTCCAGCGATAAACCGTATCCCCGGAGCGCCAGTTGGCGGCGGGGAAGTTACGGTTGAGATCGACGCCGTTGGCATTGGCCCGCAGACCCAACTGGCAACCGTCCGGATTGACCGCCAAAATGACGTGATGGCGTAACCTGGCCGGCGAAATGCTGCGTAGCGCGCAAGACAGCGTAACCACGGCGGCATTCTCATCGCCATGCGTTCCGGCGATCACCAGTCCTGTTTCCGGGCCGCTGACCGCAGCCGGAAAATACAGCAGCGGTGCGCCTAACAACGATTTCCCGTAACTTTCTCCTGCAACGGCCAATTGGCCACGTTCACTGCGTGGTCGCTGTTGAATCATGGTGTGGTCCCGTAGTGCCAATGTAAGTTAAGACGATTGTTATTTTATTCAGTGTATTACGCTTTGGTGCAACTTTCCCAGCGCAATGTTTCACCCTGCTGGAAATCCTTGTCCATAATGTAAACAGTGTCAATTTGCTGACAGCGTTATCACTCACCGAGACTCAGGAGCGTTGATGAAAGCGATAGCCGTGACAAAAATCGGCGCAGAACCACAGGAAATCGAGCTGGCCAAGCCGGTTGTCAAACCAGGTCAGATCCTGGTGAAGCTGGCGGCGGCCGGGTTGAATCCGTTCGACTGGCGGGTGGCGGAGGGTTTGCTGGAGGGTAAGCTGCCGCATATTTTCCCCTTGGTGCTGGGCGTTGACGGCGCCGGCGAGGTGGAAGCCATCGCGCCAGACGTCACGCGTTTCCGGCCCGGCGATCGCCTGGTCGGCAGCTTTCTGTTCGGCGTGGTGGGCGCCGGCAGTTATGCGCAATATGCGGCCATCGATCAGCATGCGGCGTTGGCGCAGGTACCGGATGCCGTTAGCCTGAACGCTGCTGCCGCGTTGCCGGTGGCCGCCGGCGCGGCGTTGAAAGCGCTGGAAAAACTGGCATTACCGGCAGGTTCTCAGGTGGTTATCGTCGGTGCTAGCGGCGGCGTAGGGCGCTTTGCCGTGCAGTTGGCCAAATTGCAGGGGCTGACGGTTATCGCCACCGGCGCAGCGGATAGCCGCGCCAGCCTACATACGCTGGGGGCCGACGTGGTAATCGATCACCACCAGGCACCGCTGGCGCAGCAGTTGTTACAACGTTATCCGCAGGGCGTTGATGGCATCATCGATCTGGCAAGCGACGTCGACGGCTTCAGCGCGTTATTGGTCAGCGTACATCATGGCGGCGCGGCGGTTAGCACCCTGGGGGCGGCACTACCCGATCGACTCAGGCCGCGCGGATTGCACGGCGGCAATCTCAACGCGCAGATCAACGCCGAAGAACTGGCGTTATTGGTAGAAAAAGTGGCGCGTGGCGAATTGCAGATCCCGCTCGAGCGCATGGTGTCCATCCGCCAGGCGCCGGCAATGCTGGCTGCCAGCAAGGCCGGCGGCGCGCGTGGTAAAACCGTGCTGAATATTGACTGGTAGCGCCGGCATCGAGGCTTGATATACTGATGTCATGCCAAGCCGATAACCAGAAAGAGGATGTTATATGCCAGTTGCCCGAGTAATTGCCCATTACAGTGAAAATACCCAGGATACTATTACCCTGCTGTGCGGCGTCGATGATGAAAACCAGATCCGCCAGGGCGAGTGGTTCGGCGTTGTGAAGAATGACGACGGTCGTGGTGATGAATCCAACTATCCGTTTACCCTGCACGTGGATTACCAACGGGACGCGTTCTATCTCGATTACGGCTATGACGACGTGGACGCGCGTCAACTGCAAAATACCGACATTCATCAACGCCCGTTGGCGGAAAAAGGTGTATTTACCATTTTCGATGAAGAAGAGGGTGAAGAGTTCAGTTATCAGATTACCAGCGTGCATTTGTACGATTGATTATCCTGCCGTTATACCGATACCCGCGCCTGTCGCGGGTATTTTTTATCGTTTGTCGCCCAGTTTTTAAATCTAGTTGCTCTCTGGCTATAGGTCTGCGCGATCTTGTGCTATATGATAAATAATTCAGATGGTTAACTCGGGATGATTGATGATGGCGATAAAAATAATTCAACGGCGTTTTCGTTTGGCGTGTTGTGCCGTAGCGGTCAGCACCAGCTTTAGCGCCACAGCCGCACAGGTACCGGCCGGCACCGCGTTGGCCGAAAAACAGGAAATTGTTCGCCACATCAAA
Source organism: Serratia odorifera (assembly GCF_900635445.1). Classification (NCBI taxonomy): domain Bacteria; kingdom Pseudomonadati; phylum Pseudomonadota; class Gammaproteobacteria; order Enterobacterales; family Yersiniaceae; genus Serratia; species Serratia odorifera. The sequence continues at coordinate 3,917,886 of NZ_LR134117.1, forward strand.
GACGAGCCGGCCTCACTCGATCCCATCAAAGCGGTGGGTCTGCCAGAAGCGCAGGTTGCTCGCGACTTATTCGAGGGATTGGTCAATCAGGACGCACAGGGCAAAGTGATACCCGGCGTCGCCACCGGCTGGAAAAGCAGCGACAATCAAACCTACATTTTCACCCTGCGTAAAGATGCGCGTTGGTCCAACGGTGACCCTGTCACGGCTGAGGATTTCGTTTACAGCTGGCGACGGTTGGTCGATCCTGCCAGTCTGTCGCCTTTTGCCTGGTTCGCACAGCTGGCTGCTATACAAAACGCCGAGGCGATCATCGCCGGCAAAATGCCCGCCGACCAATTGGGTGTGACGGCAGTGGATAAATACACGCTGAAGGTGCAGTTGAATAAGCCGGTGCCATATTTTGTCAGTCTGACGGCCAACTTCAGTTTGTTCCCGGTACCGAAAGCGGTAGTAGAAAAATATGGTAATGACTGGACTCGAGTCGGCAATCTGGTGGGCAATGGTGCCTTCACGCTACAGCAGCGGGTGGTCAATGAAAAACTGGTGCTGGTGCCAAACCAGCACTATTGGGACCATGCACATACCGTGTTGAATCAAGTCACTTTTGTGCCGATTAATCAGGAATCCAACGCCACCAAGCGTTATCTGGCGGGGGATATTGATATCACAGAATCATTCCCGAAAAATATGTACCAGAAGCTGCTGAAGGACATCCCGGGGCAGGTGTACACGCCGGATCAGCTCGGCACCTATTATTACGCCTTCAATACTCAGCGCGCGCCAACTAACGATCTGCGGGTGCGCAAGGCCTTGTCCTATGCCATCGACCGCAAGATCATTGCCGAAAAAGTGCTGGGTACCGGTGAAAAACCGGCTTATCACTTTACGCCGGACGTTACCGCCGGGTTTAAGCCACAGCAAAGCCTGTTGCAGCAACAGTCGCAGGATGAACTGGATGCGCAGGCCAAAGCGCTGATGCAGGCAGCGGGTTACGGTCCAGGCAAGCCGCTAACGTTGACGTTGCTGTATAACACCTCGGAAAGCCATCAGAAGATTGCCATCGCGGTGGCCTCGATGTGGAAGAAGAAGCTCGGCGTAGAGGTGAAATTGCAAAACCAGGAGTGGAAAACCTATATCGACAGCCGCAATACCGGCAACTTCGACGTGGTGCGCGCGTCCTGGGTCGGTGATTACAACGAAGCCTCGACCTTCCTTTCGCTGCTCGGTTCCAGCCATAGCGGCAACATCGCCAAATTCCGCAACGCCGATTACGATCGCGTACTGGAACAGGCCAGCCGCCAGACTCAACCGTCTGCGCTGAATGCCGATTACAACAAGGCAGAGCAGATCATTGCCGACCAGGCGCCGATTGCGCCGATATATCAATACACCAATGGTCGGCTGATCAAACCCTGGGTGAAAGGCTACCCGATCACCAACCCGGAAGACGTGGCTTACAGCCAAACGATGTATATCATCAAACATTGATTGACCACGCGCCAATGCGCAGCTTAACGCGAGTAGAAGACGACGAGAGGAGATGCAATGGATGTCATTGCCGGCAATGCGCTGCAAGTTTCTGACGCGGTCTATGCTTTTCAGCTGGACGGCAAAGGCGGTGTAACGCCGATTGAACCCGACGATAATATTACCTGTACCGCGCCGAGCTGGCTGCATCTGGATTATGCGCATCCTGCCAGTGCGCAGTGGTTGGCCACCACGCCGCTGCTACCGGATAGCGTACGCGAAGCGCTGTCTGGGGACAGCACACGACCGCGGGTAACGCGGCAGGGGGACGGCACCATGATAACCTTGCGCGGTATCAACTTTAACGCCAATTCGCGACCCGATCAGTTGGTGACGTTTCGGGTATACATTACCGACAAAATGATTATCTCGACGCGTCATCGCAAGGTGTATTCGATTGATGAAGTGGTCAATGATTTACAGTCCGGCGTAGGGCCGACCAACAGCGGCAGTTGGCTGGTGGAGATTTCCGACGGGCTGACCGACCACGCCAGTGAATTTATTGAAGATCTGCACGACAAGATTATCGATCTGGAAGACGCGTTGCTGGAGCAGCAAATCCCCGAACGCGGCCAACTGGCGTTGATTCGCAAACAATTGATTGTGCTGCGGCGTTATATGGCACCCCAGCGAGATGTGTTTTCGCGCCTGGCCAGCGAGCGTTTGCCGTGGATGAGCGACGACGACCGGCGGCGGATGCAGGACATTGCCGACCGTCTTGGCCGTGGGCTTGACGATCTGGATGGCAGCATTGCACGCACCGCGATCCTGTCGGATGAAATCACTACCGTTATGGCGGATGCCATGAACCGGCGCACCTATACCATGTCATTGCTGGCGATGGTGTTTCTGCCGACAACCTTCCTCACCGGCCTGTTCGGCGTCAACCTTGGCGGCATTCCAGGCGGTAGCGATCCGCTGGGTTTTGCGGCATTTTGCCTGATGCTGGTGGCGCTGGTGCTTGGCGTGGCCTGGTGGCTCAGGCGCAGTCGTTGGCTGTAGCACCAGGTCGTCTGGACAGTTTGTCTGGCAAAAAGCGAGGTAAACCCTGACAACATTGAGCGATATCAACATTTGCCGGGACAAAGTGCGGCATGATCTCTCTCGCAGGTGAATGCAACGTCAAGCGATGGGCGTTGCGCTCCATAATTGTCTTACTTTCTTATTTTAGAATTACTGCATAGCATATTTGATTCATACCATGCCGGTTTAAACACCGGCATTTTTTTGTCTGTCGTGCGGCAAATCAGCCGGCAGATTCATCCCAGAAGCTGGCTTCTATCTTGTGTCCGTCCAGATCGCGCACGAAACAGCCGTAATATTGGGCACCATAATGCGGCCGCGAGCCCGGTGCGCCGTCATCTTGTGCGCCGGCCTGCAGCGCCTGTCGATAAAACTCGTCAACCTGCTGTTTGCTGGTGGCGAAGAAACCGACGTGAATGCCGTTGCCGATGGCGGCCGGTTTACCATTGATTGGCGTTTGCAACCAGAACTCCGGGTAATCGCGACCGTAACCGATGGCACCAGGGTGTTCCAATACGCGTCGGCAGCCTAGTGCGCCAAGCACCCGATCGTAAAACTCTGCAGCCTGGTCAAAGGCGTTGGTTCCCAACGAAACGTGGGACAAGCAAGGGGTGATGTTCATCGTCAATCTCCAGTTAACTGTACAAATAAACAGTACACCCGGGCACTGACAATGTCAGATGATTTTTGCTTGAATTGTGAGCGAGCTCGAAAACAGCTCGGCAGGGGGGGAACTCCATCGACGCACCGCCGATGGAGCAGGGTAATTATTTGATTTCCAACACGTTAAGCCGTTGTGGCACCACGCTGGCGTCATCGGACTCTTCCGGCTGCCAGCCGATGGGCTGCATTGGCAGGTCTTCACGATCGAACGCCAGATCGCCGCCGTTGACCACTTCGCTGCCGTGACGAATGCCCTTGAAATCGAACAGTTCGGTATCACACAGGTGTGACGGCACCAGGTTCTGCATGGCGCTGAACATGGTTTCGATGCGGCCAGGATAACGCTTGTCCCAATCGCGCAGCATATCGCCAACCACCTGGCGTTGCAGGTTCGGCTGCGAACCACACAGGTTGCAGGGGATAATCGGATACTCTTTGGCGATGGCGAAACGCTCGATGTCTTTTTCACGGCAATAGGCCAACGGGCGTATCACCACGTGTTTACCGTCGTCGCTCATCAACTTCGGCGGCATGCCTTTCATCTTCCCGCCGTAGAACATGTTGAGGAACAGCGTTTGCAAAATGTCATCGCGGTGGTGGCCAAGCGCGATTTTTGTCGCACCAAGTTCGCTGGCGGTGCGGTACAGAATGCCGCGGCGCAGGCGCGAACACAGTGAACAGGTGGTTTTGCCTTCAGGGATTTTCTCTTTCACGATGCCGTAGGTGTTTTCTTCGACGATTTTATATTCGACGCCCAGGCCGTCCAGATAGGCCGGCAAAATGTGTTCCGGGAACCCTGGCTGTTTCTGATCGAGGTTAACCGCAATCAGCGAGAAATTGATCGGCGCGCTTTGCTGAAGGTTGCGCAGAATTTCCAACATGGTGTAGCTGTCTTTACCGCCGGACAGGCAAACCATGATGCGGTCGCCTTCTTCAATCATATTGTAATCGGCAATCGCTTCGCCGACGTTGCGGCGCAGGCGTTTTTGCAACTTGTTGAGGTTGTACTGCTCTTTTTGACTAACTGATTGTTTATCTGACATTTAAATCGTGCTCGTTCTCATGTTGGGGCTCTATTGGCGCAGCATTTTTTTCGTTGGCAAGTTTAGCATTTATCAGTAACTGGTTCATGATTCATTGCATCAATCAACACGCCATAGAGATGTGGCGTGTATGGTACGGATTGTACGGACGAATGCCAGCCGTTTTAACTGACGTGCTGCTTTATCCTTGTCAGCGATTGCCTTGACGCGCTCGGTAGCACGCCAAGGCGGCGGTCATTCGGCGGCGGATTTTTCCGCCTTGCCGGCCAGCAGACTGAGAAAGTCGTATTTTTCCTTCAGTTGTTGTTCCGCCTGTTGGTACAACGCATCGGCGACCTCCGGCTGCTGGCTGTTCAGGCGACGGAAGCGCTGCTCCTTAAGCAGGGTAGCGCTCAATTCGCTGTTCGGCGGGCGCGAATCTAGAGCCAGCGCCGCCTTACCTGCATCTGCGCGTCGCGGATCGAACCGATACAGCGGCCAGAAACCGGTGGCGGTCAACTGCTTCATCTGATCGTGACTGAGCGCCAGGTCATAGCCGTGTTCTTCGCATGGACTGTAGGCAATGATCAATGACGGTCCGGGATAGGATTCCGCCTCCTGAATGGCTTTTACCGTTTGGTTGAGCTGCGCGCCGAGCGAGATTTGCGCCACGTAGACATGACCATACATCATCATGCTGATCCCCAGATCTTTGCGTGCCTTGCGTTTGCCGTGCTCGCCGAACTTGGTTACCGCACCGAGTGGCGTGGCTTTCGACTGCTGGCCGCCGGTGTTGGAATAGCATTGGGTATCCAGCACCAGCACATTGACGTTTTCCGTCAGGCTCAGCACGTGGTCCAGGCCACCGAAGCCGATGTCATAAGCCCAACCGTCTCCGCCGATAAGCCAGATGGATTTGTCCACCAGATAATCGGCATCGCAGGCCAACTGCCGCGCGTCTTCGCCCTCGACGTCAGCCAGCAGGCTGCGCAAGGTGGCAATTTGCTGACGGCGTGGCTCTGGCGCGACGTCGGTCAGTTGCAAACCGTTGACCAGTTCAACCGGCAACTGCGGCGCTAGCGTTTCCAGCAGCCGCAGCACGCGTTGGCGATGCTGGTCGACCGTCAGGCGGAAGCCCAGACCGAATTCGGCGTTGTCTTCAAATAACGAGTTGGCCCATGCCGGCCCACGCCCTTGTGCATTGGTGGTATATGGCGTGGTCGGCAGATTGCCGCCGTAGATCGATGAGCAGCCGGTGGCGTTGGCAATCAGCAGCCGATCGCCGTACAACTGGGTCAGCAGTTTGATATAGGGGGTTTCGCCACAGCCGGAGCAGGCGCCGGAATATTCGAACAGCGGGGTAATCAGCTGCGATGTACGAATGTCGATACGTTCAAGCTGCGCCGGATCGATTTCCGGCAGTTGCAGGAAGAAATCATAATTGGCTTTTTCGACCGCCAGGTTGTCCAGTCGCGAGGCCATATTGATCGCTTTAATCGACGGATCCTGCCGATCCTTGGCCGGGCAGACCTCCACGCACAGGTTACAGCCGGTGCAGTCTTCCGGCGCGACTTGCAAAAGATACTTCTGGCCACGCATGTCGCGCGCCTTGACGTCCAGCGATTGCAGGCCGGCTGGCGCATCGGCGATGGCCTCGGGTGCGACCACTTTGGCGCGAATGGCGGAGTGCGGGCAGGCGGCGACGCAGTGGTTGCACTGGGTGCACAGTTCGGCTTGCCAGATCGGCACCTGTTCGGCAATGTTGCGCTTTTCCCACTGGGTGGTGCCGACCGGCCAGGTACCGTCTGGCGGGAAGGCGGAAACCGGCAGGCTGTCACCCAGCCCGGCCAGCATGGCGGCAGTGACCGTTTTGACAAAGTCTGGTGCGGTGTCGGCAACCACCGGCGGGCGCATCGCGCTGTGTGGGTCGACCGACTGCAGCGGGATTTCCTGCAGCGCCAGACGCGTTGCCGCCAGCGCCTGCCAGTTGCGTTCGACAATATCCGCCCCCTTGCTGGCGTAGCTGTGAGCAATAGCATCCTGCAGTTGCTGCAGCGCGACGTCGTTCGGCAGAATTTGTGTCAGTTGGAAGAACGCCATTTGCATCACGGTATTGATACGGGCGCCGAGTCGGCATTCTCGCGCCAGCCTGGCAGCATTGACAATATAGAAACGCGCCTGACGCTGACACAGCAGCGCCTGTACTTCCTGGGGCAGCCGCGCCCATACCTCATCGGCATCGTAGGGCGTATTCAGCAAGAAAATGCCGCCAGGTTTGAGCCGTTCCACCATCTGGTATTTGTCAATAAATTGCGCCTGATGACAACCGATGAAATCGGCCTGCGCAACCAGATAAGCGGAATTTATTGGCCGTTCGCTGACCCGCAGATGCGACACCGTCAGACCGCCGGCCTTTTTCGAGTCATAGACGAAATAGCCCTGGGCAAACATCGGGGTCGCGTTGCCGATGATTTTGATGTTGTTTTTGGTCGCTGACACGCTACCATCGCTGCCCAGGCCATAGAACAGCGCTTCCAGCGTGGCGTGCGAGGGCGGCAGTGGATCGTCGATGGGCAGCGACAGGCCGCTGATGTCGTCGAAAATACCGACCGTGAAGCGCGGCCGCGGATCGGTTAGCGCCAATTCGGTAAACACCGCCAGCGCGCAGTCCGGACCAAATTCTTTTGACGATAGGCCATAACGCCCGCCGATGACCCGCGGCAGCGTAGGGCGTTCACCGCGACTGAAGGCCTCGGCCAATGCGGTCATGACGTCCAGATACAGCGGTTCGGCCAGGGCGCCGGGCTCTTTGGTGCGATCCAGTACCGCAATGTTTTGCGCGCTGGCGGGCAGCGCCTCAAGCAGATCGGCGGCGTAGAACGGCCGATACAGCCGTACCTTCACCATGCCGACTTTTTCGCCGCGCGCCAGCAGGGTATCGATCGCTTCTTCGCAGGTGCCGATGGCGGAGCCCATCAACACCACCACGCGCTCGGCCTGCGGATGGCCGTAATAGTCAAACGGCTGGTAGTGGCGGCCGGTCAGTTCGGCGAACTTTTGCATGGCGTCGCCAACGTGTTCGCGAGTTTGGCTGTACCATGGATTGGTGGCTTCACGTGCCTGGAAATAGGTATCCGGGTTGGCGGAGGTGCCGCGCACCACCGGACGTTCCGGCGACAGCGCCCGATGGCGGTGGTCATCAATGGCATTCTGCGGCAGCATCTGGCGCAGCGTATCGTCACTTAACGGCACGATCTTGTTGATTTCGTGAGAGGTGCGGAAACCATCAAAGAAATGAATAAACGGAATGCGGCTATTGAGGGTCGCCGTCTGGGCGATCAGCGCAAAATCCTGCGCTTCCTGCACCGAGCTGGCGCACAACATGGCGCAGCCGGTTTGCCGAACCGCCATCACGTCGGAGTGATCGCCAAAGATCGACAGCGCGTGGGTGGCTACGGTACGGCTGCCACGTGCAGTACAAACGGCGTGAGTTCACCCGCCAGTTTATACAGCGTGGGGATCATGAGCAGCAACCCCTGCGATGAGGTGAACGACGTCGACAATGCCCCGGTTTGCAAGGCACCGTGTACGGTGGCGATCGCTCCACCTTCGGACTGCATTTCCACCACCCGCGGTACGTCGCCCCAAATGTTTTTGCGCCGATCGCCAGACCAGGCGTCGGCCTGTTCGGCCATGGTGGAGCTGGGGGGTGATAGGGTAGATTGCGATAACTTCATTGGTGCGATAAGCCACCGACGCAACGGCATTGTTGCCATCTGTAGTGATCATTTCATTGCCTATATAAATAACGTCGTAGTCATCGGCAAAGTCTAGCAGAGGCTATTTGGCTCGCTTTATCACGATTGTGTGACGTAGCTTTTAGTGCCCAGCTGCAGTTGTAAATTTATATTTCTCAGCGTCAGAGGATTATTTTATCGATAAATGTCATCGCCGGTTAACGCCAATATATTTAAACACTGTCATAATAGGCAGACCGCAATTAACGCAAGAGCACAACAATGAACGGATTTATCTACTTAACCATGGCGATTATCGCCGAAGTGATTGCCACCACCATGCTCAAGGCTTCTGAGGGATTTACCCGATTGTGGCCGTCGTTGGTGGTGGTGGTCGGCTATGGCGTGGCTTTCTGGGGCTTGTCGATGGTGGTGAAAACCATGCCATTGGGTATCGTTTATGCCATCTGGTCGGGAATGGGAATTGTGCTGGTGTCGATTGCCGCGGTGTTTGTTTATAACCAGAAATTGGATTGGCCGGCAATTATTGGCATGGGGTTAATAATCGCCGGCGTTTTGGTCATTAATTTGTTATCAAAAACCAGCGCGCATTGAAGATTATTTTCTATTCCAACGGCGTTGAATTAAGTGGGGGCCGTTGGCGCACGGCGGGTTGCCCCTGAAGCTGGTCTGGTGGCGAGCCGAGCGATGCCCGACGGCGAGTGGCGGCGTCGGCCGGTAGCGGGGGGCGGTACCGGCGGTGTGCTCAATGGCCGGATACGCCGTCATGGCCGGTTGCCGTGCGGTGAAAAATTAATCTGATAATTGCCGATTTATATTCTCATTATTTAACCAACAGGCTAGATTAAATAAGTTTGTTGCAACATTTAATATACGTGTCCACCAAGAGGCTCGCAGGTTACCACAGCACAATAACGGATTCAGGAGAAAACAATGGCAATGCATAACGGGTGGCTGGCTGGCGCCGTTCTGGTATTGGCTGCATGCAGCAGCAATAATGATGAACCGCAACAGCAGGGGACTAGCGCCAAAATCAATCATTTACCTACCAGTGCGCACTGCGCGAACGTGGGCGGCACCACCACGATTGCCCATCTGCTCAATGGCGAAACGGTTAGAATGTGTCAAATGCCGGACGGCAAGCAATGCGAGGAGTGGGCACTAGGCCAGGGAGCCTGTTCGGGGGCCGGGTGAGGCTAACCCAGGCTGAATCCAGCCTGGGTGGGTGATCATTGCACCCAGTCTTTCAGGGTATACACCAGCGTATGCGTGCCGTCGCTCAGCGTCAGCTGTTGCTGTTGCAGTGTGACCTGCGCGCCATTGTGCAGCACTTGAGTAATGATGCCGTCCCATTGGTTACGCTGCGCATCGCTGCACAGCATGCGTGTCATCGCCAGGTTTTTGACCGTCAGCACGCCGTGTTGCAATTGCCCGAAGCCGGAAAAACGGTTGCACATGACGCCCGACACATGCAGCCGTTCGCCGAATTCAAGGCTCGGTCCCCGGCCCTGTGTGGCGTTGGCCGTCACACCGTCAACGCTTTGCAGCACAAAGTTGTGATGTTGCAGATCGCTGGCGACCACCACCGGCTGCGCTGATTCTGTCGTTTGCATGGCACAACCGCCCAATAACACGCTGGCCAGTGCCAGAGGTAATAACCGGGTCATTCTGCTCTCCTTTCAGGCATTCAACTGGTTGGCGCAGGGTTCACCACGCGCCAGTTGATCGACATTTTTAAGCGTGGTTTCAGAAATGCTGGTCAGCGCTTCTTCTGTCAGGAACGCCTGATGGCCGGTAAACAGCACGTTATGGCAGGCCGAGAGACGGCGGAAAACGTCATCCTGAATCACGTCGTTGGATTTGTCTTCAAAGAACAGATCCCGCTCGTTCTCATACACGTCCATCCCCAGTGCACCAATTTTCTGCTGCTTCAGCGCATCGATGGCCGCCGAGGAGTCAACCAATCCACCGCGGCTGGTATTGATCACCATCACGCCGTCTTTCATCATCGAAAACGCCTCGGCGTCGAGCAAGTGATGGTTTTCCGCCGTCAACGGACAGTGCAGGGTAATGACGTCGGACTGGGCGTACAGCGTTTTCAGATCGACATACTCGGCGCCCAGCTCCAGCGCCTGGGCGCTAGGGTAGGGATCGTAGGCCAGCAGCTTCATGCCGAAGCCTTTCAGGATGCGCATGGTCGCTACGCCGATTTTGCCGGTACCGATCACGCCGGCGGTGCGGTTATGCATATTGAAACCGATCAGGCCTTCCAGCGAGAAGTTGGCGTCTCGGGTGCGCTGGTAGGCGCGATGAATACGGCGATTCAGGCACATCATCAGGCCGACGGCATGTTCGGCCACCGCTTCTGGCGAATAGGCCGGCACGCGCACCACATCGATGCCCAGCGCTTTCGCTGCGTCCAGATCGACATTGTTAAAACCGGCACAGCGCAGTGCAAGGATTTTGACGCCCTGGGCTGCCAGCTCTTCCAGCACTTCGCGGCTGCCATCGTCATTAACGAAGATGCAAACCGCTTTGCAGCCAGTGGCGGTTTTTGCGGTTTTTTTGCTGAGCAGAAAGTCAAAAAATTCCAGCTCGAAACCAAACTGCTGGTTTACCAGCTCAAGATATTTACGGTCATACTGTTTAGTGCTGTATATCGCCAGTTTCATCGTGGTTTCTCCACCGTTGATTTACGCTAAGTTTAAAGGGATTTTCCATTTTTGACAATCACTTAGCGGCATTGTCCGCTGGCGTTGAGCGGCAGCGCGCCCAATGGCGATCGCCTTGGTAATAGTAAGCGTAGCAACGGCCGCGACGGATGGCAGCGTCGGGATGAACCGGATGAAAGGCAAAAAAATCCCCACGTAACCGGTGGGGGAATAGGCTTCTTCACATATACCCGCCGCAGTGAGGTGCGCGAATATACAACTTACTTATAATAATCATTGCAAGACTATTAATCATTGTGCGTAATCACAATAATAAAAGTCTGAAACGACGGTGGCGCAAACGGATAATCTGTAAGAAAAAACCACCAAAGCAGGATAGTCATCGGTCAAATACGCCGAATTCACCGCCGGTGCGGCGGGTTGCCTTCCCGCTACTGCAAATTCATGCCATCATTATCGTCCTTTCTGGCATACACTTAACCGCGGGCGTGCCGTACTCAGGACTGAAACAATCATTTAATGACTAAGCGATTGAAAGTATTCATAGGGATTGTGGCTTGCATGGTGATCCTGCCGTTCACCCTATGGCAAACGCTGCCACACTGGTTGCCACGGGTGGTGGCTCATTGGCTGCCGTCCGGTAGCCAACTAGTAATGAAAGGGCCGTTGCAATGGCAGCAGGGCGGTTTGTCGCTGGCAGGGGCGCAGTTCAAGGCGCAGGACTGCCTGTTGGCCGACATCGGGCCGACACGCCTGCGCTATAGCGCTGGCCGATGGCAACTGGTCAGCGACCAGCTCAGCGTCGATAGCGCCTGCCTGTCCTCGCTGCCTGGCGGCGATGCCAGTGACGCCACGCTGACGCTGGATAAACTGCAGCAGCAATTGCCGCAGTTGGAGATGACCGTTGGCGAACTGAAGCTGCTGCCGTGGCAACGCTACGCTGGCAAACTGCAACTAGGCTCCAGTGCTAATGGCCAGCAGTTGCATTACACCGGCAAAAATCTTAGCGTCGACGCCGTCTTGGATCGGCAACAACGGCTCAGCGTACGTCAACTGATTGTGGTGCCCCCCCAATAGCAGTGAACCATTACGCCTTAGCGGGCAAATCGCCATTCCGCTCGATCTGCACAGCATGCCACAGCAAGGGACGCTACAGGGTGAAATGCAGACCGGCTACCTGGATCAGCCGTTGTTGATGGCGGTGCACTGGCAACAGCGTCAGGGTGTGGTAACGCTAACCGAAAAGGGCGACGATCGGCCGTTGGCGACGCTGCCGTGGGCGGTTGATGCTCATCAGATCAGCATTTCCAAGGGGGAATGGCGTTGGCCGTATATCGACCAACCGCTGAATGGCGGCATCAGCGTTGCGCTGCACGATTGGAGCAAGGGGTTCGATGAAACCCAGATCAGCGCGCGACTCAACGTCATCACCGCCGGTCACAACGGCAAAGGCAATGCGGTACTGACGCTCGGGCCGGGCACCATTGGTCTGACGCAGAGCGATCTCGGTTTCCAACTGACCGGCCAGGCCAATTTGGCGGATTATTCATTGACTGCATCAATCCCTGGGATCCTCAGCGGCTCGATCCTCAATCCGACGCTGGTGCTGCAACCAGGTTCGCTATTGCGTGCCTGGGGTAACGCTACGCCGGAAATGCGGCTCGAAGAGGCGCGCCTGCCGCTGGCCGGGGTGAAGGTGACCGCCGCCGGCATCACCGGTCGTTTGCAGGCGATTATCCGCGCCAGCGATGACTATTGGGGGCAGGTCAAGCTGCATCTGGACGGTAAGGCGCAGGATTTCTGGCCCGACCACGGTCACTGGCAATGGCGCTACTGGGGCCGCGGCGACATGCCACCGCTGCTGGCGGCGTGGGACGTGGCCGGTAACGGCAGTTGGCATGACAGTACGCTGACCCTTGAGCGCCTTTCTACCGGATTCGACAAGCTGAAATACGGCATGGTCACGGTCAATGCGCCACGTTTGACGCTGAATAAACCGCTACGCTGGCAGCGTGACCAGACGCAGCCGGCATTTGATGGCGATTTGAAACTGGTGGCTGACAGCGTCAGATTCACCGACGGTGGGCATTTACCGCCGTCGACCCTCAACCTGCAACTGCAGGGCAGCGATCCGAATAATTTCCAGTGGCAGGGCAAGCTGGATGCGCAGGAAATAGGGCCAATCGCGCTGCGCGGCCGTTGGGACGGCGAGCGACTGCGTGGCGAAGGCTGGTGGCCAAAGCAGCGCTTGGCGGTGTTCCAACCGCTGATTTCACCGGATCTGAATATTGCTCTGCGTGACGGCGAGTTTTATGCCCAGACGGCGTTTTCTGCTGCACGCGTGCAAGGCTTTGAGGCCGGTGGCCACTGGGTGGTCAGCAATGGCGGTATGTGGCTGAAAGACGGCGAAATGAGCGGACTGGATTTCGTCATGTCCTATCGGCTTAAAAATCATCTGTGGCAGCTTGGCGCCAAACAGCCAGTGACGTTGCGGATTAAATCGCTGAGCAACCTGTTTGAGATGCAGAACATTACCGCCGATCTGCAGGGAACATACCCCTTACAGCGAACGGATGCCGCTGACGCTCAGCAACCTTGGCGTTGATATGCTCAATGGCCGTATCAGCCTGTCGGCATTGCGTTTTCCGCAGCATGACGCCGCGGTGCTGAAACTGGACAATGTCGATCTCAGCGCGCTGTTTACGGTATTGAAGCCCAAGCAGTTCGCCATGTCCGGGCGGGTCGACGGCGAACTGCCGTTGTACCTTAACCATCCCAAATGGCTGGTGCGCAACGGTTGGATCGCCAATGCCGGCACTCTGACACTGCGACTGGACAAGGATATGGCGGATGCCATCGCCAGTAACAATCTGGCGACCGGCGCGGCGATCGACTGGTTGCGCTATATGGAAATCAACCGTTCGCAGGCTCGGGTCGATCTGGATAATCTGGGCGAGCTGAGCCTGCACGCGAAAATCGACGGGGTCAATCCGCTGAAAAGTGCCAAACGAGAGGTTATTCTGAACTATAGCCATCAGGAAAACGTGTTTCAGCTGTGGCGCAGCCTGCGCTTTGGCGACAATCTACAGGAGTGGCTGGAGCAGGCACTCGCAGAACCTGGGGAACAACCATGAGAATCATCACCGGGCCAGTATTGGCTGCCGTGGTCAGCGCGTTTTTGCTTAACGGTTGCGTGCCGCGCATTGAAGTGGCGACGCCGAAAGAGCCGATTACCATCAACATGAACGTCAAGATAGAACATGAAATCCACATCAAAGTTGACAAAGACGTGGAAACCATGCTGAAAAACCGCAGCGATCTGTTCTAGGAGCCGACAGAATGAAAAAAAGAGTGTTATGGCTGATGGCTATCGGTGGGTTATTCAGCAGCATGGCGATGGCGTTAACGCTGGATGAAGCCAAAACCCAGGGGCGACTGGGCGAAACGCTGAGCGGTTATGTCGCACCGGTAAAGCAGGACGCGCAAACGCTGGAACTGGTCAGCCGTATCAATAACGGACGTAGCGAACAGTATCAGCAAGTGGCGCAGGCCAATCACATCACCATTGACCAGGTGGCGCGCATGGCCGGGCAGAAACTGGTGGCGCGCGCGCAGCCAGGGGAATATGTCCGTGGCATCAATGGCCAGTGGCTGAAAAAGTAACCCAATCCGTGCACGCTGCTGCGTAACAGCACAGCGGCAATACCCCACCAGGTGATGCGATAGCGGGTAAAAAAAAGCCGCTCAGGCTTGGCTGAACGGCGGGGATCTGGCGGCAATCTGTGGCGCTGGCGCCCGGGCCAATATTAGGCGGTAACCACTTGCGCCAGTAACGCTTTGGCATCTTCCTGTGCTTTGGTTGCCACGTCCGGGCCGTAGGCGATGCCTTCGGCAAACACGAACTCAACCTCGGTAATGCCGATAAAGCCCAGGAACAGGCGCAGGTATGGCTCAACCAGATCGGTCGGCGTACCTTTGTGAATGCCACCGCGGCTGGTCAGGATGATGGCGCGTTTGCCTTTCACCAGGCCTTCCGGACCGTTTTCGGTGTAACGGAAGGTCACGCCGGCGCGGGCAATCAGGTCAAAATAGTTCTTCAACTGGGTCGGGATGTTGAAATTATACATCGGCGCCGCCATAACGATGGTGTCGTTGGCCTGCAGTTCGGCGATCAGTGCGTCGGACAACGCCAGCGCTTCCTGCTGACGTGGCGTCAACGGGGCATCGGAAGGGCGCAGAGCGCCAACCAGTTCGCCATCCAGCACCGGAATCGGGTTGGCAGCCAGATCACGCACGGTGATGGTGTCGCCGCCGTGGGTTTGGCTCCATTGCTCGATGAAAAAGTCGGCCAGTTGGTTAGACTGAGAGTAGGTCGCCAGGATGCTTGATTTGAGTACCAGTACGTTGCTCATCGGTAATTCCTTAATGACAGTGAAATCAGGACTCGGTGTCCCTCGCATGGATTACACTCTAGGCATCTTTTTCCAACAGGGATAGCGGAATATTTCGAGACCTTTGTTCGATTTTATTGAACAACTTTCCGCGCGCTAAGCAGAGGAATTATGGGCAGAAAACAGCGTGTGATACCCTGTACGTCTATTGCTGAAAAATAGCTAAAATCATTCTATACCGTTACCGGCAGCGCGTCCGGCAGCGTGAAACAAGGAATACCGAACGTGAAATCTTCGCTCGCGGCATTGTCATCGCAATTGGATGATCTGATGCTCCGTGATCAACAGCGTCTCCAGCGTCGGCTGCTTGGCGCACGAAAAGTCAAAAATCCCGAAGCTCTGCAGGCCGTCGCCGCCGAGATCGAACACGACATCGCCGCCGCGTTGCAGAAAGTGCAATCGCGTGCCGCCTCATGTCCAGATATCCGCTATCCGGCGAACCTGCCGGTCAGCCAGAAAAAACAGGAGATCCTCAAGGCGATCCGCGACCATCAGGTGGTGATCGTTGCCGGGGAAACCGGCTCGGGCAAAACCACCCAGTTACCGAAGATGTGCCTGGAACTCGGGCGTGGGGTCAAAGGGTTGATCGGCCATACCCAGCCGCGCCGGCTGGCGGCGCGTACCGTCGCCAACCGCATTGCCGATGAGCTGGACACACCGCTCGGTGGCAGCGTCGGCTATAAAGTGCGTTTTAACGATCAGGTAGGTGAGCAGTCGCTGGTCAAACTGATGACAGACGGCATCCTGCTGGCGGAAATCCAGCAGGATCGGCTGCTGATGCAATACGACACGCTGATTATCGATGAAGCGCATGAACGCAGTCTGAATATTGATTTCATTCTTGGTTATCTGCGCGAACTGTTGCCCAAGCGCCCGGATTTAAAGGTGATCATAACCTCGGCAACCATCGATCCCCAGCGTTTTTCCCGCCACTTCAACAATGCGCCGATCGTCGAGGTTTCCGGGCGTACCTATCCGGTTGAAGTGCGTTATCGACCGGTGGTTGACGACGCCGATGATGGCGAGCGCGATCAACTGCAGGCGATTTTCGATGCGGTAGACGAACTGGGGCGCGCCGGGCCGGGAGATATCCTGATCTTTATGAGCGGTGAGCGTGAAATTCGCGACACCGCCGATGCGCTCAACCGGCTCAATCTGCCGCACACCGAGGTGTTACCGTTGTATGCACGGCTGTCGAACAGTGAGCAGAACCGGGTATTCCAGTCGCACCACGGTCGTCGCATCGTGCTGGCGACCAACGTAGCGGAAACTTCGCTCACCGTACCGGGCATCAAATACGTGATCGATCCCGGCACTGCGCGCATCAGCCGCTACAGCTTCCGCACCAAAGTACAGCGCCTGCCGATAGAACCGATATCCCAGGCGTCGGCCAACCAGCGTAAAGGGCGTTGCGGTCGCGTTTCGGAAGGGATTTGCATTCGTCTGTATTCGGAGCAGGATTTCCTGTCGCGACCGGCGTTTACCGACCCGGAAATCCTGCGAACCAACCTGGCTTCGGTCATTTTGCAGATGACGTCGCTGGGTCTTGGCGATATTGCCGCATTCCCGTTCGTTGAAGCGCCGGATAAGCGCAACATCCAGGATGGCGTCCGGCTGCTGGAAGAGCTCGGTGCGATCAACACGCTGGAAAATGGCCATTACCAACTGACGCCGCAGGGGCGACAGCTGGCGCAGTTGCCGATCGATCCGCGTCTGGCGCGCATGGTGCTGGAGGCGCGTAACAGCGGCAGCGTACGCGAAATAATGATCATTACCGCCGCGCTGTCGATTCAGGATCCGCGTGAACGGCCGATGGACAAACAGCAGGCCTCCGACGAAAAGCACCGGCGCTTTGCCGACAAGGATTCGGATTTCATCGCCTTCGTCAACCTGTGGAACTACCTGCAAGAACAGCAGAAAGCGCTGTCATCCAGCCAGTTCCGCCGGTTGTGTCGTACGGATTATCTCAACTATTTGCGGGTGCGCGAATGGCAGGACATCTATACCCAGCTTCGCCAGGTGGTGAAGGAACTGGGTTTGCCGATCAACAGCGAGCCGTCTGATTACCGCAGCGTGCATCTGGCGCTATTGACCGGTTTACTGTCGCATATCGGCCAGAAAGATGCCGACAAACAGGAATACAGCGGGGCGCGCAACGCGCGTTTTGCCATCTTCCCCGGTTCTGGACTGTTCAAGAAGCCGCCGAAATGGGTGATGGTGGCGGAACTGGTGGAAACCAGCAAATTGTGGGGGCGCATTGCCGCTCGCATCGAACCGGAATGGATCGAACCGCTGGCACAGCATCTGGTCAAGCACCACTACAGTGAGCCACACTGGTCGAAATCGCAAGGGGCGGTGATGGCCAGCGAAAAAGTGACGCTATTCGGCCTGCCGATCGTCGCCGCGCGGCAGGTCAATTACAGCAACCTCGATCCATTGCTATGCCGTGAGCTGTTTATCCGCCATGCACTGGTTGAGGGCGATTGGCAGACGCGCCACGCATTCTTCAGCGCCAACCTCAAGCTGCGCGCCGAAGTGGAAGAACTGGAACATAAATCACGCCGGCGTGACATTCTGGTGGATGATGAGACGTTATTCAGCTTCTACGACCGGCGTATTCCGTCGGACGTGGTGTCGGGACGTCACTTTGATCGCTGGTGGAAACAGACGGCACGGCAGCAGCCGGAGCTGCTGAATTTTGAAAAAGAGATGCTGATCAAGCAGGGTGCCAATCAGATCAGCGCGTTGGATTACCCGAACTTCTGGCATCAGGGCAACCTCAAGCTGCGGCTGACCTATCAGTTTGAACCGGGCACCGATGCGGATGGCGTCACGGTGCACATCCCGTTGGCGATCCTCAATCAGGTCGACGACGCGGGCTTTGAATGGCAAATCCCCCGGTATTCGGCGCGAGCTGGTGATTGCGTTGATCAAATCGCTGCCCAAGCCGGTTCGCCGTAACTTTGTCCCCGCGCCAAACTATGCCGAAGCCTTCCTCGGCCGTGCCACGCCGCTGGAAATGCCGCTGCTGGACTCTCTGGAGCGTGAGCT
This sequence comes from Serratia odorifera, assembly GCF_900635445.1. Classification (NCBI taxonomy): domain Bacteria; kingdom Pseudomonadati; phylum Pseudomonadota; class Gammaproteobacteria; order Enterobacterales; family Yersiniaceae; genus Serratia; species Serratia odorifera. The sequence continues at coordinate 3,936,056 of NZ_LR134117.1, forward strand.
GCGGCGCATGACTGGAGTGACGGTGTCACGTGATGATTGGCAATGGGATCAGGTCGCGGATCATTTAAAAATGACCTTCCGCGTGGTGGGTGACAAACACCAGACGCTGCGTGAAGGCAAGGATCTGGCGGCGTTGAAGCTGCAACTGAAAGAAAAAGTGCAGGAAACGCTGTCGGCGGTGGCGGATGACGGGCTGGAGCAAAGCGATCTGCATATCTGGAGCTTTGGCAAACTGCCAGAGTTTTATGAGCAGAAACGCGGCGGTTATTCGGTAAAAGCCTACCCGGCGCTGGTCGATGAAAAAGACAGCGTGGCGATCCGCCTGTTCGACAGTGAACAGGAACAACGGCAGGCCATGTGGCGCGGTACACGCCGCCTGCTGCTGCTTAACGTGCCGTCGCCCATCAAGTATCTGCACGAAAAACTGCCGAACAAGGCCAAGCTGGGGCTGTATTTTAACCCGTATGGTAAAGTGCTGGATTTGATCGACGACTGCATTTCCTGCGGTATCGACAAACTGATCGCCGAAAACGGCGGTCCGGTGTGGCAGGAGCAGGATTTTGCCCGCTTGCAGGAGCGGATCCGTGCCGATTTGAACGAGACGGTGGTTAACGTTGCCAAGCAGGTGGAGCAGATTCTGACCACGGTGTTCAACATCAACAAGCGGCTGAAAGGGCGGGTAGACATGTCGCTGGCCCTGGCGCTGTCGGATATTAAAACCCAGTTGAATGGATTGATCTATCGCGGCTTCGTCACCCAGAACGGCTGGAAGCGTTTGCCGGACACGCTGCGTTATCTGCAGGCCATCGAACGTCGATTGGAGAAGCTGGCGATCGATCCACATCGCGACCGTGCGCAGATGCTGCGGGTTGAGCAGGTACAGCAGGCCTGGCAGCAATGGCTGAACAAACTGCCGCCAAAGCGCCGTGACGATGACGAGGTGAGGGAGGTGCGCTGGATGATTGAGGAACTGCGCGTTAGTCTGTTTGCCCAGCAGCTAGGGACACCGTACCCGATTTCCGACAAGCGTATTTTGCAGACCATCGAACAGCTGTCGGGCTAGCCCGATAGGGCGAATAGCCCGCCGCCGGGAGCAAATTACCGGCTGCGGGCTATTTTTTTGCCGCCAGGTTGCGTAACTGTTGATAAATGGCGGTGACCGCCAATGCCCGGTTATCGGCGCGGTAGCGGTCTTTCGCCGCCGGTGCCGAGCTTTGGATGGCGATCAGTCGCCAGCCGTCAGCGGTTTTCAGCAATAACGGGGAACCACTGTCGCCCGGCAGCGTGTCGCACTGGTGCGACAACACCCCTTGCTGCGCCCAGCCGGTAACCTTGCAATTCTGATGGCTGTACAAATCGTCCAGATGATCCTCCGGATAACCGGCCTGGGTAATCAGCCGCCTGGCCTGTTTCATCGCTTGCGTCAGGGCTTTGCTGTCACCTTGCCACAGCGGTAGCGGCCTGACCGGCAGCGGTGCGGGATCTTTCAGACGGATAAGAGCAAAATCATAGGCAGCCGCCGAGGGTGGCACAATCCAGCCGTCACCGTCCGGTTTGAGTTTTTTGCCCAGTCGAGGGTCAACCAGCGTTTCGATATTTTCGGTTTGATAGGCCCAGCCGTTATGCCGAGCGATAAAGCGTAGCGCTATTGCCTTGTCCAGGGCTCCAGGCGGCGCCAGCACGCAGTGTCCTGCGGTCAACGCCAAATGCGCGGAAATCAGCGTCGCGGTACACAGGTTACCGCTGGCGGTTTCTAGCTGGCCAATGGCCTGCCAGGGCCAACCGTCAGTATCGCTGACTTTGATACGATCATCTTTGCCGAAAAACAGCCGGGTTTGCTCGGCCATTAAGGTATCGGAAGGGCTATCTGGCCACGCAGGCCAGGTCATCACAAGCGGAAATGAGCACAACAACATTAACACGGATCTGCGCATAGATCTTTCGCCTGATAAATACGGGTCATCCATAAACTCATTGAATGTTCACTATAGACTGAAATCATCATTCTGGGGATGGTCGGTAATTGATTTTTCGATAAATTTTTATGCGTTACGCCAGGAAAATCACAGATAAAAAATCGTGGCGATCAGCCCGCAGGCAATCAGGGCGATCAGGATGATTTCGAATAAATAACGACGCAGCATCAATGAGAACCCCCGATAAAAAACACCCGGAGAACCGGGTGTGACACAAGGTGGCTGAGGTTAGGCCGCAATCAGGCTGCCGGTGTGCTGGACGCTTTCTTATGGCTGGCTTTTTTATGCTGCTTTTTGGCCGCCTGGGCTTTCTGAGCTGGCGCTTTTTTAGCGCTGGCCTTCACCTGTTTCTTGGCGGCCTGGGCCTTCTGTTCGGTGGTTTTCTTGGCATGGTGTTTGGTGACGTGCGACGATTTAACCGGTGCGCTATGCGCGGTGGTGGCAGCGTCGGCAGCAAACGCAACCGAAGACAAACCCATTGCCGCAGCAACAACCAGAGCGAATACTTTCTTCATGATTACATCCTCAAATGATGGTTTATCTATCAACCCCACAGCGGGGCCGGTGAAAAAATCATAGAGCAATGCCTCAGTGCGTTCCGTGAGTGATTGGTTTCGGCGTGTAACCTTATGTACGTGCGCTACAATAGTGGCTCGATGACCATGATAAAGGACTGTTTATGCAGCAGATAGCGCTACGAAAAGGGCTGACGGACAACGGCGAACTGCCGATCGCCTATGAAGATTGGGGAGATCCTTCTCATCCGCCGCTACTGTTGATTATGGGGATCGGGGCGCAGATGCTGCTGTGGCCGGATGCGTTTTGCCGCGATCTGGTAGAGAAAGGGTTTCGGGTGATTCGTTTTGATAACCGCGACGTTGGACTTTCCGGTAAAACCCAGCAGCGCCGCCGCCAACCGTTGTGGTGGCTGATGATACGCGCGCAACTGGGCTGGCAAAGCGAAGTGCCTTACTGTCTGGAAGACATGGCGGCCGACGCGGTGTCGCTGCTCGATTACCTGCAGATAGCGCAGGCGCACGTGGTCGGCGGCTCAATGGGAGGGATGATAGCGCAAGTGCTGGCCGCCGAGCATCCAGATCGCATACAGACGCTGACCATTCTGTTTTCCAGCACCAACCAACCGCTGCTGCCTCCGCCGGCGCCGTCGCTGTTGCTCCATCTATTGCGGCGCCCGCCGACCAACGCCACGCCGCAGCAGCAGCATGCGTTTCTCAAGCAGCGTCTGGCGATGTTGGCCAGTAAAAGCTATCCGATGGACGCGCAGGAACTGGATGATTTGGTCACGCGCTTGCTGGAGCGGGGGGTGGATAACGAAGGCTTGCAGCGTCAGCTTTCCGCTTTACTGGGCAGTGGCGATCTGCGGCGTTATAGCCGTCGCATCCAGGCGCCTACGCTGGTGATTCATGGCAGCGCCGATCGCATGGTGCGCAAGGCCGGTGGACTGGCGGTCGCAGGTGCGATACCGGCGGCAAAATTGCAGCTGATCCCCGAGATGGGACACGATCTGCCGCAGCCGTTAAGGCCGCTACTGGCAACGCTGATAGCCGAACACGCTACGCCCATCCAGCGTTGATTCACCGATGCGCCAGAGGGATTATCGGCGCTTGTCGGCTATTTTAGTTACAACATACAAATGGAGAACATCCCGCCAGCCATCTGTGACTACGGCGAACAAGGTCACCGCCGTGGGTCATGAAACCCTGTCGGCCAAACAGGGGAGAAATGGCGCGGGTTTTCCGCGCCGGAGAACTTACAGGTAACGGTTTTCCAGATGCTGACGGAAATAGTGCGGATTAAGCGATTCACCAGTGGCATTGACAATCAGCGTTTCCGTCGGGTAACGGCTGCCGTGACGCCAGATATGTTGTTGCAGCCAGTGGAACAGAGCGCTGAGGTCGCCGCGTGCAATGTCATCGCTCAAATTCGGCAACGCATTGCCAATGGTGGCGAACAGCTGTGCGGCGTACATGGCACCCAGCGTATAGGTAGGGAAATAGCCAAACGCACCGTCGGTCCAATGAATATCCTGCATGCAGCCGTTGCGGTAATCGCCAACGGTGTCCAGCCCGAGATACTGCTGCATTTTCTCATTCCACAACGCCGGAATGTCGTTGACCTCGATATCGCCCTCAATCAACGCCTTTTCGATTTCGTAGCGCAGAATCACGTGTGCCGGGTAGCTGACTTCATCCGCATCAACGCGGATCAAGCCTGGTTTTACCCGCTGGTTGAGGCGGATGAAATTGCCTTCTTCCAGCGCCGGCTGATCGCCAAACTGCGCGACAACCAACGGCCGCAGGATCTTCAGGAAGTCGCTACTGCGCGCCAGCTGCATTTCAAACAGCAGGCTCTGCGATTCATGAATCGCGGTGGAACGCGCCTGCGCTATGGGTTGTCCCAGCCAGTCGCGCGGCAGATTTTGTTCATAACGGGCGTGGCCGGTTTCATGAACGATGCCCAGCAGCGCGGTGAGGAATTCCTGGTCGTTGTAGCGGGTCGTGATACGCACGTCTTCAGGTACGCCACCGCAGAAAGGGTGCGCGCTGACGTCGACCCGGCCTGCGTCAAAGTTGAACCCCAGCAATTTCATGACGCTCAGGCTCAGTTTGCGCTGGGTGTCGACATCGAACGGGCCTTGCGGCATCAGGCACGGTTGCTGCGCCTGTTTGGCGACCACTTTTTGCAGTAAATCCGGCAGCCAGGTTTTCAAGTCGCCAAAAATACGTTCCAGATCGCTGCTGCGCATACCAGGTTCGAACAGATTGAGCAGCGCATCGTAACGGCTGCTGCCGGCGGCCTGAGCACGAATCTGCGCTTCTTCGCGGCTGAGTTTTACCACCTCGCGCAGATTGTCGGCAAATCCCGGCCAATCATTGGCCGGGCGCTGTGAGCGCCAGGCGTGCTCGCAACGGGCGCCGGCCAGCGACTTGGCTTCGACCAGCCACTCAGGCACCAGCACGGCGTTGTCGTAGTGACGGCGCATTTCCAGCAGGTTGGCGCGGTCGGTATCGTCCAGGGACTCCTGCTGCGCCTGCTCGAGCAACTGGCCGGTTTTTTCAGCGGTCAACAGCTGGTGTTGCAGTACGCTCAGCTCCGCCAGCGCTTGTGAACGCGCCTTGCTGCCACCGGGCGGCATCATGGTTTGCATATCCCAGCCGGCAATGGCCGAGAGATGGCCGAAACGCGACAGACGGCTGAATAGGCTACGTAACTGGTGATAGGCGGATGAAGTATGTGCAGATGTCATGTCTCAGCTCCTGAATAGCGATCCGGTCAGCTTAACTGCGGATCGGCTTTGAGTAATAACGAATATTTGACTGGCCAACAGAAACGGAAGCGGGCGCCGCCGAGCGGGCTGGCGTCTACCTGTACCTGGCCCTGGTAGGCCAACGCAATGGAATGTACAATCGCCAGCCCCAGGCCGCAGCCGCCGGTGGCGCGATCGCGGCTGGGATCGAGGCGAACAAACGGTTCGAATACCCGCAGACGCTCGTCCGGCGGGATCCCAGGGCCGTCATCCTCGACCTGCAGGCAGGCGATATCACCGTCGAACCACAAACCGATGCGTAACCGCTGCTGTGAATAGCGCAGCGCATTGTTGACCAGATTGTCCAGCACGCGCTCCATCAGGCGCAGATCGACGCCGCCAAAGTCGCCGCGATGCGGTATATCCAGCTCGATATCGCGCTGCGGGTGTATCACGCGGATATCCTCGACCTTGTCCTGCAACCAGCCGGGCAGATCCAGTGGCTCGATATTGAGGGCTACCTGCGGGCGATCGAGGCGCGCATAGGTCAGCAATTCGTCAATCAGCGACTCCAGTTGGCCGATATCACGGTTGAGCGCTTGTTGCTCGGCCTCGGCCAGGTTATCGCTCATGGCCAACCGGTAGCGTAAGCGTACCAGCGGGGTGCGCAGTTCATGGGCGATGCCGTCGATCAACTGTTTTTTGCTGGCGATCAGGGTGTTGATGTTGTCCGCCATCTGATTGAACGCCACCCCCAGTCGATTGAGGCTGGATGTAGGATCAAAATGGGTACGCTCATCCAGGTGACCGGCGCCGAGCCGCTGTGCGGCGTTCTCCAATTTGAGTAAATCCTGCCAGTGCGGGCGCATCCAAAGGAATACTGGCAGCGCCAGCGACAGGCCGATAAACAGCAGCAACGCCAAATCGAGTAGTCGCATCTGGTGCAGGTAGAACAGATAGGGGATCGGGCCGACGACCAAAACATAGTGGCTGCGTGGGATGCGCTGCATGAAGGTGTATTGATCGTCCAGCGCGATGATCTCGCCCAGCCGCAGCCTTTTTTGCATCTCTTCGCTGAGTTTCTGCTTGCCAAGCGGTTCGATGTGCAGTTGGAATGACAGGTTCAAATCCAGCGTATCGATGGTTTTGTTCCAGTCCTTCAGCGGGATCTCACGCAGTTCGCTACGCATCAGATACAGCGAGCTTTTCATCAGGTCATCCATCGACTGGCGTCCGGCGCGTTCTGCGGTCACTTTGTATACCAGCCCGACCAGCATCGCCATCACCAGAAAGCAGACGAACAGCAACAGAAAGAACTGAACGAAGAGTTTCCTCATTGTTGCGCCGACTCCCAGGCATTGGGGGCGAACAGATAGCCTTTGTTGCGCACCGTTTTAATCCGAAACGGTTCCAGCGCGTTGTCATAAAGTTTGCGGCGCAGACGGGAGATCGCCACGTCAATGCTGCGATCCATACCGTCATAGCTTACGCCGCGCAGGCTTTTCAGCAACGCTTCGCGATCCATGATTTGCCCGGCGTGGGTTGCCAGTTCCCACAGCAAATCGAAGTCGGAGGTAGACAGGGTGACGCTTTCCTCTGCCAGCGTTACCTGGCGGTTGACCGGGTCGATGCACAGCAGGCCAAAATGCAGCGCGTTATGCTGCGTCAACGGCGGCACGCCGTCCTCTTTGCTCTGCCCGCCATGCTGGCGCAGGTGCAGACGCAAGCGCGCCAACAGCACCGCCGGCGGCGTGGTTTTCAGTATGTAATCATTGGCGCCCATCTCCAGCGATAGAATATGGTTCATGTCGCTGTCGAGCGAGGTGAGCAGCACGATGGGGCCCGGGAAGATTGGCCGCAGATCGCGGCACAGCGTCATGCCGTCTTTGCCGGGTAGCATGATGTCCAGCAGCACCAGATCCGGCTGCTCCTGTTCAATCCGCGCCTGAGCGGTGTCGCCGCGCGGCTCCACCAGCACGTCGATATCATGTTTACCCAGATAGGCGGCAATCAGTTTGCCGACCTCCTCGTCGTCTTCTACAAAAACAATTTTGGTGCATTTTTTGCTTATCAACCAGACGGGTACGGCGCCACGCGCCGTGCCGGACCATAGGGATCAACGTAGTGGACGTCCGCCATCCACGCCATGGGTACGGCCGGTGACGTAGCGACTGGCCAGCAGGTAATTGACCAGTTCGACCACTTCACTTTCGCCGGGGGCAACCTTCATCAATGACTTCTGCAGCGCCTGCTGGCGATAGGCTTCATCATCGCCCGGATTGAATATGATCAGCGAGGGGGGCGATGGCGTTGACCTTGACTTCAGGTGCCAACTTGCGGGCAAACGAGCGCGTCATATTATCCAGCGCTGCCTTGCTGGCGGCGTAGGCGATGTGTTTATCGCTGCCTTTTTCCACCACGTAATCCGTCAGGTGAATGATATCCGCCCCGGCCTGGCCTTGCCCTCGCAGGCAGGATTCCAGTAACTGATTGAGCAGATAGGGGGTATACACGTGTATTTGCAGCATCGCGGCCATGGTGTGTTCCGGCGGCGTTTGCGGCGATTCGGCCAGCCAGGCGCTGGCGTTGTGGATCACCGCGCGCAATTTTTCCGTGGTTTGCTTCACCCGATCGGCAAACTGATAAATGCCGTCGTGGCTGGAAAAATCGCCCTGAATGCACATCGCTCCCAGCGCCTTCAGTTCTGCCAACGCCGGATAATCGCTACGGTAGGCAATAATCACCGGCACATCGCGTTGCAAAAAGGATTTTGCCAGCGCCAGACCAATCCGGCGGGCGCCGCCCGTGATCAGTACCGGCGCCGAGTGTGTATGTTCCATCGTTTAAAGCTCCTGCACAGGCTGGCAAACAATAGGGAATTATGCCATTATACGGCAGAAAGTCGTTATAGCTTCGCATCGATTATCCATTTCAGGATGTTATACACTGGCCAACAGAGGAATTTGAGGGGATGAGCAACAGCCACCTTGCATCCGTCGCGCACAGTGAGAAAATCTGCTTTGATTACATGGATTTTCTGTCATCATCGTGCAAGAAGCACTGGCGCTTCATAGATGCAATTTATGGTGTGATGCCTATTTTTGGCCATGGTATTGAAATCGCGCGTGGCCACCACGCAGACGCGCAAAGAGCATTTGAAAGAGCTGGCTTTACAGGTAGTTTCCACGCAGGTCAGCGATGAAACCAACATCATTCGTCTTATCGATCTGGCGCAACAGCAGGGGTTGGCGGTATTTGATATCCAGCTGCCGTATGCGTTAGACAAAAATCAGCTGGCGGCGATTCAGCAGGAATGCGCCGAACGGGTGGTGGTGACGCAGGTGGGTGAGCGCATTACCATTGCTGCGCAAAAAAAATGACCGGGTATTCACCCGGCCTTTTTTATCTTATTGCATCATAAACCAACCGGCGGGCACCGTGGCTATCAGCAGCAGGAAAATGCTGCTTTTCTCCAGTCTGCTCAACAGCTTGGCGCCGTCATGCCCGCGTCGGGCGTAGATAAACACCAACAGACCCGGCGCATACAGCAATACCGACATCAGCAGATGCATCAACCCCGATGCGTACAGCAACCAGATCCCATAAAGACAGGCACCGCAGGCGGCAAATATCAGTCGTTTGTCATTGCGCTTGAGCGCGACTTTAAACAGAAATGCGCCAACCAGGAAATAGGGGACCAGGATCATTTCGGAGGCGATGGTCAGCAGCGAATTATAATTACTGCCGGTCAGCCAGATCAGCACCAACGCCGCCTGTACCGCACCGTTGGTCAGCCATAATGACGCCGAAGGGGCATGGTTCTTGTTTTGCTTGCAAAAGATTTTTGGAAACGCACCGTGTTGCGCTGCCAGCAGTGGCACTTCCGCCGCCATGATGGTCCAGCTCAGGTAAAGCGCCACAAACGGAAATAATCAGGCCGGCGGCGATAATCACGTCACCCCAGGGGCCGATCAGATCGACCATCAGCACTGCCATCGACGGATTGCGCATCTGCGCCAGCTCGCTGCGCGGCACCACGCCGAGCGCCAGCAAGGTTACCAGCAGGTAAACCCCCAACGCCGAAACCACCGCCAGCATGGTGGCGAGGCCAACGTCTTTTTTATGCCGCGGCCCGTGCGGAAACTACCACCGCGCCCTCTACGCCAATAAACACCCACAGGGTAATCAGCATGGTGTCCTTGACCTGTTCCCATACCGGTTTACCGAGCGCGATGCCATGGAAGTCGAGGGTGAAGATATCCATTTTGAAAGCCATTGCCGCCAGTACCGCGAATAGCCCCAGCGGTAAATAGCTTGGCGAGGGTTGCGGCCAGGTTGATGCTGGCTGCGGTCTGTACCCCACGCAGTACCAGGGCGTGAACCACCCACAGCAATAGCGATTCGCCAATCAGCGCCTGCCAGGTGTTGCCATCGCCGAGAATCACCTCACCGCCGCGATCGGTGAAAATACTCAATGCGGCAAAGACGATCACCAGATAGGAAACGTTGGCGATGAACCGCACACAGCCAATAACCCCAGGCGGAACAGAAGCCCACCAGTTCGCCAAAACCTTCTTTGGCATAGGTAAAAATACCGCCATCAAGATCGGGACGCAGTCGCGTCAGCAGCAGCATGGCGAAAGCCAGGAATAAAATGCCAACGCCGGTGATACCCAACCAAGCAGCAACGCCGCCGGGCTGGCCACCTCCGCCATATTCTGTGGCAGGCTGAACACGCCGGCGCCAAGCATTGAGCTGAGCACCAGAGCGGTTAACGCGGTTAGACCTAATTTTTTTTCCAATGACGGTTCCCGAATACAGAATAAACAGCTGGCGAGCGCCTATTGAACAGCAAGAACGCAATGAGATTAATTGCGAGCAGAGACAATAGCCCTGAATTTTGGCGCGAATTTTACGGATGGAAGCTGCGGGATGCAATGATTGAATATGCGTAATTGGCAAAAAATTATTCAGTCGATTCTGAAAATAGCGCAAAAAAAGCGGGCAGCGCGATGGCTGCCCGTAGTGTCTCGATACCGTGCGGATTATTTGAACAAATCGGCGCTGACGGTCAGATTGCCGCCGCTCTTGTTCTGCCATTGGCGCGTGACGTGATAGTACTTGGCGCCTTTGGCCGCTGCGCGTTTGGCGACTTCGGTCGAAACGTCGGTCATGCTGTTGAAGTGGCCGGTAAAGGTCACTGAATCAAACGGCTGCATTTGCGCGGCAGTCACGTTGTTCACTTCCTGAATCTTGGTACCGTCAGGCAGCGTTACAGTGTAGCGTTGACCGGTCGACGACTGGGTTTCAAAGAAACGGCCCACGTCGCGGCTTGGCGAACCGGAAGAGGCGACGCCAGGGATTTCCACCTGCGCAGCAGCGGCACCGCCAGCGGCCAGCGCGGCCTTGCCGGCTTCAGAGTCGGCAGGAATGGCATCCGGGCTCTGTACCACGCGTTTCGGCGCGTCGGCCTTGTAGATATACGCGGTGACGTATTGGTTGCCGCCCTGGTTGGCATCAACCTGGCGTACGATAAAGAAGGACGCAGCGCCTTTTTTGCTGGCTGCTTTTGAAATGGCGTCGTTGACGTCAGGCTGGCTGCGGAAGAAACCGCTAACGCTGACGGTATCATAAGGTTCCAGCAGATAGGCCTGATCTTTCGGCAGTTCTTTAACGCCGTTGAACTCGCGATAATTGGTGTCTTTGCTCACTTCCGGCGCATCTTTATGATAGATGTCTGCGGTGACGCGCCAGTTGCCGCCATTGTTGGCGTTGTTGATGTCTTGAATATAGAAGGCGTCGGCGCCCAGTTTGTCTGCACGGCGGGATACTGCGTCGGCGGCTTCATTGATGGCAATAAAGCGCCCGGTAATCGTGATGCGATCAAACGGCTTGATTGCCGCTGCTTTTTCAGGTGTCAACTCTTGCGCCGCATGAGCAGAGAGCGCAGTGAGTGTAAACAAGGCTGACGCGATGATCGTGGTCTTCAGCTTCATAAAAAATCCTTTCGCCTAGCGCATTAACGTTTATAACGTGCTGAACTGTTGATGTGTCATTCAGCCGTTGATTATTACATGTATTCTTGGCAGGTGTCTCAGCAATTTATGTCATAGCGTGCGACAAATCTGTTTACTCCACCGGGGTCGCTTTGGCAAATAAATTCCATAAGTTTCGATAATAAAGCGTTTAGCGAGATAAGCGTTAATTATTCACAATTCCATAACTTTTATGCGCCGGTGGCGCATGGCTACCGCAACTCTGCCAGCCGTAGCCAACAGAAATAATGTGATTTTCCACGCTTTCAAGACCAGTCTCTGACGAAAAATTGCGGTGCGTCATGGTCTGGAGTGAATTTTTATGTAAAAACTGACGGATTGGCCCAAGCAACAATGGATCATCGATTCTATTTTCAGTAGGTTATAGATAGCGCTGTCAATTATTTGCCAACAACGGCGGCTCACGCCCTGTCGGCCGGCGCTATCGCTATGGGGTAGGACGATAAAAAAACATAATTCGGAAGGGAACATTATGCGTATTGGTGTACCAAGAGAACGGTTGGCCAATGAAGCCCGCGTTGCTGCAACGCCGAAAACGGTAGAGCAGTTGCTGAAACTGGGCTTTAGCGTCGCGATTGAACGCGATGCGGGTAAATTGGCAAGCTTTGACGATGTCGCTTATGAAGCGGCTGGGGCGACGATTACCGATAACGCCGACGTCTGGCAATCGGATCTGATTTTGAAGGTCAACGCACCGCAGGATGATGAAATCGTCCTGATGCGCGAAGGCAGCACCCTGGTGAGCTTTATCTGGCCGGCGCAAAATCCGGAGCTGATCGAAAAACTCGCGGCGCGTAACGTGACGGCGCTGGCGATGGATTCCGTGCCGCGTATTTCGCGCGCGCAATCGATGGACGCGCTGAGTTCAATGGCCAACATTGCCGGCTATCGCGCGATTGTCGAAGCGGCACACGAATTTGGCCGCTTCTTTACCGGCCAGATCACCGCCGCCGGCAAGGTACCGCCGGCCAAGGTGATGATCATTGGTGCCGGGGTGGCCGGCCTGGCGGCTATTGGTGCCGCTGGCAGCCTGGGGGCGATCGTGCGCGCCTTCGATACCCGCCCGGAAGTCAAGGAGCAGGTACAGAGCATGGGTGCCGAATTCCTCGAGCTGGATTTCGAAGAGGAAGCCGGCAGTGGCGATGGCTATGCCAAAGTGATGTCCGAGGCGTTTATCAAGGCGGAAATGGCGCTGTTCGCCGCGCAGGCGGAAGAGGTTGATATCATCGTCACCACCGCACTGATCCCTGGCAAACCGGCACCGGTGCTGATCACCAAAGAGATGGTGGCCTCCATGAAGCCCGGTAGCGTAATCGTCGACCTGGCGGCGCAAACCGGCGGCAACTGCGAACTGACCGTGGCCGATCGGGTTACCGTGACCGACAACGGCGTGAAAATCATCGGTTATACCGACTTGCCAAGCCGCTTGCCGACCCAATCCTCGCAGTTGTACGGCACCAACCTGGTTAACCTGGTTAACCTGCTTAAACTGCTGTCAAAAGAGAAAAACGGCGAAATCGACATCGATTTCGACGATACCGTCATTCGCGGCGTTACCGTGGTGCGCGAAGGCGAAGTGACCTGGCCGGCGCCGCCAATCCAGGTTTCTGCCCAGCCGAAGCAGGCACAGCCGGCGGCGCCGATGGTTAAAGAAGAGAAAAAACCGCTGTCGCCGTGGCTCAAGTACGGCCTGATCGCGCTGGCCATCATCCTGTTCGGCTGGCTGGCGGATGCTGCGCCAAAAGAGTTCCTGTCGCACTTTACGGTGTTTGCGCTGGCCTGCGTGGTTGGCTACTACGTGGTATGGAACGTCAGCCATGCATTACATACCCCTTTGATGTCGGTCACCAACGCGATTTCAGGGATTATCGTCGTCGGTGCGTTATTGCAGATTGGCCATGGCGGCTGGGTGAGCTTCTTCTCCTTTATCGCCGTGCTGATCGCCAGCATCAATATTTTCGGTGGATTCACCGTCACTCAGCGCATGCTGAAGATGTTCCGTAAAAACTAAGGGGTAACACATGTCTGGAGGATTGGTTACAGCTGCATACATTGTTGCCGCTATCCTGTTTATTTTCAGCCTTGCCGGGCTGTCTCGCCATGAAACCTCGAAGCAGGGCAACCTGTTCGGCGTTGCCGGTATGGCGATCGCGCTGATCGCGACCATTCTCGGGCCGGACTCCGGTAACGTTGGCTGGATTATCATTGCGATGATTATCGGCGGCTCGATCGGCATCTATCTGGCGAAAAAGGTAGAAATGACCGAAATGCCAGAACTGGTGGCGATGCTGCACAGCTTCGTCGGTCTGGCGGCGGTGCTGGTTGGCTTCAACAGCTATCTGGATCATGGTACCGCGATGGATCCGGTGATGGAAAATATCCATCTGACCGAAGTGTTCCTCGGTATCTTCATCGGTGCGGTCACCTTTACCGGCTCGATCGTGGCGTTTGGCAAACTGCGCGGCATTATTTCTTCCAAGCCGTTGATGCTGCCGAACCGCCATAAATTGAACCTGGCGGCGCTGGTGATTTCCTTCCTGTTGCTGGTGGTGTTCGTGCGTACCGACAGCCTTGGGCTGGAAGTCATGGCCTTGTTGCTGATGACGGTGATTGCCCTGGCCTTCGGCTGGCATCTGGTGGCGTCTATCGGCGGTGCCGATATGCCGGTGGTGGTGTCAATGCTCAACTCATACTCCGGTTGGGCGGCAGCGGCGGCCGGTTTCATGCTGAGCAACGATCTGCTGATCGTCACCGGCGCGCTGGTCGGTTCCTCCGGCGCCATCCTGTCCTATATCATGTGCAAGGCAATGAACCGTTCGTTTATCAGCGTGATAGCCGGCGGTTTCGGCACTGACGGTTCTTCAACCGGCGATGCCGAAGAAATGGGAGAATACCGTGAAACCACGGCGGAAGAGGTGGCCGAGCTGCTGCGCAATTCCTCTTCGGTGATCATCACGCCAGGGTATGGCATGGCGGTGGCGCAGGCGCAATATCCGGTGGCGGAAATTACCGAAAAACTGCGTGCGCGCGGCATCAAGGTGCGCTTTGGTATCCACCCGGTGGCCGGGCGCTTGCCGGGTCATATGAACGTATTGCTGGCAGAGGCCAAGGTGCCGTATGACGTGGTATTGGAAATGGACGAAATCAACGACGATTTCGCCGATACCGATACCGTGCTGGTGATTGGTGCCAACGACACGGTCAACCCGGCGGCGCTGGAAGATCCTCGCAGTCCGATTGCCGGCATGCCGGTGCTGGAAGTGTGGAAAGCACAGAATGTGATCGCCTTTAAACGCTCGATGAATACCGGCTATGCCGGCGTTCAGAATCCGCTGTTCTTTAAAGAAAACACCCAGATGCTGTTTGGCGATGCCAAGGCTAGCGTCGAGGCAATCAAGAACGCGTTGTAAACACCGCGCTTGCCAACGCGGGTCGCCAATGCCGTTCAGTTAACGCTGAACGGCATTTTTATTTTGCTTTTGGTTGAGTAATTTTAGCGCTGGTGCCTCAACTGCCGGGTAAATTGTGCGGAATATCACGCAAAATAGGCTATAAATTATGCAAGCCAACACATCAGATGACAATTTTGAGCCGTAATGCGGTATCTTATGTCCCGATTTCATCCATTTAACGGATCCTAGACCCACTATGATTATCAAACCTAAGGTTCGCGGTTTTATCTGCACCACCACACATCCGGTGGGCTGTGAAGCCAATGTACGTCGTCAGATTGCCTATACCAAGCAACAGGGCGCCATCGCCAATGGCCCTAAACGCGTGCTGGTTATCGGTGCTTCTACCGGTTATGGCCTGGCCTCCCGTATTGCTGCCGCTTTCGGCAGCGGCGCGGCCACCATCGGCGTATTCTTTGAAAAGGCCGGTACCGAAAGCAAACCGGCTACCGCCGGCTGGTACAATTCCGCCGCGTTTGATAAAGCAGCCAAAGAAGAAGGTCTGTACGCCAAGAGCGTCAATGGTGATGCTTTCTCCAACGAATGTCGCGCCAAGGTTATCGAACTGATCAAGCAGGATCTCGGCCAGATCGATCTGGTGGTGTATTCCCTGGCATCGCCGGTCCGGAAAATGCCGGACACTGGCGAAGTAGTGCGTTCAGCGCTGAAAACCGATTGGCGAGGTGTACACCACTACGGCGATCGACACCAATAAAGACCAAATCGTTACCGCAACGGTTGAGCCTGCCAACGAAGAAGAAATTCAGAACACCATTACCGTGATGGGCGGCCAGGACTGGGAATTGTGGATGTCCGCACTGGAAGAAGCCAACGTGCTGTCTGAAGGCGCCAAGTCCGTAGCATATTCCTATATCGGCACCGATTTGACCTGGCCAATCTATTGGCACGGCACGCTGGGGCGCGCCAAAGAAGATCTGGATCGCGCCGCTACCGCCATTCGTGGCGATCTGGCAGCCAAAGGCGGCACTGCACACGTCGCGGTGTTGAAGTCAGTGGTAACTCAGGCTTCTTCTGCAATCCCGGTCATGCCGCTGTATATCTCGATGGCCTTCAAGATCATGAAGGAAAAGGGGATCCACGAAGGTTGCATGGAACAGGTCTACCGCATGATGCGTACCCGCCTGTACGGCGACGACCTGGCGCTGGACGACCACGCCCGTATCCGCATGGATGATTGGGAGCTGCGCGACGACGTGCAACAGGCCTGCAAGGATCTGTGGCCGTTAATCACCTCGGAAAACCTCAGCCAGCTGACCGACTACACCGCCTACAAACAGGAATTCCTGCGTTTGTTCGGTTTCGGCCTGGAAGAGGTGGATTACGACGCGGATGTCAATCCGGACGTGCGTTTCGACGTAGTCGAGCTGTAATTCAGCCGGTCGTAACAGCAATAAAAAAACAGGGCCTTTAACGGCCCTGTTTTTATTGTTATTGGCGAAGCGTGCTATGACTGTCCTGCGGCTCAGTCTTCATCATCGTGCTCGTCGTCTTCATCGGCCTCGATGGGGCAGTTGAAGTCCGCCGGTTTGATCACCAGTAAATCACATTTCAGATGGTCGATCACATGTTCAGCCGTATTGCCGATAAAGGCGGCGGAAATACCGGTGCGCCCAAGGGTACCCAACACCACCACGCCGGCTTGCAGATGCTCGGCCAGGTCCGGGATAACCTCTTCCGGCAGGCCTTTTTCTACGTGGGTAAATTCTTCGTTGATGCCGAATTTCTGTCTGAGGGCTTTCATGGCGATCAGATGTTGACCGCGAATGGCGTCGTTATAGACGCTGGGATCAAAGTCTGGCAGTTCGATTGCGATATTGATGGGAGTGACCGGGTAGGCGCCGACCAGATGAACCTCGGTTTGGTTGACGTTTTGCGCCAGTTCGACCGTTTCCTGTACCAATTTGAGATTAAGTGGGTCGTGGTAGGGTTCTTCACTCGACAGGTTAACCGCCACCACCGCTTTACCGCCCTCCGGCCAGGGCTGGTCTTTCACCATCCACACCGGGCACGGACATTTGCGCAGCAGATGCCAATCGGTCGGGGTAAAAATCACCGACTCCAGCCGATCGTGCTGGTGTGCCATTTTCAGCAGCAAATCATGTTGCCCGCTTAACACTTCCTGAATAATGGCTTCAAACGGCCGGTTATGCCACACCACTTTGACTTCAATAGGAATGCCTTCTTCGAGATAGAAGCGGCATTGCTCATTTATCCACGCGGCACGTTGGCTAATGACGCCTTGCCGCATCGCCGTTCGTTCATCCGGGGAAAGCAGGGTGGTCATTTCGTAAGAGAAATCATAGATTGGCAGGAAGGCTTTAATCCGCCCGCCATTCCGCTTCACCAGATACACCGCGCGGCGCAACGCCGGCTGGTCATCCTGGTTGGGGTCAATAGCCACCAGAAGATTCTGATACTTCGCCATAGGGCCTCCTTACAGCTGCAAATTAACAGTCTGTTAATTTACAGAGTAACCCAACATTGAAAAACAGAACAGCGGCAGTGATGAGCCGGATCAATAATTTCAGTTAATTGTTGATCCGGCGGAGAGATTAGGCGCTAACGCTAACGTTGATTCGTGGCGTACCGGCCAGCACTGAAAGCGCATCGACGTTTTCAATGGTGATGTATTTACCTTTCACGCTAAGGATTTCACTTTTTTGGAAACGCCCCAGCAGGCGACTGATAGTTTCAACCGTCAAACCCAGGTAATTGCCAATGTCGCCGCGCGTCATGGTCAGGCGGAACTCACGGGGGGAAAATCCACGTTCGGCAAAGCGTCGAGAAAGGTTATAGACAAATGCGGCCAGACGTTCTTCGGCGTTTTTCTTCGACAACAGCAAAATCATGTCCTGATCGCCTTTGATCTCGCCGCTCATCAAGCGCATGATTTGTTGACGCAAATTAGGCATTTTGCCTGACAGATCGTCCAGCGTCTCGAACGGGATCTCGCACACCATCGAGGTTTCCAGTGCCTGAGCAAAGCTTGGGTGCTTTAAGCCACCGATGGCATCAAAACCCACCAGATCGCCGGCCAGATGGAAACCGGTAATCTGCTCATCACCTTGCTCGGTGATGGTGTAGCTTTTTATGGTTCCGGAGCGGATGGCGTACAGGGATTTCAATTCATCACCGGCCTTGAACAGCGTTTGGCCTTTTTGAATCGGCTTTTTCCTTTCGATAATGTTGTCGAGCTGATCGAGCTCGTGTGCATTGAGAGTGAAAGGAATACACAGTTGGCTAATGCTACAGTCCTGGCAGTGGATCGCACAGCCACCAGACTGAATACGACGTATCGCGCGTTTTTCCGGGATCATAGAGTACGCTCATCCAGTAATTGATATGCGTCAATTTTAACATCTTTTGCGGCAGGTTATAAGTGTGACAATAGTAAGAATAGGGGTATTGTGTCGCTATTTTAGCGCCAAACAGCGATTTTTTATTCTTAGGTAAATAAGAAAAAGCTTATTTATCCGTCATTCAGCCTATTCGCTGCGGCGTTGTGCGGTGGGCATGAATTGCCGCAACCTCGACAGAGAGATAAGCGTTCTGCATCAATATCCGCCGTTGCCACGTTTACTCTGGCGACATGGCCGGAGAACTGGCGCCATACCCTCCGGCCATGAGTAAACGGCGGCGGTTTACCGATCTTGGCACCGTCGACGGGTTAGAGCAGCGTCGTCGGCAAATAGCCTTCATGTTGCAACAACCACTGTTTGCGCTGCACGCCGCCGGCATAGCCGGTGAGCGCACCTTGTGAACCAATCACCCGGTGACAGGGCACCA
Organism: Serratia odorifera; assembly: GCF_900635445.1. Classification (NCBI taxonomy): domain Bacteria; kingdom Pseudomonadati; phylum Pseudomonadota; class Gammaproteobacteria; order Enterobacterales; family Yersiniaceae; genus Serratia; species Serratia odorifera. The sequence continues at coordinate 3,954,615 of NZ_LR134117.1, forward strand.
CGATGCTGATCGGGTTGGATCCATTGGCCATGCCCACGGCACGGGAGGCGGTGGGGCGGCCAATGCGTTTTGCCAGCTCGCCGTAGGTGATGATCTCGCCGCAGGGGATCTGGCGTAGCTGATGCCAGACGGTTCGCTGAAACTCGGTGCCAGCGGTCATCACCGGTACCTGATTAATCGCGTCGAGTTCGCCGTCGAAGTAGCGCTGCATGATATCGGTCAGGCCACCGGGATTGCGCTGGGTTTGCAATTGGAAACGATCGGCGCGGTAATGGGTATTCAACAGTTTCATCAGGCGCGCTTTATGCTCGGTCCAATCAACGGCGCGCAGGCGACCCTGTTCATCGGCTATCAACACCAGCTCACCGACCGGCGTCGCCATATGGTCAATTAAAAATGTTTGCATGTGATCACTCCTTCATGTTGATGCACGGATTATTGCATGAAAAGTGGCGTATGGATGGCGGATTTCGGACATCAAGCTGTCGTGGCGCGGCCGGTCAATGTGCCAACATCAGGCCGTATGCAGCACCTTTAACTATAATCATCGTGTCTTTATGCTTTTGCCCTCCGGCAAACGACGTCATGCAATGAGGTTTAATCTTTCTGTCATCTGATTGACATGTCGCAGTCACGCCGCTGGCTTAAGTTTTCTGCGAATAGGCCAAGGAGAGAACACGATGTTTAGTTTGGACACCTTGTTGCAAGACGCATTTCCACATCGCAATCCCCCCCGCCTGGCAGCGTAGCCTGCTGAGAAATCTGCTTTTTGAAAAAGAATTCAAACAATTTGCCGCCGAGTACCCACACCTGAAGGGCTTTGATCTGATTGAGCAAGTGGTGGATTACTTCAAGTTGAGTTGTGAACTGGTCGACGGCGACCTGGAAAATATCCCCAGCCAAGGGCCGGTGGTGCTGGTCGCCAATCATCCGATCGGTTCGCTTGACGGCCTGGTGCTATTGCGTGCGGTGGCGGCCGTGCGCCGTGACGTCAAGGTGGTCGCCAGCCAAATCCTCAGTTATATCGAACCGCTGCGCAGCCTGTTTGTGCCGGTCGACAATGTGGAATACAAAACCAACCGTCGGCAAATCGAAGCCATGCAGGCCCAGTTGGATAATCAAGGCGTCTTGATCGTGTTTCCGGCCGGTGAAGTGTCGCGCATCAGCCCGCAGGGTATCCGCGATGGCCACTGGCATACCGGCTTTGTGCGGCTGGCGGCCAAGGCGCGAGCGCCTATCGTGCCGATTCATATCAGCGCACGTAACAGCAATCTGTTCTATTTTGCCTCACTGGTTTACCGTCCGCTGTCGACGCTGCTGTTGGTGCGCGAAATGTTTCAGCAGCAGGGGGGGCGCATCAAACTACGCATCGGTGGGCGTATTCCGTTTGCCAGTTGGCATGATGGCCATACCAGCGCCCATGAGCTGGCCGAACGTTTCCGCCGTCATGTCTATCGGCTCGGTCAGGGAAAACCGGGGCTGTTTGCCAGCGAATCGCCGATTGCCTTGCCGGAAAATCGTCTGGAGCTGCGCAAAGCGCTGTCGGCCTGCGAGCGACTGGGCAAGACGCCGGACGGTAAAATCATCTTCCTCTATCGCCGTCACGATGAAACCCGCTCGCCGATCCTGCGTGAACTGGGCCGCCTGCGTGAAATTGCCTTTCGTGCCGTGGGTGAAGGTTCTGGCCGGCGGCGCGATCTGGACAGTTATGACGATGACTATTACCACCTGGTGCTGTGGGATGAAGATGAGCTGGACATCGTTGGCGCCTACCGTTTTATTCCCACCGCCGAGCAGTTGGCGAACAAGGGACTGGAAGGCATCTACAGCAACAGCCTGTTTCATTACGATCGCGATATGGCGCCGATTCTGGAACAGGGCATCGAACTGGGGCGCAGCTTCATTCAACCCGCCTACTGGGGCAAGCGCGGTCTGGATTACCTATGGCTGGGGATCGGCGCCTATCTGGCGACGTATCCGCAGTATCGCTATCTGTTCGGCCCGGTATCGATCTCTGGCGGTATGCCGGTGGCGGCACGCGATCTGCTGATTGCCTTTTATCGGTTGTATTTCTCTTCCGACAGCACGTTGGCACAGTCGCGACAACCGTATCCGGCGTCATTGCCGCAGGTGCTGGCGCAATTTTCCGGCGATAATTACCAGGCGGATCTGGTGCGATTGAAAAGCCTGCTGAGCAATATCGGCTGTTCAATTCCGACGCTATACAAACAATATTCCGAATTATGCGAACCGGGCGGCGTGCAGTTTATCGATTTTGGCACCGATCCGGCATTCAACAACTGTATCGACGGTCTGGTATTGGTGGATCTGCTGCGCTTGAAGCCGGCGCGCTACCAGCGATATATCGCGGTGCATCAACCCGATGAATCCACGCGGGCCTGAATGGCTTGTTATATTATTTTGTTATAAGTCGAGATTTGGGGCTAACGGTGGGAAAACGCTACGCTTTATGTTTTGCCACCGTTGGAGATTTGCATGACACAACCGTGTTTTCCCAACATCTTGTCCGCCGATGAACCGCCACCGGCGGCCATCGTCAATCAACAGGGTACGTCGCCGTTTCTATTGCTGTGTGACCATGCCTGCAACTCGCTGCCGCATAGCCTGGGTGACCTGGGGCTGCCGCCCGGCGAAATCGAGCGCCATATTGGCTGGGACATTGGGGCTTTGGGGGTTTCAACCCATCTGAGCGCCGCGCTCGATGCCACACTGGTTCATCAACGTTATTCACGGCTGGTCATTGACTGCAACCGCTCGCCGGCGGTGGAGAGTTCGATTCCCCAGATTTCCGAGCTGACGCCGGTGCCGGGTAATATGCGTCTCGATCCGATGGCTAGCCTGGCGCGGCAGCAGGCGTTTTTCTTCCCCTATCATCAGGCGATTGAACAGGTTATCGAGAGTCGCCTGGCGCGCCAGCAACCGACGATTGTGATTGCCATGCACAGTTTTACGCCGGTGTATAAAGGCATCCCACGCAAATGGCAAATTGGCCTGCTGTATAATCGCCAGCCGGTGTTTGCCAAACTGTTGGCGGAGGTGCTGCACGACGAGGGCAACCTGCTGGTTGGGTTAAATGAGCCTTATGTCATGACCGATGAAACCGACTATACCTTGCCGGTACACGCCGAACAGCGGGGTTTACCCTATGTTGGCATTGAGATTCGCCAGGATCTGATCGGTGACGCTTACGGCCAGCAAGCATGGGCTGAACGGCTGGGTCGCCTGTTGCCAATTGCGTGCCAACGCCTGGGTATTTGACTTTAAGATTATTCCCAGTGATTATTGCCGTCAGGATATCGTTAACGCCAATGGAACAAGTCAGGAGAGACGAATGGAGCACACTGATAACGGATTGTTTATCAAGCAGGAGCGGTTTGAAGTGCTGGCGATATTGCGCAATATCTATAAACAACGGACCCCGTTGCGCGTCGCCAACCAGCAACAGTGCTTCCACAGCCAGATATTGAGCGTTGGCGCTGACAGCATCGTGTTTGATTGCGCCAATGACAGCCTGTGTGCGTCCGGTGAATATCGCGTAATCATCGAAAGCCAGGACGCAAAAATAGAATTCTTGCTCGACCAGGCGGAAATTACGCAGCACCAGCAGGCGCAGGCTATTTCCGCACGCTTACCCAAAGAGTTGGTTTATATCCAACGACGCCGACAATTCCGCATTACCACGCCTTATTGGCGCCAGTTCCTGTGTAGCGGCAGCTACCCCGATGGTTCACCGTTTCAATTACGCATTCACGATCTGTCCGCTGGGGGCGTTGGGCTGCGGCTGGACGGTCCGGTGCCGCCATGCCTTGAATCCGGCTTCGTGTTCAGTAAGGTGCAGCTGGATTTGGGCGATTACGGCAACTTCAAGGTGAATCTGGAGCTGATCGCCGCCAGTGATGAAAACGTTGAATGTGAGGAGACGGGGGACCTAAAGCACTTTACCCGTCTGTCTTGCCGCTTTGTGGGCATCAGCGTTCTCACCGCGCGCAAGATCCACAGCGCGGTGATCGCCTTTGAGCTGGATTTCAACAAAAAGAAAAAGCGCTGAGGCGCAAGGGCGCCGTTTTAACGCCCGGCTCTGCCTGTCATTACTGCAGCGCGCGCAGGCTGCCGATTTCCTCCCAGCCGTTGAGCGCCGCATCGGTCAGCACTTTGCAGACCTCGGCGCTGGCTGACAACACTGCGGAGCTGATATTCTCGCCGGCCAACAGGTGACTGGTCAATAACGCAGTGAACAGATCGCCGGTGCCTTTGACGCTGGCATTGATCTTGGGGTGGGTAAAACTGCGGGTTTCCTGTGGCGTGACCAGCAGCAAACCCACTTGGCGATCGTGTTGTGCAATGCCCGGCGCGCTGGTCACCAATACCCAGCGGTATGCTGGTTCAGCAAACCCTGCGCGGCAGCGACGGCGTGTTCGCGGCTGTGCAGCGGCTGACCGCACAGCTGTTCCAGTTCAAAACCGTTGGGTGTAATGCCGTTAGCCAAATGCAGGAACGGCGAGCGATAACAGTCTACCAGTGGTTTATCGACATACACCCCTTCACCATAATCGCCCATCACCGGGTCGATAATCAGCATGATAGCCGGATTAAGTTCGCGGACACGCAGCAGCCAGTTTTCCAGCGCCTGGCACTGCATGGCGCTACCCAAATAGCCGACGATCACCGCTCTGGCGCGTTGAGCGACGCCGCGAGCAAGCAAATCGTCCAGAAAGCCGCTGAACCAATCGATGGGGATCGCACCGCCGCTCGGTGCACCGTAATAAGGTGGGCAACCGAAGAGCACGCTGGGCACCTGCAACGCCTCCAGACCTTTTTTCAACAAGGCGCGATAGGCAATCCCGTTGCCGACGCTGCCATAGATCACCTGCGACTGAATGGTGATGACATCAATCAGCGGCGGACGCAGTTTGGAGACGTGTTGCATGCGTTATTTCCTTTTTTCTATGATATCCAACCAACGGGTAAATACCTGTTGGGCGCGCCGTTCGAGTTCGACACCGTATTGTGTGGCCTGATCGCGAATATGCTGCGGCGCGATACCGGCAAGATCCAGTTCACAGGCGTGGCCGATCAGCCAGCGCTCCAGATCGTGGCGGTCAGCTTCCAGATGGAATTGTAAACCAAGCGCGAAATCCTGATAGCTGAATGCCTGGTGGCGACACGCCGCGGTGCTTGCCAGGCATTGCGCCCCCTCAGGGATCATAAACATATCGCCGTGCCAATGCAGCACCGGCGTGTCAGCCAGCGGTGCCAGCAGGTTATCTTCGCCGCTGGCCAGCGACAGTGGGGCATAGCCAATTTCTTTAATACCCAACGACACCACCTCTGCGCCCAGCGCCTTGGCCATGACCTGAGCGCCAAGGCATACGCCCAGCGTCGGCCGCCGTTGTTGCAAACGTTGGCTGGCCAGCGTCAGTTCATGATTAAGAAAATCATGATCGTGCTGGCCGGCAAAGTGGCTGGCGCCGCTAACGGGCCCGCCGAGGATCACCAGCAGATCGGTGGTTTCATTGTCGATGGCCTGCAGATTGTCGCGCCCGGCGTCGTAATAGTCGATCTGATACCCACGCAGCGAAAGCAGATTGCCAAGGATACCGAGATTTTCAAAATGGACATGGCGAATAGCAACGGCTTTTTTCATCAGGGTTGTACCTTACTGGTGGCAACACAGGGTTGCAGGATTAATGATTCGCCAAGCAGAGTGATACCCTGATTACCGCTTTGATACAGCATCCGGCGTTCCTTAACCTGATTGATCTGAACCTGATAGCCTTGCTCTGCGGGGAATAGCGCGCAGGCCTGTTGTAACTGACTGGCGGCCCACGGCGTCATCAGGTGTAACTGGGCGAACGCCTTTCCGGCGTGCTGAATATCGAGAACGAAATGTTTTTCCATTGATGCCCCTTACTCTCATGATCGGAAACTGCTATCCTGATTTGAACTAATACAAAAAGGTATTATGTATGAGCTTATTGTATGCAAAAGGCAGCAACGCTGTCCAGATAGCCGAGCAGATTGCCGGGTACATCAAATCCGGGGCGTTGCAAGCGGGGGATTTGCTGCCGCCGGTACGCCAACTGGCGCAACAGCTGGGCGTAAACCCCAATACCGTCGCCAGCGGCTATGGCAAACTGCGTGATGCCGGGCTGGTAGCCACCCGCGGACGTGCCGGAACGGTGGTGCTGGAACAGCCGTTGCAGGCAGTGCGTCAGGCGATGGCGGTGCCGCCGGGCATGCAGGATCTGGCCAGCGGCAATCTGGACCCCGCCTTGCTGCCGACGCTGACGCTGTCAACGCAAGAGGTTTTCCCACAGCGGCAGGGATATGACATGCAGGGGGACTCTCCGGCGTTGCTGCAAATAGCCGGGGAATGGATTGAACGGCAAGGAATGAAGGCCGACGATTTGGCGGTGTTTTCCGGCGCGCTGGATGCAATCGAAAAAGCGTTGCGCTGTCATGCTCCACCCGGTGCGTCGGTATGGATCGAGGATCCGTGTTGGCCACCGTTACTGACGCTGTTGCGTCATCTGCGTTTGAAACCCTTGCCACTGCCGCTCGACGAACAGGGCTGTTGCCTGCCGGGATCCGCAGCGGAACGCGGTTGCGCGGTGATCTTGACGCCGCGGGCGCAAAATCCCACCGGCATTGCATTCAGTGCGGCACGAGCCGCCGAATGGCGGGCGTTTCTGGCGCGGCAACCGGATTGCCTGGCGATCGTCGACGACTTTTGGGGCCCATTGTCGCAACAGCCGCTCCACCTGCCGTTTGACGGCCAGGACGGACTGTATATTCACTCGGTGAGCAAGTATCTCGGCCCGGATCTGCGCATTGCGCTGGCCTGTGGCAATGTGACGCTGTTGCAGGCGATGCGTGCCGATCAGTACATTCGCGAGCGTTGGGTGAGTCATATCTTGCAGCAAATCGCCGCCAAATTGTGGCGGCAGGTGCAGGTGCAGGGCGTACTGGCGCGCGCCCAGGGTGAATACCAACGGCGGCGCGACCGGCTGACGTCCCTGTTGCAGCAACGCTGTGGCCTACGCCTGCCGCAGGGAGAAGGGCTGCACCTGTGGCTGCCGGTGCGTTCCGAGGCTATCGCCAGCCAGATCATGGCACAGCGTGGCTGGCTGGTACAAAGCGGCGAGCCGTTCCGCTTGAAAAGCAGCCCGGCTATCCGCGTTAGCCTGGCTAACGTGACAGAGCGACAACTGGATACGCTGGCGCAGGATCTGTGCGCTGCCGTCAATGCCCAGGCTCAGGTCAATTGAGCGCGGCCGCCATCCCTGCGCTGCGTGTGCGGTTGGCTCAAGATGCCAGCCACTGTTTCAGACGAATGGCGTCACTATAGTGACCGTAGCGCTGTTGCGAACCGAGCAGGATCATGATCACCGGCTGGCCTTTGATCACCGTTCTCATTATCAGACAATGGCCGGCTTCATTGGTAAAGCCGGTTTTTTGCAACTGGATTTTCCAGCTTGGGTTATTGATCAAACCGTTGGAACTGCGGTAAACCAACTGCCCGCGGCCGGGACGTACGATCTGCTGTTTGTCGGTGCTGAAGTGTCGAATGCTCTGATAGCGGTAGGCATTGTTGACCATTTTCAGCAGATCGCGCGCGGTCGAAACATTGCGCGGTGTTAAACCGGTCGGATCGTAAAAGCGGGTGTGCGCCATGCCGAGGGCGCGGGCTTTCTGATTCATCTTGGCGACAAACGCCCTGCGGCCACCGGGGTAATAACGGCTCAGCGCCGCGGCGGCGCGGTTTTCCGACGACATCAGGGCGATGTGCAGCATATCACGGCGGCTGAGCGTGGAACCCACCGTTAGCCGCGAATGGGTGTTCTTCAATAAATCGCGGTCTGCGGCGGTGACTTTCACTCGGTTGCCCATCGGGCGTTTGTTGTCCAGCACCACCATTGCGGTCATCAGTTTGCTTAACGAGGCGATCGGCATACGACGGTTGGCCTGCTTCTGGTATAGCGTTTTGCCATTGTTGGCATTAACCACCAAAACGGCACGTGAATGCAGTGCCTGTGGGGCAGAGGCGTGGGCAGCGCCAATCAGCCACAGCTGGCTGAAGAGGGCGAAGAGAACCAATGGGCGACGAAAAAGGGCGTTCAACAATGACATGGCAACCGTAATATCAACTGTAAGTGGTTAAAAACTATCGCCAAGAGTCTGAACAGCAAATGTGGAGAAAATACGGCGACCATGGCAGATTCTGTGTCAAATCATGTCTGTCGCCAGCCAGTGGCGGAGTGGCCTGCGTCACTGGCTGGCTTTGCACTGCCGCTCGCGGTGGTCCTACTGCGCTGCCAGCCGCTGCTCCTCGCCGAGCGCCTCGGTAACCAGATCGCGGAAACGGCTGACGATCGGTGATTGCTGGTTATGGCGCAGCGCAAGATACAGCGGGGCGCAAAGTTCATCTGCGTCGCTGATGGCGCGATATACGATGCCATCGCCGCCCAGACGGCGCATCGACGCCGGCACAATCGACAATCCAAGCCCGGCGGCCACCAGGCTGAGGGTAGCCGGTAGGCGCGGGGCTTCCTGTACGATATGCGGGCTGAATCCGGCGCGATGGCAGGCGGCGAGGATCGCATCATACAAACCCTGGCCTGCCGGGCGTCGATAGAGAATAAACGCTTCATTGGCCAGCGCCGTCAACGGCAACGGCGAGGGATCAGCTAGCGCCAGAGGGTGCCCGGGCGGTAATGCCACCAGCATGTTTTCCTGCAGCACCGGCTCAATACTCAGGCCGGGAATATCGCGCAGCGGTGAACGTACGAATGCGGCATCAAGCCGCTGGTCAATCAGCGCATCCATCAATTCGCCACTGCCCGCTTCCTCCAGTACGGTAGCAATGCCCGGCAAAATTTCCCGATAGCGGCGCAGCAGATTGGGGACAAACGGGTGCAGCGCCGCCGAACTGGTGAAGCCGACGGCGATATGCCCCTGCTCGCCACGCGCCGCGCGGCGTACCGCCTCGCTGAGTTTTTCCGCCCGCGCCAGCAGCGTCCGGGCTTCATCGAACAGCACATTACCGGCTTCGGTGGGGCGCACGCCGCGCGGCAAACGCTGCAATAGCTGCACGCCCAGTTGTTGCTCCAAACCTTGCAATAACCGGGTCAGTGGCGGCTGCTGGATAAACAGTCGCTCTGCGGCGCGGGTAATATTGCCTTCCTCAATCACGGTAACAAACGCTTTCAGCCGGCGCAGTTCGATCATATTCATACTCACAGGGTATCGTTATAGTGTTTGAAATGCATTAGACATCATGTCATGTGCGCGCGCATCATACCAGTCAGCAAAAAATAGCGATGTGAGAATGACAATGTCCCAATCAAACCTGTTAAAAAACAGTCAAGTAACTGCAGCACCGAGCAATCTTGAACTTTTCTACGGATTTTTAACCCTTGGGCTGATCGGCTTTGGCGGCGTCTTGCCGCTGGCGCACCGGATGCTGGTAGACGATCGACGCTGGCTGAGCGGTGAGCAGTTCACTGAACTACTGGGACTGTGTCAGTTTTTGCCTGGCGGTAACGTCATTAATCTCTCGGTGGCGGTCGGTATGGAGTTTCGCGGTCTGCGTGGCGCCTGCTGTGCGCTGTTGGGGCTGATTTGCGCTCCCACTGCGATAGTGGTTGGGCTGGGAGTGGTTTATAGCCGCTTTCAGCATAATGCCGAGGTACAACACGTGTTCGCCGGGCTGGCGGCGGCGGCTGCCGGTCTGTTGTTGTCTACCGCGCTGAAAATGCTGATACCGCTGCGCGGGCGCTGGCTGGCATTGGCGGTGGTGGCGCTTTGTCTGATGGCCATTGCCTGGCTGAGATTGCCGCTGTTGCCGACCATGCTGGTAGTGGCGCCGCTCAGCATCCTGTTGGCGTGGAGAAAATGGCTATGATTCCACTATTGATTTCTTTGGCGTTGCTCTTTACCGAGCTCTCGCTGATGGCGTTCGGCGGCGGTTTTACCATCTTGCCGGAAATGCAGCGTCAGGTGGTCGAAGTGCATCAGTGGATGGATGCGCAGGAGTTTAACACCCTGTTTGCCATGGCGCAGGCCGCGCCCGGGCCCAATATGATGATTGTACCGCTGATCGGCTGGCACGTTGCCGGCTGGGCCGGTCTGCTGGTGTCGTCGATTGCCAAGTTCGGCCCGTCGTCGATCGTCACGCTGCTGGTGATGGGTGTTTGGAAACGCTTTAAGGATCGACCATGGCGGCGCAACGTACAGGCTGGGCTGGTGCCGGTGACCGTCGGACTGGTGGCAGCCAGCGGCGTATTGATTGCCGAGTCGTCCGCCACTGATTGGCACCTGGCGCTACTGATCGTTATCGCCACCGCCGCCGGCATCAACAAACGCATTCATCCGTTGTGGGTGCTGGCCGGCGGGGCGGTGTTGGGCTTGCTGTTCGCCTGAACCAGGCGCTTTTGTCAGCGGGCGCTCAGTGCCTTCAGCAGTGCCTGGTTGAATTTCTCCGGTTCTTCCATCTGCGGCGCGTGCCCCATGCCGGGGAACTCGACCAGGGTGGCATGTGGAATGAGCTGCGCTACCTGTTTGCCCAGCACGTTGTAATGGCCGAGCAGCGCCTTGACCTCCGGTGGTGCGATATCGCTGCCGATGGCAGTGGTATCGGCGGTGCCAATCATCAGCGTGGTCGGCGTCTGCAGGTTCTTGAATTCATAATAGACCGGTTGGGTAAAGATCATGTCGTAGATCAGCGCCGAGTTCCACGCCACCCGCTGTTTGCCCGGACCGTTGTTCAGACCGGCGAGCATATCCACCCAGCGATCGTACTGCGGCTTCCAGCGGCCAACGTAGTAGGTTTTCAATTCGTACTGCTTGATGCCTTCGGCCGAGGTTTTCAGTTCACGCTGGTACCACTGGTCAATGCTACGCCACGGCACGCCTTTGGCTTTCCAGTCTTCCAGCCCAATCGGATTGATCATCACCAGTCGCTGGGTGGCTTGCGGGTACATCAGCGCGTAACGGGTCGCCAGCATGCCGCCCGTTGAATGACCAATCACCGTCACCTTGTCGATTTTCAGTTTTTCCAGTAGCGCGTGGGTATTTTGCGCCAGTTGCTGGAAGCTGTACTGATAATACGCAGGCTTGGTGGAGGTGCAAAAACCGATCTGATCCGGCGCGATCACCCGGTAGCCAGCACGGCTTAGCCCCTTGATGGTGTCTTCCCAGGTTGCGCCGCAGAAATTCTTGCCGTGCATCAGTACTACCGTCTGACCGTTCGCTTCCCCGCTGGGGGCCACGTCCATATAACCCATGCTCAACGATTGGTTTTGCGAACTGAAGGTGAATTTTTGCAACGGATAAGGATAGTGGAAGCCTTCCAGCTCCTGACCGTATTTTGCGGCGTCATCGGCGGCGGCGCCAAAGGAAATCAACGCGCCCAACAGCAGGGCGCAACGGGAAATTCTCAGCATTCTGAAGTCCTTATAAAAAAGCCAACGAGACCCTGAGTATAATGCCTCACGGCGGATTGTCTGCCGGTATAGGGCTTATCAGGCATTTTTTCGCCGCAATAGCGCAAAGTGGCGCGGTTTTGAAAACATCACCAGGTTACCCAGCAGGATCAGACACAGTCCAAACACCGCGTTCGGACGCCATTGATAACCTTCGTACAGGGTGGAAATGGTCAATGCCACCAGTGGGAACAGCAGGGTGCTGTAGGCCGCGGCACCGGAGCCGATACGACCCAGCAGGCTGAAATAGGCGGCGAAGGCGATTACCGAGCCAAAGATGGCCAGATAGAATAACGAAGCCAGGTAGCGGATATCCCAGCTAATCTGTAGCGATGATCCTTGTGCGACGGCGACCGCGCCCATCAATAGCGCACCGTAAGTCATGGCATACGTATTGGTTGACAGTATATCCAGACCGCGCCGTTGGTGCCGGCTGCTGATCATATTGCCCAGCGAAAATCCGTAGGTGCCCAACGCGCTCAGACCGATGCCCTTCAGCAGTTCCGGCGCCATTTGATTGGCCGCCAGATCGTGCCAGAACAGGGCAATGATGCCGGTCAGACCCAGCAGTGCGGCAGGCAGCAGCGTCGCACTGGGACGTTGGCGAAAGAAGATCATGCTGTTGAGTGCGTTGAACAGTACCGCCATGGAAAAGATCACCGACGCCAAGCCGCTGCTGATGTAGCCGGCGGCCTGATAGAAGCAGTAAAAGTTGAAGCCGAATACACAACACCCCTGCAGCAGGCAAAACAGGTGGTCGCGTACGCTGATGCTACGCAGCCGGCGCAGCAGCAACAGCGCTGCCCACATCGTCAACGCGGCCAGCAGGAAACGGTAGCTGATGGATAGCGCAATGGCGACCGATCCCTCCTGCTGAAGGGTAATGGCAATCCAGGTGGTGCCCCAGATCAGCACCACGGCAAGGTAAAGCAACGCGTTCATGTTTCACACTCCAGGATAAAGAGTGCTGATTATCCACCGTGCCCGGGGCCGCGGCTTTCAACGGGTTGCGCCACTTGCATATTCTTGCGCATTTTTGGCTCCGTCGACTGGTGCGCCTGAGCGGCAGCCTTTAAACTGACACGGTTTTCACTGCGTGCGGGGCTGATTATGTCGAAATACCAGGCGTTTGAAACGCTAAGGCAACACAAGGCCCGGCTGCATCAGCATCTGCTGCTGGGGTCAGGGGTAGAACTGGCGGCCTGGTCGAATTGCGACGATCGCATCACGCAGGAGAGCGCCGATCACCATACGTTGAGCCTGTACGTGGCCGACGGTTATGAATGCTACCAAAAAGTGCCCGGCGGTTGGCGCAATGGCGGCGGGCCGGACCGCTTCTGTATTATGCCGCGCCAGTATGAATCGACCTGGGACGTGCGCAGCGATCTGTCATTCGTGCATCTCTATTGCACCGATCGTCATCTGCGCCAACTGGTTGAACAAACCTGGGATCGCAGCCCGTCCTCAATCAACGTCGAACAAAAAGCCTTTGGCGAAGATGCGCAAATTACGCTGCTGTACCGCCAGTTTCTGCTCAATGTGGATTGGCAGGACCGAGCCAATCATCTGGCGTTGAGTAGCGCCAGCAGCATGCTGATGGCGCATGTGATCCAGCATTACACCCACCTGCAATGGCGGTTGCCCACGGTGCGCGGCGGGTTGGCGCCGGCGGTGCTCAAGCGGGTGACCGATTTTATCGCCAGCCATCTGGAGCAACCGTTGCTGTTAATCGATCTGGCGGCGCTGGCGGGCTTGAGCGAATTTCATTTCGCCCGGATGTTCAAGCACGATACCGGTCTGGCTCCGCATCAATATGTGATGCGGGCGCGGCTGCAGCAGGCAGAAAAGCTGCTGCGTCACAGCCCGTTGCCGTTAACACAGATCGCGCTGGAATGCGGCTTCAGCTCCGCCAGTCATTTCAGCAACCGCTTCAAGCAGGCCTACGGCCATACGCCGCAATCGCTGCGCCGAGCACGCGATTAGCGTTACGCATTATCCTCTTCCACCGCCGCGTACAGCCGCTGCAGAATATCAGGAAACGCCGATTGTACCCGGTTCCAGCTCGGGACAAACGGTTTGTTCTCGCCGGGATTCTCGGTAAATGCCTGACCGGCATGGGAAATGACGTTCGAAAACAACTCGACCGCCGACTCTTCGCTATGGCGGTCGAAGGTAAGTCCGTTCATTTTGGCATCGTGTTCAAAGGCGTCGATCATATCCAGTGCGGTGCGGTAATAGGTGGCGCGCAGCACGCGGAATGAATCTGCAGTTACGTTGACGCCTTGAATGGCCAATTTGCGATACAGCGCTTTGGTGATATCCGCCGCCATGCGTTGCAGACCGCCGCTCGGATCGTTTCCGACACGGGTTGATGCTTATGGTCATAATTGTCGGCGATATCCACCTGACAGATGCGGTTGGTCGCAGTATTACGGTGTATTTCCGACAGTACGCCGATCTCCAGCCCCCAGTCGCTGGGAATACGCAGATTATTGAGGATATGACTACGCATGGCGAATTCGCCGGAAAGCGGGTAGCGATAGCTGCGTAGATAATCGAGGAAATCGGAGTTGCCATACACTTTTTGCAATGACTTCAACAGCGGGAAGACCAGCAAGCGACCGACCCGGCCATTCAGTCTGCCATTGGCGACGCGCGCATAATAGCCTTTGCAGAAGTCGTAGTGAAAATGGGGATTGGCTACCGGATACAGCAGGCGAGCCAGCATCTGACGATCGTAAGTGACGATGTCACAATCATGCAACGCTATGCAACTGCTGCGACGCGACGCCAGCGTATAGCCGACGCAGAACCAGACGTTACGGCCTTTACCCGGTTCGCTGGGGCCAGCCCCTCGCTGCCCAGCTGTTTGGCGATGGCCTGCAAGCGCGGGCCATCGTTCCACAGAATACGGTGTCGTTGCGGCAGGCGTGAAAGAACGATTTGGCATGTTCGAACTGCTGGCGGTCGGCGCGATCCAGGCCGATGACGATTTCCTCCAGGTAGGGCACCTGCGCCAGCGTGTTGATAATGTTGTCCAGCGCCGGTCCTTCCAGTTCCGAATAAAGCGAAGGCAATATCAATCCCATGGTATTGCGGCCGGAAAACACCTGCAGCTCATACTCCAGCTCCGCCAAATCGCGGCGAGTGAGATTATGGAAATTGGTAATGATGCCATCCTGATAAAAGTCACTCATGTTCAGTTCTCCCGTCTTCACTGCCCATCAGAAAATGATCCAATCCTTCACGCCAACCTGCCGGTCCCGGCTGGCGCGTGCGGTATAGCTGGCCGGGAAAATCTCCGGGTAGCGCCAGCGGCCTGGTCTGCTGACCACGGATCAGCACCGCGTAATCGGTAGCGTGCAATAAGGAAATGTCGTTTGGCCCATCGCCGAGACTGAGCGTGGTGAAAGGTTGGCACTGTTGCCGTTGGTAGTATTTGGTCAGCCAGCGAGCGGCATTGCCTTTGCTGACCTCGCGGCCCATCACGTGGTAAAAGCGACCGCCGCGCGTCAAGGTCAGACCGCGCAGCGCCAGCAGCGTCTGGAAAGTCTCCAGCTGCTGGTCGCTGCCAGACCAGCGGATTGGTTCGGAGCCGGCGCGCTGGCGCGCCAGATGCGCTTCCGACAAGGTCAGTCCGGTCCACTCGGCCACCGTCGCGTCGTCGACGTCGGCAAAGCCGCTGGAAGGCAAAGCCGGTTTGCTGGCGCAGTTGATCCAGCGCCGCCAGCAGGCTGGGGTAATCCGCGCCGAACAGTTGGGTATCCTGTTGCCAGAAGGCAGGAAACACGATTTGCGCACCGTTTTCGGCAATGAACGGCAGTGCGCTCAAGCCGAGTTGCTGTTGCAGTTGCTGCACCTCTGCCGCCGTTTTGCTGGTGGCGACGATCAGCGGCACCTTGGCCTGCGCCAGTCGATCCAACCACGGCTTGGCGGCATCCCAACGGTAGCTGTGATGATCCAGCAGCGATCCGTCCAGGTCGGTAAAAATAAGCAGGTCGGCAAGTGATTTACGCATTTCATCTCCATTCTATTGCGAGGTGGTCGCGAATAAATAGGCGGATTACTTTGTGGTGACGTCAGGCAGGGGGCAAAACCGCGGGTAAACGTAACGCAAGAACGAAGATGATATGGTGCCTCCTTACCCTGATATTTGTGAATGACGTCACAATTAACCCTAACGGCTAATCCACAAATGCGCAAGTTAGCCACGTTGGCAGGCTGTGACAGCACGCCAGGCGAATAACGTGATCGGTTGCCCAATTATGCAGTTGCGCGCCGTTACGGTGCAGGTTGCCCCTCGCATTGTTCGATTGTTGTGCAATAGTTATCAATTAATGGCAATTGTGTTAACTCCTGGTTCCGCCGCCGTGCGCCCGGTACACCGTTTGGCGCGTTAATTCCTTACGCACTTGGTTATTGGCATAGGCCGTGCATGGTGTACATCACGGTCTGTTAGACAACTAACAGTCAGTCGGTTACCTGACAACCAGACAACAGCGGGCGGACTCTGATGAAACACCCGGACGTAATGGCACAGATCGAAGCGTCATTTGCGCTGCAAACCCGACCGGCAAGCGCATTGCCGGTTATTTGCTGGCGAATCTGGCGCAAATACCGTTTGAAACCGCCGACAGTATTGCGCGCAGCACAGCCACCAGCGGTATTTCGGTGGGGCGCTATTTGCGCAGTCTGGGCTACCGCAATCTTGACGATTTGAAACGCACGCTACGCGAACAGAGCAGCGCATTGCCGCAGCCGTGGGGCGTAACCGACCGGCTGGGAGCCTATCGCCAGCGTAGGGCCTTGCCCGAGCAGCAAAAGTTGCGCCAGGCATTGACGCTTGAGCTTGAGGCGATCGAATACGTCTATCAGTTGGCGGGCAGCGAGGTCTTTGCCAGCGTCAGCCGCCAACTGGCACAGGCGGAGGCGGTATTTGTGGTTGGTATTCAATCGACGCGGGGCATTGCCAACGCGTTTTATAGCCACCTGGAGTATCTGCGGCCACGGGTCTATTACGCCGATGGCCAATCCGGTACCTACGTCGAATCGCTGAACTCGGCGTTTTCTGCACCCTACCTGGTGCTCACCGATACCCGAGCCTATTCGACCATGGCGCAAAAATACTGTCAGGCGGCCAGCGCCCGCGGGCTACGACTGGCCCTGATTACCGACATCTACTGCCCGTGGGCACGAGATTATCCGGTGGATTTACTGCAGGTGAAAACCGATACCGGCCAGTTCTGGGATTCGCTGGCGCCGCTGGACTGCCTGTTCAATCTGTTGCTGTCGGCGGTGGTCGAGCTTGGCGGGAGCGCGGTAGAGCAACGTTTGGCGCAAAACCGCCGGTTGCAGAAAGAGTTGGGGCAATTTGAATCTTAACCGAGATGGAAGGCTTAAATGAGTGACAATGTAACTTTAATCGATCTGGCGCATCAGTTTCCGAGTTTGAACATCGACCTCAGGTACGCCAGCGCCGACAACCTGACCGGCAAACCGATTTATCGCCAGGCACGCTGCCTGCTGCACCCGGCAGCGGTGCCTGGCCTGGAACGCAGTATCAACGTTGCGCGTCTGGCCGGTTTTACCCTGCAGGTACTGGATGCCTATCGACCGCAGCAGGCGCAGGCGCTGCTGTGGCAAGCATGCCCCAGACACGCGTTACGTCACCGATACCCACACCGGTTCGCACCACAGCCGTGGCGTGGCACTAGACGTCACCCTGCTGGATCACGCCGGCCTCGCGCTGGATATGGGCACCGCGTTTGATGAAATGAACCCGCGTTCCCATCCGTTTTATCCCGATCTGCCGCCGCAGCTGCAGCGTAACCGATTGCTGCTGAATGCGGTGATGGCCGCCGGGGGATTTATCGGTATCGCCAGCGAGTGGTGGCACTTTGAACTGCCCAACGCCATGGCATTTCCGTTGCTCAATGACCGCTTCGCCTGTTACGGCGATTGACGGTTTTTATCATTAAAACAACGACATATCAATTCATCAGGAGCGTTTTATGAACACCATCAATTACGCCGCTCTGGCTACCGGCATTATGCTGAGCCTGACGACGCTCGGTACGGTACAGGCGGCAGTGCCCAAAGACATGCTGGCGATCGGCAAGGCGGCGGATCCACAAACGCTTGACCCGGCGGTCACCATCGACAACAACGACTGGACGGTAACCTATCCGGCCTATCAACGACTGGTGCAGTACAAAACCGAGAACGGCAAAGGGTCGACACAGGTCGAAGGGGAGCTGGCGGCCAGTTGGAGCGCCTCGGACGATCGGCGTGAATGGACCTTCAAACTGAAACCCGGCAACCGATTTGATGACGGCAGCGAAGTCACCGCCGACGCGGTGAAGTGGTCGTTTGAGCGGCTGATGAGCATCGGCCAGGGCCCCTCAGAAGCTTTTCCCAAGGATATGCAGGTGACGGCAGTGGATCCGCTGACGGTCAAGTTTACGCTGAAAACGCCGTTCGCGCCGTTCCTCTACACGCTGGCCAATGACGGTGCCGGCATCGTCAATCCGGCAATCGCCCAAGGCCAACCCGGCAGATCAAGGCAAGGCCTGGTTGGCAAACCATACCGCCGGTTCCGGCGCATATCGCCTCGATCGCTGGCAGAAAGGTCAGCAACTGATCCTGGTGCCGAACCCGCATTACGCCGGCCCGAAACCGGCCTTTAAACGGGTGGCGGTAAAAATCATCGGCGAGAGCGCGACCCGCCGCCTGCAACTGACGCGTGGCGACCTGGACATTGCCGAATCGCTGCCGATCGACCAGTTGGCGGCATTAAAAAGCGAAAATCGAGTGACGGTGGCCGATTATCCTTCGCTGCGCGTGACTTATCTGTATCTGAATAACGGCAAGGCACCGCTCAACCAGGTGGACTTGCGACGGGCGATTTCCTATGCGGTGGATTACCAGGGCATGGTGAAGGGCATTCTCGGCGGCAACGGCAAACAGATGCGCGGCCCGATCCCGGAAGGCATGTGGGGGTATGACGCCAATGCGCAGCAATATTCGCTGGATGTCGACAAGGCTAAAACGCTGCTGAGTCATCTGCCGGAAAAACCGGCGTCGCTCAGTTTGCTGTATTCGGTCAATGACCCGAACTGGGAGGCGATCGCACTGTCGGTGCAGGCCAATCTGGCGGCGATTGGTTTAAACGTCAAACTGGAAAAGCTGGCGAACGCCACCATGCGCGATCGCATTGGCCAGGGGAATTACGACATCGCCATCGGCAACTGGAGCCCGGATTTTGCCGATCCGTACATGTTTATGAATTACTGGTTCGAGTCGGACAAGAAGGGGCTGCCGGGCAACCGCGCGTTCTACAGCAATCCGCAGGTTGACGCCCTGTTGCGCAAGGCGGTGTCGGTATCCGATCAGACCGTTCGTACCGGCGATTATCAGGCTGCGCAGAAAATCGTCATCGACCAGGCGGCATACGTTTACCTGTTCCAGAAGAACTATCAGGTAGCGCTTAACAAGCAGGTCCAGGGATTCGTCTTCAATCCGATGCTGGAGCAGGTCTTCAACGTGGCCACCATGAGCAAGCAGTAATGCGCGTCGAGTGAATAGCAGGGCCGGGACTCCCGGCCCTGGCCTGTGAAAGCCGGAGGAGAATGAGCATGAACGTTTGGAGCCTTATCCGACAGCGCTGCTGGGGACTGGTGCTGGTGATGTTTGGCGTTTGCGTGATCACGTTTGTCATTTCGCACCTGATCCCCGGCGATCCGGCGCGCTTGCTGGCCGGAGACCGCGCCAGCGACGAAATCGTACAGCATATACGTCAGCAATTGGGGCTGGATCGGCCGCTATATATCCAGTTTGGCCGCTATCTGTGGGATTTGCTGCACGGCGATCTGGGTAGCTCAATCCGTACCGGGCGGCCGGTACTGGATGATTTACGTACCTTTTTCCCCGCCACGCTGGAACTGGCGTTCTGTGCTTTGCTGCTGGCGATAGTGGTTGGCGTACCGCTTGGCGTGCTGTCGGCGGTGTATCGCAACAAATGGCCGGATCATCTGGTGCGACTGCTGTCGGTAACCGGGATTTCGACCCCGGCGTTCTGGCTGGGGTTAGGGGTGATCGTGGTGTTTTACGGCCAGCTTAACCTGCTGCCCGGTGGCGGTCGACTGGATGACTGGCTGGAGCCGCCGCGGCATATCAGCGGATTTTATCTGCTTGATTCGCTGCTGACCGGCAATAGCGAGGTTTTCTGGAACAGCCTGCAACATCTGATCCTGCCGGCGGTCACACTGGCGTTTGTCCACCTTGGCGTGGTCGCACGGCAGATCCGTTCGGCGATGCTGGAACAATTGGGTGAAGACTATATCCGTACCGCGCGTGCCAATGGTCTGTCGCGCTGGCGGGTGATCCTGTGCCACGCGTTGCCCAATGCGCTGATCCCGTCGGTGACGGTGCTGGGGTTGGCGTTGGGCGATTTGCTGTACGGCGCGGTATTGACCGAAACGGTGTTCTCCTGGCCGGGCATGGGCGCCTACGTGGTCGATTCTATCCAGGCGTTGGACTTTCCGGCGGTAATGGGCTTTGCCGTAGTGGTGTCGTTCGCCTATGTGGTGGTGAATTTAATCGTCGATCTACTGTATTTGTGGATCGACCCGAGAATGGGGCGCGAGGAATAATGACCATGACTCAATTTGGGCAGCCAATGACTGCCGATGCCACACCTCGCTTTGTCGGCCTGCGGCGAGGCTGGTACCGGGTGCGGCGCAGTCCGTTGACGTTGCTCGGCGCTGCGATCATGTTGACGGTGATGCTGCTGATGGTGTTTTCACCCTGGATGACGCCGTATGATCCGGATGCGGTCAACCTGACCGCACGGCTGCTGCCGCCGTCGGGCCAGCATTGGTTCGGTACCGACGAGGTCGGCCGCGATTTATTCAGTCGCGTGCTGGTTGGCAGTCAGCAGTCGGTGGCGGCCGGACTGGCGGTGGTGGTGCTGGCGGGCAGCATTGGTTCGCTACTGGGCTGTTTTTCCGGTGTAATCGGTGGCCGCGTCGATGCCTTGATCATGCGTGGGATGGATATCATGCTGTCGGTGCCGTCGCTGGTACTGACCATGGCGCTGGCGGCAGCGCTGGGGCCGAGCCTGTTCAACGCCATGCTGGCAATCGCGATAGTCAGAATTCCTTTCTACGTGCGGCTGGCACGTGGCCAGACGCTGACCCTGCGTCACCAGGCCTATATGCAGGCAGCACGCACCTTTGGTGCCTCGCGCTGGCATCTGATCGGCTGGCATGTGCTGCGTAACGCACTGCCGCCGCTGGTGGTGCAGGCCTCACTGGATATCGGCACCGCGATCCTGATGGCCGCCACGCTGGGCTTTATTGGCCTCGGCGCACAACAACCCACGGCGGAATGGGGGGCCATGGTCGCCAACGGCCGCAACTTCGTGCTTGATCAATGGTGGTATTGCGCCTTTCCCGGTACGGCAATCCTGATTACCGCTACCGGTTTCAATCTGTTCGGCGACGGTCTGCGTGACCTGCTGGATCCTAAATCTCGGGGGCGTTGATGAACGAAACCACGGTATTAACCATCGACCAGTTACAACTGGAATTTCCGGTGTACGGCGGCAGCGTCAATGCCTTGAACCGCGTGTCATTAACGGTCAATGCCGGTGAAATCGTTGGCGTGGTCGGCGAGTCAGGTTCGGGCAAGTCGGTCACGGCGATGATGATTATGCGGCTGCTGGCAGATGAAAGTTACCACGTCACTGGTGGCCGACTCAGCGTGCTTGGCACCGATGTGCTGAACGCCAGCGAGCGTGAAATGCGTCGGTTGCGCGGGGCTCGAGTGTCGATGATCTTCCAGGAACCCATGAGCGCGCTGAACCCGACACGCACCATTGGCCGGCAAATGTGCGAAGTTATCCGTTTGCACCAACGCCTGTCGGCAGATCAAGCTCGACATAAGGCGCTGGCGCTGCTGGCTGAAATGCAGATTGCCGATGCCGAGCGGGTCATGGCGCGTTATCCGTTTGAACTTTCTGGTGGGATGCGGCAACGGGTTTTAATCGCCATGGCGTTCTCCTGCGAACCGCAGCTGATTATCGCCGACGAACCGACCACCGCATTGGACGTTACCGTGCAGCGTCAGGTTTTACGGCTATTGCAGCAGAAAGCGCGTGCCAGCGGCACCGCAGTGTTGTTTATCACTCATGATATGGCGGTGGTTTCGCAGCTGTGTGACCGGGTGTATGTGATGTACGCCGGTCATGTGATTGAAAGCGGCGCTACCGATGCGGTGATTAATCATCCCGGACATCCTTATTCCATCGGCCTGCTGCTGGCGGCGCCGGAACGCGGCCAGCCGCGCAGCCTGTTGCAGGCGATCCCCGGAACGGTGCCGAACCT
Organism: Serratia odorifera; assembly: GCF_900635445.1. NCBI lineage: Bacteria > Pseudomonadati > Pseudomonadota > Gammaproteobacteria > Enterobacterales > Yersiniaceae > Serratia > Serratia odorifera. Next base: position 3,976,504 of record NZ_LR134117.1, read on the forward strand.
CAGCGCCTTACCGCCAGGTTGCGCCTTCAGCAACCGCTGTGCCTATGCCAGCGCGCAATGCCACCAACCACCGCGTCTGGCTCCGTTGCCCGGCAAACCGGGTCAGCAGGCGGCCTGCTGGCATCCGCAAAACGTCAATCTGGAGGTTCATGATGAACGCTGAGGCCTTGTTGCAACTGCGTGATATTCGCCTGCGTTTTCCGGCAGCCTATAACTGGCGTGGTAAACCCACCGAATTCGTCCATGCGCTGAACGGCCTCGATCTGCAGATCGTGCGTGGCGAAACGCTGGGCATCGTCGGTGAGTCTGGCTGTGGCAAGAGCACCCTGGCACAGCTGCTGATGGGGCTGCTGAAACCCAGCAGCGGCGAGTTGCACCGCCAGCAGGCCACCGGCGCGCCGTCGGCTGGCGGTATGCAGATGGTATTTCAGGATCCGCAGTCATCGCTCGATCCGCGACTGCCGGTATGGCGCATTATTACCGAGCCGGTGTATGTGCAGCACCGCACCGCTGTCGCCCAGCGCCGTGCGCTGGCGGCGGATCTGGCGCAGCAGGTAGGCATTCGGCCGGAATATCTCGACCGGTTGCCCCATGAATTTTCCGGCGGCCAGCGTCAGCGCATCTCGATTGCTCGCGCACTGTCGTCACAGCCTGATGTACTGGTTCTGGATGAACCGACTTCCGCGTTGGATATCTCGGTACAGGCGCAGATCCTCAATCTGCTGGTCGAACTGCAACGTCGGCGCAATTTGACCTACGTGCTGATCTCGCACAACGTATCGGTAATACAGCACATGAGCGATCGGGTGGCGGTGATGTACCTGGGGCAGATTGTCGAACTGGGGGCGGCCGAAAAGGTATTGCAGCAGCCACGGCATCCCTACACCCGGCTGTTGCTGGATTCGGTGCCGCGCGCCGGACGTGCTCTGGCCGACAGCGCCATCGAAGACCGCAAGGGGGAATTACCGGGCAATCGATGCCTGCCGTCGGGCTGTTATTTTTCGCGAACGTTGCCCGTTCGCCGGGAACGGCTGTGAGCAGGCGCAGGTGCTGCAAATGCATCAGGCTGGCTCGGCGGTTCGCTGCCATAAGGCAGTCTGACCGCCGCTCGGCAGTGCCCATTGGCAAATAAAGCGTGGGGTAATCCGGGGCGTTGGCGAGTGGGGTGCCGCTATGCCTGCGGGCCGTATCTGGCACCCGACAGTGCCTTGCCATCGTCGCTGGATGTGTCGATGGCGAAGCAATTGCCTGCGGTTTAAGGCATCGGATAATCGGTCGGCGTCTTGCTCATCACCTCGATAAACACATCCTTGGTGACTGACCAAAAATGCGACAAGCCTTCCAGGGTGATGGTTATGCCCATCAACCCCATGACAAACCAGATGGCGGTAAACAGACCCAGGCTACTGAACATGAACGCCATACCGTTGCGGCTGGCTTTACGACAAACAACGTTTAACTGGCTGGCGAAAAACATCATCACGGCGCTCAGCAACTCCCAGCGCATCATAATGAAACCTGTAGCTATGGCACTCATCGAACTTCTTCCTTTGCTGCAAAAGCCGCGTCTGGCCGTCTTGCTCCTGCAGGGGGATAAGGCAGGGCAGCGGACAGCGTGGTGGCGTAATTGAACTCATTAGTGTGATCTGTGTCACATTCTAGCATCGAATTTGGCTGGTGCTCAACGGTTGAACAACTGCAATCCACGCTGATGGGAATATGCAAACATGCTGAAACATTTCTGCCACATCATTAGCAACCTTTTCATGGGGTCAATCAGTCAATAACGTTATCCTTGGTCGCTTTTCAATCCCTTGTTTTTACTCAGGGAAACGGAAGTCAGACAGGTAACGTTCCACGCATGGCCCTATTAAAAGAAAAAATTCGCGACCATTCCGCCGAGGAAATGCTGTTCATTCGCCGCGCTGCGGTGGCGCTGCTGTTGGTCGTCACGTGTTTCGGCGTGCTGATCTTCAATCTGTACCGTTTGCAGGTGAAGCAGCATGATTTTTACCAGACGCGTTCGAACCAGAACGACATTAAAACGCTGCCGATTGCGCCAAGCCGCGGGTTGATTTTCGACCGCAACGGTATCCCGTTGGTACGCAACATTACCCTGTACCAGATCCAGGTGGTGCCAAGTAAAATCGCCAATATGACGGCGTTGCTCCAGGCGTTGACGCCGATCGTCGATCTGACGCCGCAAGACATCGAGGCCTTTCGCGATGAGATGCGCCACAACAGCCGCTACAAACCGGTAACGCTGAAGACTGAACTCAACGATAGCGAAGTGGCACGCTTTGCGGTAAACCAATACCGCTTTAACGGCGTCAGCGTCGAAAGTTACCAACAGCGGCAATATCCATATGGCGCGCAGCTGGCACACGTGGTCGGCTATGTATCGAAAATCAACGACCGCGACGTGAAACGGCTGGAAAAAGCCGGCGAGGCCGAAAACTATGCCGCCGATCACAACATCGGCAAACAGGGCATAGAGGGCTACTATGAGTCGCAGCTGCACGGCACCACCGGCTATCAGGAAGTGGAGGTGGATAACCACGGTCGCATCGTACGACTGTTGAAGGAACAGCCACCGCAGGCCGGCAAAAATATCTACCTGACGCTGGATCTGCCCCTGCAGCAATACATCGAATCATTGCTGAAAGGCCAACGGGCGGCGGTGGTGGTGGAAGACCCGCGCGACGGTGGCATATTGGCGATGGTATCCAGCCCAAGCTACGATCCCAACCCGTTCGTCAAAGGCATCAGTTATCCGGCCTACAAGTCGCTGTTGGAGAACCCGGACCTGCCGTTGATCAACCGGGTGACGCAAGGATTATATCCGCCGGCCTCCACGGTGAAACCGTATATGGCGCTGTCTGCGCTGTTCAGCGGCGTGATCACGCCGTCCACCACTTATTTCGGTGCGCCAACCTGGACGTTGCCGGGAACCAAGCGTCGTTACCGCGACTGGCTGAAAAGCGGCCACGGTATGTTAAACGTCACCAAAGCGATAGAGGAATCCGCCGACACCTTCTTTTATCAGGTAGCCTACGATCTGGGTATTGACCGCATTCATTTTTGGCTCAGCCAATTCGGCTACGGCAAATCCACCGGTATCGATCTCAACGAGGAATACGGCGGATTACTGCCCAGCCGCGCCTGGAAGCAGCGGGTGCATAAAAAGGTCTGGTACCAGGGTGACACCATTTCGGTGGGGATTGGGCAGGGCTACTGGGTGGCGACGCCAATCCAGATGGTCAAGGCGCTGACCGCGCTACTGAACAACGGCAAAGTGAAAAAACCGCACCTGCTGTACGCCATGCGACGCGGCAATCTGGTGAGCCGCTATCAGCCCGAAGCACATACGACGCAGGTTGGTGATGCCAATTCGCCGTACTGGGGCATCGTGCGCAACGGCATGTACGGCATGGCGAACCTGCCTAACGGTACCGGTTATAAGCTGTTCCATACCGCGCCGTATCAGATTGCGGCCAAATCCGGTACCTCGCAGGTGTTTGGCCTGAAGGAAAACCAAACCTATAACGCCAAGATGATCCCGGTACGACTGCGTGACCACATTTTCTACACCCTGTTTGCCCCCTACAAAAATCCACGGGTCGCCATGGCGCTGATCCTGGAAAACGGCGGCGGCGACGGTGTGGTGGCCGGACCGACGGCGCGCGCCATCCTTGACCATATTTTTGACCCGGCCAATGCGCCACCGGCCGGCGAGCCGGAAAAAGCCAAGGTACCGTTGAGTGACAGTGTCGATGTGCAACAATAAACGCGTTTGCTGGCACTTTCTTACAAACTGACATTATCCGCCAGATTTTGTACGGTTAGACTGCATCGATAAATAATCCGAATAAAAACGCAGGGTTAACAGTGGTAGCATCGACAAAAAAACGGAGCAAGAACTATTCTTCAGCGCGCTTTGGCTGGATTTGTGCGGGTATTCTGGTGTGTTTCTTCCTGCTGATGTTTCGGGTGGGCTATCTGCAATTGATGGAGCACCAGCAGCTGACCAATCAGGCGGATCAGCGATCGGTACGTACACAGGTGATCCCGACCAATCGCGCCATCATTACCGATCGTAATAATGAAGCGCTGGCGGTCAGCGTATCGTCAAAGGACATCGTGCTGGATCCGAAGCACATCATCGACAGCCAGACCAATACCGACGATGCGCGCTGGCAGAGTATGGCTAACGTGTTGAAAATGCCGTTGGCCGACATCCAGGCGCTGATCCGCCACAACGCACGCAAGCGCTTTGTCTACCTGGCTCGCAAGGTAGAGGACGAAAATGCTGCCTACATCCAAAAGCTCCATCTGACCGGCGTCAGCAGCGAACAGGACTTCAGCCGTTTTTATCCCATGGGGCAGGACGCGGCGGGGTTGATCGGCATCGTTGGTCAGGATAATCAGGGACTGGAAGGGATTGAATTGGGCTTCAACCACTTGTTGCAAGGTAAAAACGGCCTGCGGGTCTACCAGAAAGACGGCAGCGGCGCGGTGATCAACGTGCTGAAAAACGTCGATCCGGTGCCACCGCCGAACGTAACGCTGAGTATCGACAAGTTTATTCAATACGTGCTGTTTGCCCAGATCCGTGATGGCGTGATCGCCAACCAGGCCGATTCCGGCTGTGCGGTGCTGGTCAGGGTCAATACCGGCGAAGTGCTCGGCATGGCCAGCTACCCGTCCTTTAACCCTAACAACTACGCTAATACGCCATCAAAAGATATTCGCAATGTCTGTAGCAGCGACAGCTTTGAACCGGGATCGACCGTGAAGCCGGTGGTGGTGATGGTGGGGGCTCGATCGCCATCTGATCCAGCCGGATACCGTGCTGGATACCACGCCGTATCGGGTTAACGGCCACCTGATCCGCGACGTCGGTCATTGGTCAAAACTGACCATTACCGGCGTGTTGCAAAAATCCAGCGATATCGCGGTGTCGCACATTGCGTTGGCGATGCCGGCCACGGTGCTGCCCGCGGTGTATCAAAGCTTTGGCCTGGGCAAACCTACCGAACTGGGTATCGGCAATGAAAGCAGCGGCTACCTGCCGCGGCACCGCACCCGCTGGGCCGATATTGAACGTGCAACCTTTTCCTTCGGTTACGGGCTGCGGGTAACGCCACTGCAAATGGCGCGCGAATATGCGGCGATTGGCGCATTTGGCGTGTATCGACCGCTGTCGATCACCAAGATCACACCGCCGGTGGTGGGGCAGCGCGTGATGCCGGAATCGGTAGTCAGATCGGTGGTTCACATGATGGAAAGCGACGCCTTGCCCGGCGGCAGCGGCGTCAGTGCCGCGGTACCCGGTTATCGTCTGGCGATTAAAACCGGTACTGCCGAAAAAATGGGTGACAACGGCAAATACGACGGCGGCTACATCAACTATACCGCCGGTGTGGCGCCGGCCAGCGATCCGCAGGTAGCGCTGGTGGTCATGGTCAACAACCCGAAGGCCGGCAAGCACTTTGGCGGCTCGGTAGCCGGCCCGGTGTTTGGCAAAATCATGGCTCAGGTGCTTGAACATATGAACATTCTGCCCGACGCCCAGCCGCTGAATGTGGTCTCGCACATCAAAGGATAGCTGTGCTGATGCCGGCAAGTACAGTTTGCCGGCATCAGTCTGCTGACGGTTGATCAACAACGGCGATCGCCAGGGGTATTTCAGCTACCGCCGTCGGAGAATAAACGTTCAATCAGAATAAGCTGATAAGTAGAGTGTTGTCAGGCGATAAACGGCAGAATAAACAGGCGGGAAATATTTATCCTCGGACCGGCTATTCTGGTATGAATAATAGCCGACCCGAGGTGATTAATTAACGCCAGTGGCGTATTGATAGCGTGATTAACGGCTGGTCTGGTGGCCAATAATGCCGCCCAGAGCGGCGCCACCCAGCGTACCCAGCGTGCTGCCGTCGGTGAGGACTGCACCACCCAGAGCGCCGATACCGGCACCGACTGCGGTATTACGATCGCGGTGAGACATATTGCCACACGCGGTTACGGACAGCGTTGACAGAATTAATACAGCTACGCCAGCGGCACGTTTAATGTTCATATTATTTCCTGGTAAAAGTGATGCATTAATAAACAAACTGCATCAGATTATTGCTCTGGTAAAAGTTGAGATGAATGTATTCCGCCGCATAAAAATAAAATAGGGAAATAATCTTAATTTTTTTGCTTTCGCCGTCTGATGGCCGCAAGTCGGCAAAAATTGCCAACTATCGCACGAAAAGCTAACGCAATGCCGGCAGTTGATTGACTTTCCCGTAGCCGCTATTCACTATGTGGTTTACTCTGTCACATATATGTCATTCTTATCTGGTCATAAGAACAACTTTTAGCAGGTGCTGGCGTGTCTACATCAACCCGTTTTGCCGTTGCGATCCACATTCTTACCAATATTACGCTGTTTCGCGGCCAGGCGGTGCGTTCGGAAGATATTGCTCGCAGCGTGAATACCAATCCGACGGTGGTGCGGCGCATTCTCGGTGCGCTGGCAGACGCCGGTTTGACACATTCGCAAATGGGGCAAGGCGGCGGGGCGCTGCTGGCCAAGCCGGCCAGTGAGATCACCTTGCGCGACATCTATCACGCGGTAGAAGATCAACCCTATTTCCCATTGCACCGTTCAAAACCCAACGACGAGTGCTACATTGGCCATGCCATCATCCCGGTGCTCGAAGGGGAGTTCGCCCGCATCAGCCGACACATGGAAGCCTCGCTGGCGCAAACCTCGCTGGCGGATATCGTTGGCAAGGTCGAAGCCTGTGCAGGTTATCCGTTCGAGCCCTGCGAATGCATCAATCAACCTGATACCCACCACTAAACTTTCTCGTCTCCACACGCCAGAGAGCACTTTTTTGCATTGTTTTAATGTAACTGTGTAAGTTACATTGATCCACGTCAAAGTGTGACCATTTTCGTCACAGAAAGACATTCCCTATTTAGCGCTAAAAAACCTCAGGGAAATCCTTCTCTGTGGGAGAGGTTTTTTGGTACATGACCAGGAGACGACGATGATTGAGATGTTAGAAAGCCTGGCGATGGTAGTTATTCTGGTGCCGGTGATGGTAGCGGTGTTGCTGGGCGCAATTTATGGCCTGGGCGAGCTGTTCAACCTGATCTCACATGCCGGCAAGAAAAAAGAAGATCGCGCCCCCGCGGTTGCGGCACAAGCCAAACCCGCGGCCGCGGCGCAGGCCAAGCCGATCGAACTGGCCACCAACGCCGAAGCATAACCGGCAATGCGGTGCTATCAACGCCGCAGTGCCGCATACCATGCTAAAAGGGCTGAACCAAGGTTCAGCCCTTTTTTATTGTCTCAACCGGCCGCCGATCAAAACCTGATTACGTTGTACAAGGTGGTGTTCCCGACGCAGCGTCTGTGGCGACGGGGCAGGATAGTTTTTCTGCGTTACTATTTTCATCAGCGTCTAAAATTGTAGGGGGGCGTTGGCGCCGTGCCGACGCCATAACCCGATCGTCGTTGACGACCGAGGAGCCAGTCAATGAACTATGTAGACGGTTTTGTGGTGGCGGTACCGGCAGCGAATCAGGAGGCCTATCGCCAGATGGCCGCAGAAGCAGCCCCGCTGTTCAAAGAGTTTGGTGCGTTGCGGGTGGTGGAGTGCTGGGGTGATGACGTTCCGGAAGGTGAAGTTACCGATTTTCGCGGTGCGGTGAAGGCCACGGCAGATGAAGTGGTGGTGTTCAGCTGGATCGAATACCCGTCAAAGGAGGTGCGCGACGCCGCCAACCAGAAAATGATGTCCGATCCGCGCATGCAGGCGTTTGCCGACCGCATGCCGTTTGATGGTCAGCGTATGATTTTTGGCGGTTTCACCACGCTGTTGGATGAATAGCAGGGGGTTACATGAACAAAATCACGCAACAACTGTGGTTTGAAAAAGACATGGAAGCTGCGCTGCGCTGTTATACCACGCTGATCCCCGGTTCGGCGGTGCAATGGCGCACCACCTTGCCGGCGGATTCGCCTTCCGGCCCGGCGGGGCACGTGACGATTGCCGGCTTTACCCTGGGTGACCAGCGTTATCTGGCGTTCGAAGCCGGCAAGCTGGACAGCTTCAACCACAGTTTTTCCATCAGCGTCGAGTGTGCCGACCAGGCGGAAATCGACCGTTTGTGGCACGGGCTGGGCGACGGCGGGGTGATTGAGCAATGCGGCTGGTTGCGCGATCGCTGGGGGCTAAGCTGGCAAATCGTGCCCAAATGCCTTGGCGAATGGGTTTATGGCGCAGACCGCGAAAAAGCCAGACGGGTGGCTGAAGCGATGCTTGGCATGGTTAAACTGGAGATCGCCGGGCTGGAAGCCGCCGCACGTGGCGACTAACCACCGCTGACCGGCCGCTTGCGCCACGGTGTGCTTTACGCCATGCTGATTTCCCGTGTTATGCAAGCAGGAAGCCCCGATGAAACAGTCCGAGATCAATGCGCTGATTGCCGAGTATCCGCTGGTTGCCCAACTGATGGCGCTACAGCCGGTCAGCTGGTTTAACCCACGTTCAACCACGCTGGCCGCAGGGCTGCCGTTTGTCGGCCTCGGCGCTGAGGACGTTGCGCAGGCATCCCGGCGGTTGGCGCGTTTTGCCCCCTACATCAGCCGGGCATTTCCGCAGACCCGCGCGGACGGCGGTATCATTGAGTCGCCATTGACTGCCATTAGCGCCATGCAGCAGGCGCTGAATGTGCATTACGGGCTGACCTTGCCCGGTCGATTGTTATTGAAGCAAGACAGCCATCTGCCGATTTCCGGTTCGATCAAGGCGCGCGGCGGTATTTATGAAGTGTTGACCCACGCGGAAATGCTGGCGGTCGGTGCCGGCCTGCTGAAACCGGATGACGACTACGCCAGGCTGTTTTCTGACGATTTCCGCCATTTCTTCAGCCAATACCGTATTGCCGTTGGCTCTACCGGCAATCTGGGGCTGTCGATCGGTATTATCAGCGCCAAACTGGGCTTTGGCGTTAGTGTACATATGTCGGCCGACGCCCGCGCGTGGAAGAAGCAAAAACTGCGCGAACATGGCGTCGAGGTGATCGAGTATGCGCAGGACTATGGCGTGGCGGTGGAACAGGGGCGTAAGCAGGCGGCCGACGATCCGCACTGTTTCTTTATCGACGACGAAAATTCGCAAACCCTGTTTCTCGGCTACGCGGTAGCCGGCGAGCGGCTGAAACAGCAGTTTATCCAGCAGGGGATTACAGTGGATGAACAACACCCGCTGTTCGTCTACCTGCCGTGTGGCGTCGGCGGTGGGCCTGGCGGGGTGGCGTTTGGCCTGAAGCTGGCGTTCGGCGATCACGTGCACTGCTTCTTTGCCGAGCCGACTCATTCCCCCTGCATGTTATTGGGCATCTATACCGGGTTGCACGACGGCATCGCGGTGCAGGATCTGGGCATCGACAACGTCACGGCTGCCGATGGCCTGGCGGTCGGCCGCGCTTCCGGCTTTGTCGGGCGCGCGATGGAGCGCCTGCTGGACGGTTGTTATACCCTGAGCGACAGCGAGATGTATCGCCTGCTGGGGCTATTGGATCGCCAGCAGCAGATCCGCCTGGAACCGTCGGCGCTGGCGGGTATGCCGGGGCCGTGGCGGGTTGCTGCCGAACACCCATGGCTGGCGCAGCGCGGTCTGGATGCCGCCAGGATGAGTCAGGCAACTCACCTGGTCTGGGCGACCGGCGGCGGTATGGTGCCAGACAGCGAAATGGCCAGCTATCTGGCGCAGGCGGCCGAGCAGTTGGGCTGACGAAAACGTACCGTCTAGCCCTTTAGAGCTGGACAGACGCGGCCAACGGAAGAAAATACTCACCAGACATAAGACATAAGACACCAGACATAAGGAAAATCATGAATACGCTTGATGCCATTGCCCAACGCCGGGCAACCAAACAGTTTGATCGCCAGCATCAGATGACGCTGGCAGAGAAAAAAGCGCTGTTGAACATTGCGCTGCAAAATGCGCCCAGTGCGTTCAACTTGCAGCATTGGCGGCCGCTGCTGGTTGAAGATGCGGCGCAGCGCGCAGCGATCCGCGAAGTTGCCTGGAATCAGGCCCAGGTGACCGATGCGTCGATGCTGGTGGTGCTATGCGGTGATTTATCCAGTTGGCAATCGCAGGTAAAAACCGTTTGGGGTGAAGCGGCAGAGCCGGTGCAACAGTTTATGTACCCGGCCATCGACCAGTATTACCGCGACAAACCGCAGGTGCAGCGTGATGAAATCATGCGCAGCAGCGGTATTTTCGCCCAGACGCTGATGCTGGCCGCCAAGGCGCAGGGTTATGACTCCTGCCCGATGGACGGTTTTGACTTTGAGGCGGTCGGCGCGCTGATCAACAAACCGGATCATTATCAGATCGCGCTAATGGTAGCGATCGGCAAAGGCGTCAGCGAACCGTACCCACGCATCGGCAAACTGCCTCTCGATCAACTGGTCGGCATCGATCGTTTCTGATCGTCTATCTAAGGGTATCGGGTTGCTGCCCGATACCGCTTTGCATTACGCCAACGCCTCGCTCAGCGCCGTCAGGCGCGCTCGCAGTTGGTTATCCAGTGAGCTGGCGGCATCATGACCGTCATTTTGCTCGATCAGGGCATCTAACCCCACCAGCCAGTCATAGATATAAAACGCCGCGCCGTTGACCGGCGTTGCCGCCAATTGCGTTAAACGCGCTGGACGGGCAGTATCCAGCTGGGCTACAGAGACAAAGATCGGCTGTCCGTGATGGATACGACTGGCCGGACGCTGCGATGCCGGCAGATGTTGGAACCCCAGCCAGGCGACAAAATCACCCAGTACGCTTAACGCCTGAGATATTTGCCGATCGGCAGCGCTTCCTGCCGTCGCCAGACTGTGCCGCAGCTGAGCCGCCAGTTCCAGACGAAAGGCGGCATTAACCAGTTCATCCACCAGGAGATTCAGCGTGGTTTGATCCACCGCCAGCAGCTTGCGCACTGCGTCATGGTACGGCAAGGCGCGTAAATGGCCGATCCAGTCAGCGAACAGCGCATCGGCAAAGGCGTGATTGTCTGGCGTAACGTTTTGGCTGTGTGAGGCGTTGGTCAACAGATCCAACTCCACGCCAATACTGAACGGATCATCGACCGATGATCCGACGCTGCACGTTTGCCGCTGCAAACGGCGTAGCCGATCGCGCTCTGGCAACAGACGCTCCAGCAGTTCGCCGTGTACGCCGGTTCTGGCCTGCAGGGCCTTGAGCAGGTGCTGGGCGGTTTGTCGTCTCTGCCGCCCCTGACTCTCGGCCGATTGATGCCAACTGCCCAGCAACGTTTCACGTACCTCGCGTCTCAGCGCCTGCAATAACCCGCCAATGCGCTGACGCTGCGTGGTTGCCTTGGCCGCCGCGGCCAGGTAGGCCAGCATCCGTCGAATGTCGCTGGCATCCAGTGCCAATAGCGATCCCCATTGCGCGCCGCTGGCGCTCACATAACGCTGTACCGCGTCGTCCAGCTTTTTTTGCCCGGCCGAGGCGCGGTGATGGCTAAAGACCCACATCAGATCCGGTTTGCCATCGCCACACAGCGGCGGTTGCTCAGCCTGCTGGCGCTGTTGCCAATCGGTCAGCGCTTTACCGACCTCGGCAACGTCCTGATGCCGGGTGGTAGTGGAGCCGACCAGCAACAACTGCGGTTGGCGACGATCGGTGCAATATGCCAGTTGGCAGGCCCGCTTGGCCTGCATCAACCGCTGTATCGGCGTCGAAGTGTCGCCGTCAACGCCGGCAGGAATGTCCAGAATATCCACCGGCTCGCTGAACGGATCGTTTTCAACCGGTTGGCTGAGGCACAGTTCAACGCTCAATAAGGCCAGTTCGGCCAATGAAAACGCCCGCCGATTGGCCTCATCGCCAGCCAACGTCGCGATCTGCACGCTGCTGTCCAGTGGGCTATTGAGGTGCGTTGCCAGGCTACCGTCAATGATGCCATCGAGGTACGGCAGTTCGCCTTTCATTAGCTGAATATGCCGGCTGCCGAGGCCGTGTAACGAGTGAGCCAGTTGGCGATATAGCCCGGTCAGCTGCGGCTGGCTGTTCCACAACGGCGAAAACAGCTGAGCACGGTGATCAATGCCCAGATAGGGCGCCAGGTTGCTCGCAGCCATCCAGAAAGCATTGGCCGGGGGCATTTGCGGCCGATGGCGCAACAGCGCATCTCGCAGCGACGCTACGCAACGTGACGACATTCCCGCCACGGCCGCCGTCTGACGCCGCTGGCTTAACGCGGCCAGTTGCTGATTGAGCTGCTGCTCGTCCAGCGGCGGCGCGCCGGCGGTAATGAACAGCAGGGTGATCAGATCGGCCTCGGTCAACAGCGTGAGGCGTGGCGCGGCGATTGTCGCACTGTGACGGTAACGGAGCGTCAACGTCGGCTGCGCAACCTGCATCGTTTGACGTCCCAAAATGACAGCGAGTGACGCATTTTCTGCCTGAACGCGACCATAAATGCCAATGCTGAAAACATCGCTGGCCGCCTGCGCCAGCCGTTCGGCGTCGTGTTGGCAGCGTTGCAGCGCCAGTTGCAGGCGGTCGGCCTCGATAGCCAACCGCGCTGAGCGCTGCCGGGCGTGGTTCAACCAGTCGGCAAGGTTGCCAATCGTCAGTGCGGTTTGCCGTGCCTGCTGCACCAGGGTATTGACGGTTAGTGGATTCATGTGTTGAAGACGCTCCCGCTGTCGATCCAATAGTGCGTCGCGCCGGCACCGCCGGCGGCCAGGGTATTAAGCCTGAGCTGCAACTGTTGCAAGGGAACCGGCGTGCCATCCGCCAGTACGGCATCCGCCAGTTCAAAACGCTCACCGTCCACCACCCGCAGCCGCAGATGCAAAACGTCGTTGCTGGCCAGGCGACGTGCCAGCTGCGCATCGACGATGCTCAGGTTATACAGTGGCGTTGCCGGCCAGCGATCGTTGTCCAGCTGCCGAAAACCCAGTTGTAGCGGGCCACGCAGCGGAAAGCGCGCTGCGTCGAGCATAAACTCGGCCGCATCCAGATCGATATCACGGTAATACACGTTGTCGGCGGTGAGCGCCTGCTGTGCATCCAGCATGCCGAGATAGCGAATGGTGCTATAAGGCTGAAAATCACCGGCCTTGAAATAGAAACTGCCCAGACGCAGATCAAGCGCCAGCAGGCAGAGCATCGCGCCAACCGCCGCGGTGGATTTTGGATTTTCAATCTTTCCCTGGTGGTGGAACGGATACCAACTACTGGTGTGGTAACCGTCCAGTGAGACGATGCGGTTGGCCGGTAGCGGCTGCAAATGACGCAGCAACGCCTGCACGCCCGGCAGGCGGCATGGGCGTCCGCTGAGCAGCAATACATCACAACCGTAATGTGCGACCACTTCTGCCAGCGCGCGCAGACAGGCGGCGATGCGCATCTTGCCGTTCAGGAATGCCACGTGCAGTTGATGCAGCGGCAGCAACAGCGGCGTTTGCAGAATATCGAATGTGGCGGCATCAGCCGGTAGCTGACGTTGCGTTTCACCGTTGATGAACGTCAGTACGCCGGTGGTGGGTAACTGGGGCAACAGTTCGCCAAAGGTTGCCGCCAGTTCCGTATGCCGGTCGAGCGGATCGTATTGTTCATAAGCCTGTAAAATGGCGTGACCGAGCGGTATAAACAGCTGCAAAGCCGTTTGCTGCCGACGGGCGGAAAATCCGTCCAGACGGCCTTGGCTGCCGAACAGTTTGTCCATCAGCGCGGCGGGTTGCGCGACGCCAGCCTGTTGCAGTGCCCGTTGTACCGCCGGCAGCAGGTATTGCTGGATCACATCGAGCAGAATATCGTCGCCGGCCATTTTAAAGCCCTCGCGAAACAGCAGGTTTGGCACGATTTTCACGTTATGCCCCACACCGTCATCGAGAGAAAACTGGGTGATGGACAAATCGCTGGTGCCGCCACCAATGTCAATCGAGGCGATGCGCAGCGCTTTACCGTGCTGCGCTGCAGGGCGGTCTGGCCGCGCCATGCTGGCAAAAAACGCCGCGCTGTGGCCGGCAAAATTCAACTGTGTCTCATTGTAGAGATACACCAGTTGGCCACAGGTGGCCTCATCCCACGCCATCTGCACCTGTGGCACCGGCAGTTTACCGGCGTTTTGTTGCGCCAGGCTGGTGAAGGGCGCATCCACCGGGTGCCAGCCCTGTGCTTTCCACACCAGGCCAATGGCATCGTGCATGCGGCGGCGGAACAGTTCACGCTCCGGTTTTGGCATCGCACAGGGCAGCGTGAGAATGATATTACGTAATTGCCGTGGCGCGTTGCCGTGCGGCATTTTCAACCGTTGACCAACGCTGTTGATTTGCATCAGCACCTGTGCCAGCAGTTCGCTGAGCATCAGCGTCATGATCGCGCTACGGCTGTAGCTGGCGCTGAATACCGGCAACCGCTCCTCGGCCGCCAGATTAAACAGTGGCTGCCCCTGGTCATTGAGCAGATGCGCCAGCGGTGCGGCAGCGGCCATCGGTTCCTGCGGCATATTGAAGCGCCAGCCATGGGGATAGCGCTCCTCGTCCCACAGATAGCGGCGTGGACTGGAAAGACCGGTTGCGCCTTCGGTGCCCTGGCGCCGGGCCGCCAGTCGGCTGGCTTCACTGCCGACACGCATCATCGAGGGCCAGCAAAATGCCTGTTCACGGCCACTCTGGAATGAAAACTGCGCTTTGCCAAACTCGGCCGGCGCAAACTCGGCACGACTGTCAAACTGCGCCTGGTACAGGTACTGCGGCTGCGCCAGGTCGCGCAGTTGCAGTTCGTAGGTATGTTTCAGCCCGTCACTTTCCTCTGGATGATCCTCAACCATAATGCCGCAGGTATGCGAGTTGCCGACATCAAGGATCAGATCGACTGCCACCGCCGGCGCCTGCGCTGACGGGGCGATCAGTCTGATTTGCGGCAATTGCAGGCGGTCGCCGAACATCGCCAGCAGGTTAAGGTAATGTGCCTGATATTCAAACAGCTTCAGCGCGTTGCGTAGCGCCGCTTCACTGCGTTGCTCGAGGGCAACGGCCTGCTGAACAAAGGTTTCCCGCAGCCAGCCGTCAACCCAGGTCAAATCGAGAAACGGATCCAGATCGCGGCTATGGTGCGCCAGGGCGAAACTCAGCCCGGCGCTGACGTCATGGTCGGTGGGCGCCAGCGGCGCTTCGGCGGCATCCAGCACCTGGGTGTCAAATGCCAGGGTGATACGCCAGCGGTTACCGTCACTATCGCTATCTTCCAGCCGGGTAATGCGCAGCCGCGCCCAATTATCCGGTCCGGCCAGCAAGCCGCTTGCTGGGTTGAAGCGCAAGAACGGCAGCGGCAACCATTGGTTGTTCAGCAGGTGGAGTGAATACTCCAGCGGAAAACGCAATTCCGGCCGCACCATTTCCGGCGGCTCTCCTGGCACATTGGCCAGCAGATACCTGCCGTGCACTGTGTCGAACGCCAGTCGCAACAGCGGGCCGTTAGCGGTTTTGCGCACAAACGCGCCGGGCAATTCCGGCAGGACGGTGGCGGCAGGCAACCCAAAATCGAGGAACTGTATGCCGCTGTCTTGAATCAGCGTGATTCGTGCGGGGTAGTCGGTCAAAGTCGCCAGCATTATTTTTTCTCGCGCGTCATCATCATGGGATAGTCGGTTTGGTTGCCGTAGCGGCCGATACATTGCGCGGCGGCGTCGTCGCCCATCGGCGTACAGATCAGCTCCGGCAGTTGATAGCGTGAACCGTCGCTGCAGCGTGCCGGAGTACGGCTGTTGATCACCAGATTGCCGGATTGCATCAACCCGGCCTCAACGTTGACGCTGCAACGCACACCGTCGGCCTGCGTCAGGTTGGCCGTCCCTTTGCCGTGATACAACCGATAGCGCAGAGTGGGCAGTTTGCCGGTCAGCGGGCTGTCGACCGCCGGCCGCGCGCGCCATTTACCGTCAAGAAAACGGTTGGATCCGGCCCTGACCGCCGCGGTAGGCATCACCAGCGCATGTTTATCGTGCGGCGTGGCGATCTGGACCTGGGGCACAGGTGGCATCACCGTGGCGGCTGCCAGCGGTAGCTGGAGCGGCGGCAACGCAACGGATGTTTTGTCTGGTATCGCTGGCGCCGCGCGTGCCGCCACCGTGACGGGTGCGGGTGTAGACGGCCAACTGCGCAGCGCCAGCGTTATCACCAGCGCCAACATGACGGCCAACGCCAAAAGCCAACGCCACCGGCGCTTAGCGCTCCCCATTACGGGCGCGACAACCGCCGCCGGCGTGGCTGGGATCATCTCGGATGGCGGAGGAACCGCGGATACTGACGGCGGTAATGGCGGCGGCAGGTCGGTAGGCGCCAGGGACCTCTCTTCGGGCGCAGGGCGCAGACAGGCAAACATGTCATTGCACGGCACACCCTGGTGGCGGATGAAGCCCCAAAAGGTCAGTACCGGTTTGCCATCCACCAGAAAAACGTGCTGGGCATCAGGAATCTGCAATGCATGGTCGAGCAGGGCGGCGAACAGCCTGTGCGCCGGGTTGGCAGAAGCCAACGCCCGCTGGCTCAGCGTGGCGACCGCGCTGCGGCCGGCGTCGAGAACCTGCAATGCCGCCTGACGCTGCGCCAGGCTGGCGGCTTGCCAACCGATCGCCGTCCCGGCGAAAGGGGCATACCAGTCGATGCGATCGCCGGTTTGATTAACTTGAGGAATGGCCAGCATCTGCGCTACCGCAGGCTGATTTTGCAGGCGCAGCGCTTCGCGCAACGGCTGCGCCAGGGTATAAACCGGTTGCCCATTTTCCCCCAGGGCCACCACGTCGTGCAAACTGCCACTGCGTAAAAAGGGTTTTGTCACGCCACCAGAACCTTGGATAAACATAAACGGCGAGTATAAATACCGGCGCTGAAATCAAAGCCGGGAGCAAAGGCTAAAAGCGCCATCTATTTTATCCATCAGCGTGATGGCATTAGGTGTGACGCTGCGATTAGAGAGTGCTGGATACCGCGCTGGAAGAACGTTTTGATCGTATCACCCGCATGGCGCGACGTTTGTTTCGAGTACCGATTGGGTTGGTCACGCTGGTTGATGAGAACCGGCAGTGGTTCAAGGCCTACTGCCGGTTGGCCACGCAGGAAACGTCGCGCGCACCGTGCGATACCGACTGGGCTTTTCCTACGGCATCGTCGAGTTTGATCCACCACAGCCGCAGGGGCTTGATCGGTGACTGGCTGCCGGTGATGCCCTGATGTACCAACGGAAAAAACCACGGCGCATCGCTGAAGCCTGGCCGTCACTGCGCCAGTAATTGTACCAGACTGCTACGTAACCATTGCAGCGCCGGCTCCTGCTCGCGACGGCGATGCCACAGCATGGCGACCTCAAACTTTGCGATTTCCAGCGGCAATTCACTGGCGCACAGGCCAAAATGTTGGCGCCAACTGGGTTCCAGCCCATCCGGCACGGTAGCGAAGGTTGGCGTACGTTGCAGCATTAGCGGTAACGTCGCAAAGTGCGGCGTGGTGTAACGGACCCGTCGCCGATGCCCCAACAACGCCAGTTGGCGGTCAATAATGCTGCTGTTGGCGTCGCGATAGGACACCAACAGATGCTCGCCGCGGGTATAGGCCTCCAACGTCAATGGCAGCCTGGGCTGCCATTGCGCCGGATGCCAAAAGGTTTTGTAGCCCATTACCGCCAATACCTGTCGCCGTAGACCCTGTGCGGCGCCGTCCGCCACCGAAATGGCCAGATCGATGCGATCCTGCTCCAGCGCGTCGCCATCCTGAAACGGATCGGTTGCCACCACGTTGAGCGTGATGCCAGGGGCGTGCTGATGCAGCAGTTCGAACAGCGGTGGCATCAGCCAGCTTTCCACCCAGTCGGTGATACCGAGACGAAAGCTGTGCTGCGAACTGGCGGGGGAGAATTGTGGCTGCCGAAACAGCACCTGCTGCATGTTTTCCATCAGCGGCGTCAGTTCGCGCACCAGGGCGTGGGCGCGCGGCGTCGGATCCATGCCGTTGGCCGAACGTACGAACAGTGGATCGTCGAACATGACACGCAGCCGTGCCAAAGCGCCGCTGACCGCCGGTTGACCAAGAAACAGTTTCTGAGCGGCGCGGGAGACACTGCCTTCACGATACAGCACCAGCAGAACCGTCAATAGATTCAGATCGATACGACTAAAATCATTTTCTCTGATATTCACAATCAATCCAATCGATTTGAATGATGTGATTGGACAATACGATAATCTCTGCCAACGTTAAAGCGATGTTTTTCCACCAACAGGATAGCTATGAAATCATATTTAGTGCTGCCCGCCAGTCTACTGCTGGCAACCTCGCTGACCCACGCTGCCGATACGCATCAGCAGGCGCCGGGATATTACCGTATGGCATTGGGCAAGCTGACGGTGACCGCGGTGTCCGACGGCACCATCACGCTGCCGCTGGAGAAATTGCTGCTGCCGATCGATCCGCAACGCTTAAAACAGCGAATGGCAGAGGACGCGATGACGCCACAAGCGGAAACCTCAATCAATACCTTCGTGATCGACGACGGCAAACAGCGGGTTCTGGTCGATACCGGCGCGGGGCAGTTGTTCGGCAATAACGGCGGCCATCTGTTAGCCAACCTGAAAGCGGCCGGTTACCCGGCGGAAAGCATCAATGCGGTGCTGGTGACCCACGTGCACGGCGATCATTCCGGTGGCCTGACGCTCAATGGCAAACCGGCATTCACCAATGCCGAGGTCTATGTCGACAAACACGATCCTGATTTTTGGCTGGATAGTGCCAACCAGAGCAAAGTGGAAGCGGGGCAGCGCCATACCTTTAAACAATCTGCCGAGGTGTTAAAGCCGATTATCGCCGCCGGCAAACTGAAAACCTTTACCGCGCCGGCCACCTTGCCTCTGGGCATACAGGCGCAGGCGGCCTATGGGCATACTCCGGGCAGCGTGACCTATCGGGTGGAAAGCGCGGGGCAAACGCTGGTGCTGTGGGGGGATATCATCCATGCCAAGGCGGTACAGATGCCTGAGCCGCAGGTGGCGATTCATTTCGACGTCGATCGTCAGCAGGCCATCGCGACCCGCGAGCGTATTTTGGCGCAGGCTGCCAAACAGGGCTATTGGGTGGCGGCGGCGCATATTGCCTTCCCCGGTCTGGGGCATGTGCAAGCGCAAGGTCAGGGTTACCGTTGGGTACCGGTCAATTACAGCACCCAGTTAAATCCGTAATCCATCTATCGGGGGCAGAGCGCCCGCCGCAACACCCACGGGGCCGTCCAACGGTCCCGCTTTTCCTTCATTCGCTGCATCTTTCAGGCGCCGATCGCCACGTTACCGCTGTGCACACCGCTGGTCAGCAGCGCCATCATGGTCTGGATGATGCAGCTTTCGCTGTAACCCGCCTGCGCCATGCCGCGAATACGATCGGCATCGTTTTCGCCGTGCATGACATATTGTTTCAGGTAATCCAGGACCTCGATGTCACGACCGCTGGCGTAGTGATACAGGCGTTGCAGGGTAAACAGCAGATGACGTGACAATTCGGTTTTCTCTGCTGACTGACAGTCGATGTAAGGCGCGCTGAAGCCGTAGCGCTGGGCGCAGAAGGTGTTGCAGGTGACGGCAGAATGGTAGGCCTGTTGCAGCGGCCGGCGTTCATCGAGCAGATATTTCACCAACAGCTGCGCGTAACCGCTGAGCATGCAGGCATGATAAATCGACAACGGCGTATCGCAAACGCGGATCTCGACCGTACCGAAGTTGGGCTTCGGCCGGATTTCCCAATAAATATCCTTCAGGCATTGTATGATCCCCAGCCGCGTCGCGGTGTCGACATACTGGTTAAACTGCTGCCAATTGTGGATATTCTCAATGTAGCCGAAGGTATGGAACGAGTTCAGCGCGCTGAAACGTGAACTGGCAAAGCGTGTATCAACCGACTGGTAATAAGGCGACGAGGCACTCAGGGCGATAAAGTGCGGCAGGTAGGGGATCAGCGCGTGGCACAGATAAATGGCTTCATCGCCGCTTTCAACACCGACGTGAATATGTTGGCCAAAAACGCAGGACAGTTTTGCCAAAAAACCCAGGTGATCGTACACCTCCTGATAACGTTCGGTGGGGGTAATGCACTGTTCTTTCCAATCGCTGGTAAGATGGCGACCGCCGCCGCATAGCCCGCAGTGATAACCGGCGGCCACGTCCGACAGCTGGCTGGCAATGGTGCTCAATTCATCGTACAGGGTAAAGGCATTCTTATGCACCGCCGAATTAATTTCTATGGTTGATAGCGTCAGCTCTTCCTTTATATTCTTTTCATTATTCATGGCTTTTATAATTTCCAGGCCTTTTTGCGAAAGCTCGCAGCTATTTAAATCAATGAGCTGTAATTCTAATTCGGCGCCTAAGGTGTAACCTGGCGAGGGATTAAAAGGAATAAACGGCATGATTTACCTCTTTCGCAAAGTGCGAACAAATTCTTCGATGTAGGGAATAATAACCAGCAGCAATATTGCCGCGAACAGCGTCAGCCTATAACCGGTCGGCAACGGGGGTGTTTTCCAACGCAGCGAGAAGTCGGCAGATTGGTCGGCCATGCCGAACAGCGCGGTGAAATCCTGCCAGTTTAACGAGATCACCATCAGCATCGCCATTAACGGGATCATCTCCAGAAAGCTGTGAATATGCTGTTCGATCGGCGTAACTTCACGTTGGTCCACGGCGTAGCTGACATCCCACAGCGCCGTGGCTTCATGAACAAAAAAAGCGACTATCATCAACAAGATAATCAGGCTGTTGATCTCAAGGAAAATGGCGGCCAACAACGGAATACCCACTTCGACAAACATCATCAAATGCAGCAGTGACTCCTTGGTACCGCTGGTTTTCTCTATTTCAGTCGCGCGATGACATGCCCAGTCGGCGATGCCGGCCAATAACCATAATGGCATAACGAAATACAGCAGCATGGCCAGCGTTGGGTCGCCCGTAGTCATTATTTCACCTGCTTGTCACCGGACTCTGGCGCGTGGTGATAATCATCCTTTTCCCGCTTTGGCGAAGCGGCTGGCGGGGTGTTTTTTTCCGGCTTTTTCTGCCGATCGCTTTGATGGTGCATCATTAACCTCCGACTAATCGATATATTAATTAGTCTTATAAGATTAGCCCAATACGCAAAATAATCTTTTCAAGACACAAAAAAATACAGATAAGCGGGGCGATGTTAATGACGATGCATACATGTTAATTATAAATTAAATAATAATGTCTAAATATTTCATCAGCAGCGCCGGGTATTGCTGCTCCCCGACGCAATTGGCCAGCACACTAGCGTTCTATCACCTGTCCAGTACCCCGACCACGCGGGTCGGAAGCGGTTTCTGGCATCCTGCCATTGACGCGGATCGCCTGGATATCCCCCATGTTCCAACCCTGATCCTCCAGGGTATAACCCAGCGCGGTTAACTCTGCCGCCACCTGACCGGTCAACGGCGCGTAACTGTCGTAGTAGAGGGTGTCTTTGGGCAGCAACTGGTGGTGTACGCGCTGCGCCGCTACCGCCTGTTGCAGTGACAGGTGATAATCGTAAATGTTGTTCAGCACCTGAAAGATTGACGTAAAAATGCGTGACCCCCCCGGCGTGCCGAGCACCAGCGTCACCTTGCCGTCGCGGGTAACGATGGTCGGACTCATGGACGACAGCATGCGCTTGCCGGGCTCAATGGCATTGGCGTCGCTGCCCACCACGCCAAAGGCGTTTGCCACGCCGGGTTTGGCACTGAAATCATCCATTTCGTCGTTCAGCAAGAAGCCAGCGCCATTGACCACCACGCCGCTGCCAAAGTCCCAATTTAGCGTATAGGTATTACTGACCGCATTGCCTTGCGCATCGATAACCGAAAAGTGGGTGGTTTGGTGCGTTTCCAGGCCGGGACGTACTTTTTCGCTGGCGGAGATGGCCTGCGGATTCACTTCTGCCGCGCGTTTTTGCAGATAATCGGCGGCGGTCAGCTTGGCCACCGGCACATCGGTAAAGTCAGGATCGCCCAAATAGTCGGCACGATCGGCAAACACCCGCTTTTCAATTTCCGACAACAAATGGATGTAGCGTGCCGAGTTGAGCGTGACCCCCTTAAAATCGGCGGCGCGATACTCCTTGATTGCCAACAACTGCGCCAGAGCGATGCCGCCGGAGCTAGGCAGCGGGGCGGTATAGATGGTATTGCCACGCCAGGCGATCTGCATCGGCTCACGCCATTTCACGCGGTAATCCTTCAGATCGTCCGCGCTGATCAAACCGCCATCCTGCTGCATCTGCTTTACCAACAGGTTGGCGGTTTCGCCGCGGTAAAAGTCGCTAGCCCCCCGATCGGCGATCCGTTCGAGGGTTTTTGCCAGTTCTGGTTGTTTAAACAGGCTGCCTGGCTTCATGCTGCCAAAGTAGTCGCCGAAGTTGGTTTTGCCAGCAAACAGTTTATTGGCGTCTTCACGATACTGGTACTGCTGGTTGGCGACGGTAAAGCCCTGCCGCGCGTAGCCAATCGCCGGCGTTAACAGTTCCGCCCAGGGCAGTTTGCCGAACTTCTGGTGCGCTTCCCATAATCCCATCACCGTACCCGGAACCCCGGCGGCTTTGCTGCCAACCAGACTGAGGTTGTCGATAACCTGGCCTTTTTCATCCAGATACATGCCTTTGCTGGCGGCGTTGGGTGCGGTTTCACGATAATCCAGGAAGTAGGGCTTACCGTCGATATACAGCGTCATAAAGCCGCCGCCACCAATGTTGCCTGCTTCGGGATAGGTAACCGCCAGGGTAAAGGCGGTCGCTACGGCGGCATCCACCGCGTTGCCACCGGCCTTGAGGATCTGCGCCGCGACTTTAGCACCGTATTCGTCCGGCGCGGCCACCGCACCGGCGTCGAGTTGGGCGGCAAACAGCGGAGAACTGGCCGTCATGATGGCGGCGCTCAGCGCCATTATTTTAAACAGGCGAATCTGCATAAGGGTTCCTTTCCGGTTAGTGTTGATGCGGCGGCCAAGTGGCTAATACCTTGTTGCGTAATCACTTTCAGCCGTTTTTTTTGGCTCGGCCGCCATAAACAAAATAGCAGCAGTCGCCGTTGGCCGCCTGATGCAAGTCGGCAATTTGCCCACCATGAGGCATCGCTCACAAAGGCACACAGCCAACGGTAGCCTGCCGAGGTGTTTTACCTGTTTACCAGAAGCGGTTATAAAGGAAGCTAATGGTTTTACACAAAAGGAGGGGCTATGGCGTCAGACTTCGAGCAACAGCTACAGCAATTGCTGCGCAGTTTGTATCCTGCCGAACGACGGCCGGCGTTGATTGCCGACATTCTGGCGTTGATAGAAAAGTGGCGCTTACCCCGAGAACAGCGGTCGCAATCGGTCGACGAGAAAACCATTTATCTGATCGCTTATGGCGACGGTCTGTATCAGGACGATGAAAAACCGCTGCGGGTACTGAAACAGTTCGCCGATCGCTGGCTGCAAGGCTTAATCAGCGATATTCATCTGTTACCGATGTTTCCCTGGACCTCGGATGACGGTTTCAGCGTGGTGGATTATCGGCGTATCAATCCTGAACTGGGCGACTGGACAGATATTCACGCATTGCATCAGCATTATGATTTGATGTTTGACTGCGTGATTAACCACGTTTCCAGCGCCAGCCTGTGGTTTCAGGCTTATCTGCGCGGCGAGGAAAAATACCAGCACTATTTTATCGAGGCCGACCCACAGGCCGATTACCATTCGGTGATGCGCCCACGCGCGCTGCCACTGCTGACGCCGTATGTCAAAGCCAACCATCAGCGCGTCTATTTGTGGACCACCTTCAGCGAAGACCAGATAGACCTTAATTTTCGCGAACCGGCAGTGTTACTGGAAAGCATCGACATCCTGTTGCAATACGCCGCGTCCGGCGGACGGTCGATTCGCCTGGATGCAATTGGTTTTATCTGGAAAGCGGCAGGGACCGCGTGTATACACCTGCCGGAAGTGCATCAGATCATCAAGCTGTGGCGGCTGGTGCTCGACCGCGCCAATACCCATTGCCGCCTGATCACCGAAACCAACGTGCCGCACAGCGAAAATATTCGCTATTTCGGCAACGGCGACGAAGCGCACATGGTGTACCAGTTTCCGTTACCACCGCTGACGCTGCACGCATTTTTACGCCAGAATACGCGCTGGCTCAATGCCTGGGCGACCCGACTCAGTGCCGAAACGCAGCCGATCAACACCACTTTTTTCAACTTTCTGGCCAGCCACGACGGCATCGGCCTGCGGCCGACTGAAAATCTGCTGGACGATGCCGAGCGGGCGTTTCTGGTGGCCGAAGTGGAGCGTAAGGACGGGCGAATTTCCTGGCGTAACAACCCCGACGGCAGTAAGTCGCCGTATGAGTTGAACATCAACTATCTGGATGCCCTGTGCGAGCCGGATGACGGCGTCAACACCAAAGCCGACAAGTTCGTGGCGGCACAGTCAATCCTGTTGGCATTCCGCGGCGTACCGGCGCTGTATTATCATAGCCTGCTCGGTAGCCGCAGCGATCTGGCGGGGGTAGCGCGCTCCGGCATCAACCGACGCATCAACCGCGAAAAACTGCAGTTGAAAAGCCTGGAACAACAGCTGGTTGAGCCAGGCACGCTACGGGCGGAAGTGTTCCATCGTCTGCGTCACCTGATTTATTGTCGCCGTACCCAGCCGGCGTTTGCCCCCCAGGCGGCGCAGCGGGTGCTGAAACTTGGCGACGCGCTGTTCGGCATCGAACGGGCCGAACAGCGCGGGCAGGAACGCATCAGCTGCGTGGTGAACGTCAGTGCCGCTCCGCAAACGCTGCACTTGCTGCTGCCGGGCACCGATCTGATCGCCATGACGGCGTTTGACGGCAGCATGACGTTGCGGCCGTGGCAGGCGGTATGGATCAAACACTCTGCGCCTGACGGCCCGCGTTGCACCACGCTGTAACGATGGATGGCTAAAGTTGTAAATAGGCAACCTGGGTCTGCAGGTATTCCTCCAGGCCGTGGCGGCCATCGGCGCCGCCGATGCCGGACTTGCGCCAGCCGGCATGGAACCCCTGCATCGCTTCAAAGTTTTCACGATTGATGTAGGTTTCGCCGAACTTCAACTGCTTGAGCGCGCGCATCGCCACATTGAGATCGCGAGTAAAAATGGGAGGAGGTGAGGCCGTATTCGCTGTCATTGGCCATGGCGATGGCCTCATCCAGCGTGTTGAAGGTTGCTACCGGCAATACCGGACCAAACACCTCTTCTTGCATGATTTCCATATCCTGACGCACCTCCGTCAGTAAGGTAGGGGGGAAAAAATAACCGCTGCGCGCGGCACGTTGCCCGCCAAATCGCAGCGTCGCCCCCTGTTCGACGGCCCGTGCTACCTTGTCCTCTACCCGTTTTACCGCCTCTGCGCTGATCAGCGGTCCCATATCCAGCCCGGTTTGGGTATTGGGATCGCCATAGGTTACCTGTTGTAATGCCGTACTGAGCCGCTCGATGAACTGAGGATAAATTGCCTGTTGCACATAAACACGTTCGGCGCAGTTGCACACCTGCCCGGTGTTGATCACCCGCGAACTGACGATGGCTTTCACCGCCAAATCCAGATCGGCGTCGGCCATGACAATCGCCGGGGCTTTACCGCCCAGTTCCAGCGACACTTTGGTGACGTTGTCGGCTGCTGCACGCATGGTGGCGATACCCGCGCCGACGCTGCCGGTCAGGCTGACCATACCGACCTTGGCATTGGCCGCCAGTTCCTGTCCAACTTCGGGACCATAGCCCGTCACCAGATTGAATACCCCGCGTGGCAATCCGACCTGGTGCACAATCTCGGCAAATATCACCGCGTTGCCCGGCGTCAATTCGCTGGGCTTGATCACCATGGTATTGCCGGTCAGCAGGGCCGGCGCCGCCTTGCGTGCAATCAGGAAGAACGGGAAGTTCCACGGTAAAATACCGGTGGTGACACCGATGGCCTTCTTGAACAGGAAAATCGTCTCGTTGGGCCGATCGCTCTGGATAATTTCGCCTTCATAACGGCGCGCCCATTCAGCCATATAATCAAGGTAATCGGCGGTGAACAGCACTTCCACCTTGGCCAGTTCCTGAGTTTTACCGCCTTCGGCGACGATGGTGGCGGTCAGTTCCTCCGCACGCTGGCGGATGCCGTTGGCGATGGCACGCAGCCACTGCCCACGCTCGACGGCAGGTAACGCTTCCCAATCGGCCTGTGCGGCGGCGGCGGCATCAATCGCCTGTTTCGCGTGCTCGGCGCTGCCTTGGGGGATCTGCATAATGATCTGTTCGGTCGACGGATTGACCACGTCAATCCAGCGATCGTCAGGGTTGGCGATAAATTCGCCATTAATGTACATGCGTTTTTGATTCAGGGTCATGGCAGCGCTCCGTAGGGTCTTGTTAATTTATTGTTATTTTAACGGAGTTGCTGCGTTAATAACCTTTCTATCACTGCCACCCGAAGCCGGCGAGTGGCAAAAATCACGGTAAACGAAAGCGTGCCAATCGCCGATTAGCCACCGCAGCGGCGCACGGCAACCTCAACGCGGCGTAACGTGCCGGCAGAGGTCGATGGCTCTGCCAATCAGGGAGGGGAGCTCGCGCGGACATGCGAGTTTTTCTACTTCTGCCATGGTGAACCATTTAAAGCCGCTGTGGGCAGCAACGCAGGCCGCCGGAGAACGGCATAAGTAGATCAAGTCAATATGCCAGTGATAGCCGCCGTTTTTATCACCGATCCTTTCACAAAGAATGGTCAACGGGCTAGGCAGTTCTACAACATCCTGTTGATCGTTCACCAGCGCTATCGCGCTGTGGCGAGCACAATCAATGATGCGGGTCTCAATCCCGACCTCTTCCTTGACCTCACGCTGCAGGGCTTCCTGCGGTTCTTCATTCGGTTCAACATGTCCGCCGGGGTATAACCAGCATTGCAGCTTATGGTGAAAATGCATCAATACGCGGTGGTCTTCATCCAGAATAATGGCCGAAGCCGTAAAATGTTTTTCGCCCAGACGTGGTATCACGTTAGATCCTGTTCAATTTGCCAACTCAAAATATTGGCTATTTCTAACGCCAGCAGGTGACATAAAAATGACAATCGGCACTCGATACTGTGGTCGAACATCACGACAAAGCCGTAACAGAAGGTAAGAAGCTGGCAGAGGGCAATTGCCAGACCCGTTTTCAGGATGACAGCATTTTATGTGGTTGCAGCAGATTGACCACGCGTGCGGAGAGCATCGCCAACGAAGCCAGCCGGCGTTTGGACAGGAAACGGGTAGGGAAGGCGACAGGGGGGAACCGGGTCAGTCGCAAGAAATCGCGGTTTAGCCGTAACAGATCGTCGCTGATGGCTTTTCCTACCCGCACGCTCTGTGCCAAACCGTGGCCGTTCCAGCCATAGGCGCTGTATACCGGCACCGGCGCGGCAGACTTGCGAAACACCGGCATGCCGGAGCGGGTAATGTCGAAAGGTTCGGCCCAGAAAAATTCGGGGGACAGATTCGGCTGCTGCGGGAACACCGCGGTCAATCGCTGTTGCAGACGTTTGACAATCGACGCCCTCGGCAGCAACTGACTGGTGCCCAGCGCGCCGAACAACAACCGGTCGTTGTCATAGGGACGAAAATAATCGATCTGCAACTGAGTGTCGTACACCGGCATAGCGGTCGGTAACAGGGTATGAATCCCGCCGCTGACCGGTGCGGTGGCTGCGACGTAGGTATAGAGCGGTAATGTCATCGACTCTTCTTGCGGTTGCAACGTCCCGGAGTCTGCATGCATCGCCAGCACAATCGCCTTACGCGCCACCATGCCGCCAGCGGCGGTGAGCGCCAGCGTGCCACGTGCACCCGGCCTTAACGCCACAACCGCACTGTCTTCATACGCTTGTCCACCTGCGCGCAGAAAGGCGCCCAGCAGGCCGTGCACCAGCTTTAGCGGATGAATGTGCCCGCCTGAATGATCGATTGCCGCGCCATGATAGTTGGCTGAATTCAGGTGAGTGCGCAATTGCTCGCGATCCAGCATAGCGGCGCAGCGATCGCCCAACGTCTGACGTGCCGCCAACTCCTCGGCCAAGGGCGCCATATGCGCCGGATGCACGGCGGCGGTAAGATGACCATGGTGGCGATCGGCATTGATGCCGTGGGTTTCCAATAAACTGTCCAGTAACTGCATCGCTTCCGATGATGCGAACTGCCACAGCCACCGTGCGGTTTCAAACGGCAGCATTTGCAGCATTTGCCGCGCCTTCCAGCGCGCCATGCCTGGCGTCAGCTGGCCGCCGTTGCGCCCTGAAGCGCGGCCGCCAACCTGCGCCTTTTCCAATAAAACCGTATCGACACCGGCGGCGGCAAGATGCAGAGCGGCAGACAGGCCCAGCAATCCGCCACCGATCACCACCACATCGGCTTCCTGTACCTTGTCCAGCCGGGGCATCACGGCGAGGTTGCCCACTTGCTGGGGATAAATACATGCCTCTGTCGCATTGGCGAGCCAGTGAGTCATCACGTGTTCCTCGGTCAAGCAAATTATTAAGCATTGCTACTGTAAATGTACATTTAGCGTAGGCTACTCAGCGCGGCAAGAGATCCGATGAGTCAGTCATTATCTGGCTATCTATCGGTATGCTATTGTTTTCTAGCAGATTGTCATGATGATAAAAAATGATCGTCACCCAGGAAATTAATAAATTTTCGTGACGTTTTCGTGATTGGATGCTAACCACCGGGAGGCAGCAGATACCGGGATCATCGGGCGGGCGACGCCATAAAGCGATAAAAAACCGGCCAGTAATTACTGGCCGGTTGTGACCGTCATGTTACCAACCGGGCTTGATTAGCGACCGGCGACGGTAACGAAACGTGTTTCGAGATAGGACTCGATCGCTTCGCTACCGCCCTCGGTGCCGTGACCAGAGTCTTTCACGCCGCCAAATGGCGTTTCCGGCAGACCAAAACCGATATGGTTGATGGTCAGCATACCGCTTTCGACATCACGCCCCAGGGCGTTGACGGTGGCAATATTGCGACTGTAGGCATAGGCGGCCAGGCCATAGGGCAGACGATTGGCTTCGGCGATGGCTTCATGGTAATCGTTGAACGGCCGCAACAACGCAACCGGGCCAAAGGGTTCTTCCGACATGGCGCGCGCATTCAACGGCACATCACGCAATACCGTCGGCGCAAAGAAATTGCCTTTGTCCGTCAGGCGTTTGCCGCCGGTGGTGACTTTTGCCCCTTGGGCAATCGCGTCTTGTACGAATGCCTCAATGGCATCGACGCTGCGACCGAGTACCATTGGCCCCATGGTCACGCCGTCGTCCAGGCCGTTGCCGACGTTGATTTCACGCACCGCAGCGGTGAACTTTTCGACAAACTCATCATACACGCCCTGTTGGATCAGGAAACGGGTCGGCGCAATGCACACCTGGCCGGCATTACGGAACTTGGCGGCGGCCAGTTCTTTCGCCGCCGCATCAAGATCGGCATCGTCAAAGATCAATACCGGCGCGTGTCCGCCCAGTTCCATGGTGGCTTTTTTCATGTGCTGACCAGCCAGTGCCGCCAGGTGTTTGCCGACGCGGGTAGAGCCGGTGAACGAAATCTTGCGGATGGTCGGGTGAGGGATCAGATACTCCGATACCTCCGCCGGCGTACCGTAAACCAGCGCAATCACCCCGGCCGGAATACCGGCATCGGCGAAGGCCTGGATCAGCGCAGCCGGCGAGGCCGGGGTTTCTTCCGGCCCTTGATGATGATCGAACAACCGGCGGCCAGCGCGGCCGACAGTTTGCGCACGATCTGGTTGATCGGGAAGTTCCACGGCGTAAAGGCCGCCACCGGACCAACCGGCAGCTTCAGCGTTTGCTGCTGTACGTCCTGCTGGCGTGCCGGTATGATTTGTCCGTAAGTACGGCTGGCTTCGCCGGCGAACCAGTCGATCACATCGGCAGCGCCCAGAACTTCCACTTTGGCCTGCGCCAGCGGTTTACCCTGTTCCTGTGTCATCAGCGTGGCGATCTGCGCCGCACGTTCGCGCAGCAGGGCGGCGGCCTGGCGCATCATGTTGGCGCGCTGATAGGCCGAGGTTTGACGCCAGATGTTAAAACCGCGCTCGGTAGCGGCCAGCGCCAGATCGAGATCTGCCTGTCCGGCATGGGCGACGTGACCGATGGTTTCGTCGGTAGCCGGGTTGGTGACCGCCAGCGTTTTACCGGATTGGGCATCACGCCATTCACCATCAATATAAAGTTGTGTATTTGAGTACATTGTTACCTCTTTACTGCGAGTTCACTAGCGCGAGCAGGGCGCGCGCCGCTTCGGCGGATGACGCCGGATTTTGTCCGGTGACCAGCAGGCCATCGGTGACGACATAGGAAGCCCAGTCCGCACCTTTGCTGTAATTGCCACCCTGTTGCTTGAGCACGTCTTCGACCAGGAACGGAACGATCTCGGTCAGGCCAACGGCGTCTTCTTCGCTGTTGCTAAAGCCGGTCACCGCTTTGCCCCGCACCAGTGGTTGGCCGTCCGCCCCCTTGACATGGCGCAGCACACCTGGCGCATGGCACACTGCCGCCAACGGTTTGTTGGCCGCCAGGGTGGTTTCAATCAGCGCGATGGACAACGGATCTTCTGCCAGATCCCATAAAGGCCCGTGGCCGCCCGGATAAAATACTGCATCAAACTCGCTCGCAACAATCTGCGAGAGTTTGCGGGTTGAGGACAGCGCCGCTACCGCCGGGGCATCATTGACAAAACGGCGAGTGTCGTCGGTCTGCGAATCCTCTTCATTGCTTTTCGGATCCAGCGGCGGCTGGCCACCGGCGGGTGAGGCCAGCACCAGCTGGGCGCCGGCATCTTTGAAGATGTAATAGGGGGCGGCAAATTCTTCCAGCCAGAAACCGGTTTTCTTACCGGTGTTACCCAGTTGGTCGTGAGATGTCAGCACCATGAGAATTTTCATCATCGGGTTCCTTCAGTATGAATTAGACCAGTCGTCTAGAGTGACACGTTCGCCACGCTAATTCTAGCCTAGCGGCTTTTTGGCCATGTGAACTGCTCACAACGTGAACGCGCTACGCAAATTGTGGCCGATTAACTATCATAGTGGCTGTTTATTTCACTTGGCCGCTCGTGACAACGCAGGATGACCCACGCAATGCAAGGTGTTCCACAACAGTTTCCGTTCGAAAAAGACTGTGCGCAGTTTCGGCATCTGCCGCAGTTGCCGGGCGTTGAGCTTTATCATGCCCATATCGATCGCTATGCGTTTGAACCGCACACCCATGCCGCCTTTGGCATCGGCACGGTGGTGCAGGGCGCCGAACGTTTTCGCTATCGAGGTGCGCAGCACGTCGCTGCCCCCGGTTCACTGGTGTTAATGAACCCCGATGAATTGCATACCGGCGAATCCGCCAGCGAAGGCGGCTGGAACTACCGGATGATTTACCTTGAACCGGCAACGCTGGCGCGGCTGAGCGGCGAGCAGGGCCTCTGGTTTACCGACGCGGTGCGCGACGATGCGCCGGCGGCACGGCGTATTGCTGAGACTCTGGCCGCGCTGTGGCAGGCTCAGGATCCATTGGCTATCGACGGCCTGCTGCTGGAGGCGATCGCGGCGTTTCGTCCGCATGCAAAGGTGGCGCAGCCACAGCCACGGGAGGGCGCGATCCGTCTGGATATCGTGCGAGAATATCTCTGGGAACACTATGCCCAACCAATTACGCTAGACGGCCTGGCAGCATTGGTCGCGCTCAGTCCGTATCATTTTCAGCGCAAGTTCAAGGCACAGTTTCATGTATCGCCTCATCAAATGCTGATGGCCATTCGACTTTACCAGGCAAAACGACGGCTAACGCAGGGCATGCCGGCCGCACAGGTGGCTGCCGCGGTCGGCTTGACCGGACCAGGCGCATTTGACGCGGGCTTTCGCCAATCGTTACGGCGTCACTCCAGCCCGTTATCAAAAACAAGTTTTCTCAGGTTAATAAGTGCGATGGCAATACTCATCAGATGAAATAATTACATTCTCAACGAGATAACGAACTGTCATAAATATTTTTTCTTTTTAAAACTGGCAAAGTTTGCAAATTTCAACTTGCCTAACTATAAATTTATACTCATTATCCGATTCGGAGTGAAAATGGAAATAGCTAACAGTCAGAGTCAATTTGATTCTTTGGCCATTTTTTACGAGCAGATGTTTGAATGGCCATTTCGCAAGCAAATTGAAACACCTTCCGTAATAGAACAGTTGGGGGATGTCTCTTCCCTGAACATTCTCGATTTCGGTTGCGGCACCGGTCATTATGCCCGATTGTTAAAATCTGCCGGGGCGCATCACGTCGTCGGATTTGATGTGGCAGGGGGAATGCTGGAGTATGCAAAAAAACGCGAGATGGAAAAACCATTAGGTATTGAATATATATCAAAAATAACGCCTGAGATGGCGCATACGTTTGATTTGGTATTGGCGGTGTACGTTTTACCCTATGCCACCGATTATGATTTTCTTAAAGAAATGGTGGCGACCATGGCGCGGATGCTTAAACCGGGCGGACGCTTACTGACATTACCGCTAAATCCGGAATATAAGGTTGACCAAGAATATTATCTTCCCTACGGCTTCCAACTGAGTGGTACGCAACCACAGCAGGATGGCAGCACGGTACAGCTGTCGTTTCCCCAGCAATCCGGGGCGCCTATCTGTGCCAACTACTGGTCGCGCGGCGCGATTGACAGCGCACTGGCGCATAACGGCTTCACGGTAACCTGCTGGCGCAATCCCGAGGCGGCGTGCGCCGCGGATGAAATACCGGAACATTTGCATGCCTATCTGGCGCACCCACACACCGTGTTGGTCGACTGCAAACTCGGCTAAAGGTCATCAAGGAATTCAAAGACCAACCGCCATATAAATTTAACACCGGGGTTGTCATCACTTATTAAAGCGAGGCACTCACGTGGAATACATTACCGACACGCTACATACCCTCAAGCAATTAGACGAGGAGGAATACCGCTGCTTTCATGCTCAATGCGGTTCGCCGTTATTTTATGACTGGCGCTTTTTACAAGCGGCGGAACTCTCTCCGTTACTGTCTGTAAAACAATTCTTTTACCTGACGGTGAGGATAGAGGGTAAGTTGGTTGCATTTATACCGGCTTATTTACAACGCCTGGATGTTGTTGATCCATTTCGCGTATTGGAACAAAAGGCAAGATATACGAAATGAAGGTGATGATTATGGTTTGTTTAGCCATATCATGCACTGTTTTAATAGCACCGTATTAAGCTTTTCATCTTTAAATCATATTTATGACAGCCTTTTCATGCGGCTAAAGCTGACCGCAAAAACAGGTTGGCGCACGCTATTCCGGCTTGTTGAACGTCGCCGAATCCCCACTATTTGCCGTTAGCGGCGCAAGCCGACTTGAACATCAACTATATGTTCGACCGCTATTATGCTGATTTGACGCACTTTCGCGATTTTGAACATTTTGTGGAAAGTCTGCCTTATGATGGACGCGGTGAAATGCGCAGGCAAATGCGAAAATTCAATGACAGCGGGGCGGTTGCCTCGATAATTGCGCCGCCGTTCGATCAACGCCTTGAACAGCTCACTGAGCTCTGTTTTCAGACCACCTCACGCCACGGTACGCCCCAGTATTTCCCGGCGGCGCCTCTGGCGCGTTTCAGTCGGCTTTGTGGTGACCTTATTCGCTTGAATCTTATCGAGAAAGAGGGCGAATTGCTCGCTGGTATGGTGTGTTTTGAGGAGCAGGACACGCTGCACTTATGGTCAGCCGGCATGAAGTATGAAGGCCTGGCGTTCAGCCCTTATACCCTGTGTTTTGCCAATGCCTATCAGTACGCCTTTCAGCGGCGACTGAAGCGCCTCGAAGCAGGACGTTTAAACGCCAAAATCAAAACCCGTCTGGGTTTGCAGCCATTGCCCCTGTATGCCGTAACCCACCGTCCGCATCAGTAATCAGACGATAAAGCAGCCACTTTTATAACGCAAAAAAGGTTATCACTATGACAGAGCTTTCTTTAACCTGTGCAGCAGATGACTATCGTGTATTTTGCTGCCAACTGAGCGGAAAGGTTCGCTCCCGTTACCATGCCGAATATGCCGGCTGGTATCGCCAGGCAAGCTGGAATCAGCGGGATTTTAAGCGTTTTCCTGAACTGATTGTGCGAGCGGAATGCCAGCAGGACATCGTTGCTACCGTCAATCTGGCCCGCAAATATGGCAAAGCACTGTGTGTCCGCGCCGGGGGACACAGCTATGCCGGCATTTTCCTGCAAAATGACAGCATTCTGCTGGATATTTCGGCTCTGAATGAAATACAGGTCGATACCACTACCGGCATCGCCCGGGTCGAGCCCGGCGCCACCGGGCGACAGTTAATGCATCAGTTAGCACCTTTGGGGCTGGCGTTTCCCACCGGACACGGCGGCGATGTGGCGCTGAGCGGATTTTTACTCGGCGGCGGGCTGGGGATAAATTCTACCGCCTGGGGCGGCATGAGCGTATTTAACGTCACGGCGGTTGACGTTATTACCGCCGACGGCGAGTGCAGGCATGCCAGCGCCAGCGAAAATCCCGAATTGTGGTGGGCGGCGCGCGGCGCCGGGCCCAATGCCTTTTTTGTCATCACCGCGTTTTATCTCCAGTGCTGGCCTCATCCGGCGGCGATCACCAGCCATCTCTATAGCTTGCCGGGTAAAGCATTGCCGTTACTGTTCGAAATGCTCGACAGTCACCAGTGGGACAAACAGTTGCAAATCATGATCGTACTGGCCGGCAACGACCAGCAACAGGTGGTGGTCAATACGTTGGCCTTTGCCGACAGCGTCCGCCAGGCGGATGCACTACAGGCTTTGTTCACCCACCGGATCCAGCGCTTCAAGCTGGATATTCAATGCTTGGCAACGGAAAAGATGGCGGATTTTGAAGCGATATACCGGCAAAGCGAGCAGGCGCTGGTGTGTTCCCGCTTGCGTACCGATAACCTGTTCACCAATAGGATCCTGGAGGTGAGCGCCATTCTGCGTGAACAACTGCCGTCTCAACCCTCGCCTCAGGGCATGACGATGATTATCTGGCGCGGCGACCAAACGTTTCCCGACGCCGCCTATTCGGCAACCGGTCGTTATTTTGTCTCCAGCTATATGCAGTGGGATGATCCGCAACAGGATGACGCCAACCGGCAATGGTTGAATCATTGTTACGATCGTTTGGCTCCCTATGCCTGCGGGCATTATATCAACGAGTTCGATCTGGAAGGGCGCAGCCATACGGTGCAGCGTTGCTACGCGACATCGCATTGGCAACGACTGGTGGCACTGAGGGAACGCTATGATCCTGAAGCGGTATTCCCGCGCTTTGACACCGAGTAAAACAGCAACCTGCTACAATAGATTGCTGCCTGACGCTGTTACACTGGCTCCATCAACCGCAAGATCAGCTTGTTACAGGGCGTGAGTTTCGTTACGCCCTGATTGTTTCGATGGAGTCGTCATGTTTATTGGAGTGTTATTTGCGTTATCTGCCGGCCTGATGTGGGGGCTTATCTTCGTTGGGCCGCTGCTGGTGCCGGATTATCCTGCGGCGTTGCAGTCCACCGGACGCTATCTGGCGTTTGGACTGATTGCCTTGCCGCTGGCCTGGCTGGATAGACGGCGTTTGCAACGCTTGTTACGCCAGGACTGGTTAGAAGCGTTGAAGCTAACGGCAATCGGCAACCTGTTGTACTACCTGTGCCTGGCCAGCGCTATTCAGCGCACCGGTGCACCGGTGTCCACCATGATCATCGGCACCTTGCCGGTGGTGATTTCCGTGACCGCCAATCTGTTTTATGGCCAACACGATGGGCGTCTTGCCTGGCACAAGCTGATGCCGGCGTTGTTGCTGATTGCCCTTGGGTTGGTGCTGGTCAACATTGCCGAACTGCAAGGCAACGATGTGCCGGTGGATAAATGGCGCTATGGCAGTGGATTGGCGCTGGCGTTGTTGGCGGTGGCGTGCTGGACCTGGTTCCCACTGCGTAACGCTCGCTGGTTACGTGAACACCCGGATCAGCGGCCAACCACCTGGGCGACGGCACAAGGCGTGGTGACGTTACCGCTGGCGCTGCTGGGATATCTGCTGGTGTGTGGCCAACTGGCGCTGACACAGCCCGAGTTTGCCTTGCCGTTCGGCCCGCGGCCGGCGGTATTCGTTGGCTTGATGCTCGCTCTCGGCATCTTCTGCTCATGGATCGGTGCGTTATGTTGGAACGAAGCCAGTCAGCGACTGCCTACGGTACTGGTGGGGCCGTTGATTGTGTTCGAAATTCTGGCCGGGCTGGCGTATACCTTCATGCTGCGGCAGGCGTGGCCGCCGCTGTTGACGGTCTGCGGCATTGGCTGCCTGATCGGCGGGGTGGTCTATGCCATGCGCATTCGGCCAGAACCGATAGTGGTATCGTTGAGCGTGGAAAAATAACGCCTGCCGCACATGGCGGCAGGCTGCGGATCACCGCTTGTGGTGATTGATGATCTCTTCGGCCACGTTGCGCGGCGCTTCGGCGTAATGGCTGAACTCCATGGTATAGGTAGCCCGCCCCTGTGACATCGAACGCAGAGTGGTGGAATAGCCAAACATTTCGGACAGCGGCACTTTGGCATGGATTGCCTTGCCGCCACCGCCCGGAATATCCTCCATGCCCTGCAGCTGGCCGCGCCGTGACGAGAGATCGCCCATCACGCCACCGGCGTACTCTTCCGGCGTCTCGATTTCAACCTTCATGATCGGCTCCAGAATCGCCGGATCCGCTTGACGACAGGCGTCTTTGAAGCCGAAGATCGCCGCCATGCGAAACGCCTGCTCGGACGAATCGACATCATGATACGAGCCAAAGGTGAGATGTACCTTGACATCCACCACCGGATAACCGGCCAGCACGCCGTTACCTAACGCTTCCTGAATGCCTTTCTTCACCGCCGGAATATATT
This sequence comes from Serratia odorifera, assembly GCF_900635445.1. NCBI lineage: Bacteria > Pseudomonadati > Pseudomonadota > Gammaproteobacteria > Enterobacterales > Yersiniaceae > Serratia > Serratia odorifera. The sequence goes on from NZ_LR134117.1 coordinate 4,013,620, forward strand.
CGCCGGGAATCACCCCTCCTTTGATCTCGTCAAAGAACTCGAACCCCTTGCCGGCGTCGTTCGGTTCCACCGTCAGCACGACGTGGCCGTATTGGCCCTTGCCGCCGGATTGGCGGACGAATTTTCCTTCTACATCGCTGACCTTGCGACGAATGGTTTCACGATAGGAAACCTGCGGTTTGCCGGTGGTGGTTTCCACGCCGAACTCGCGCCGCATCCGGTCAACGATGATTTCCAGATGCAGCTCTCCCATGCCGTAAATAAGGGTCTGGCCGGACTCTTCGTCGCTACGCACCCGGAACGACGGATCCTCGGAGGACAGGCGTTGCAGCGCAATACCCATTTTCTCCTGATCGCTCTTGGTCTTTGGCTCAATCGCCTGCGCGATCACCGGTTCCGGAAACACCATGCGTTCCAGCGTGATAATGGCGCTCGGATCGCACAACGTATCGCCAGTCGTCACGTCTTTCAGTCCGACACAGGCGGCAATGTCGCCGGCGTGCAGTTCGTCCACGTCCTTACGATCGTTGGCGTGCATTTGCACAATGCGGCCAATGCGCTCTTTCTTGCCTTTCACCGGGTTGTATACGCTGCTGCCCTTGGCCAGCACGCCAGAGTAAACGCGCACAAAGGTCAGTTGGCCGACGAACGGATCGGTCATCAATTTAAACGCCAGCGCCGAGAATTTCTCGTTGTCGTCTGCGCGGCGGCTGACGATATGGTCGTCTTCATCGTGGCCTTCCATCGGCGGCACGTCGAGCGGCGAGGGCATCAGTTCGATCACCGCATCCAGCATGCGCTGTACGCCCTTGTTACGGAACGCCGAACCGCACAGCATCGGCTGGATCTCACCGGCAATGGTGCGCGCGCGCAGGCCGGCGGTGATCTCCGCGTCGCTGAGCGTTTCGCCGCCAAGGTATTTTTCCATCAGTTGCTCAGAACCTTCGGCGGCGGCTTCGACCATTTTTTCGCGCCACTCGTTGGCAGAAGCAACCAGTTCGGCCGGAACGTCTTCAAAGCGGAAGGTCATGCCCTGTGACGCCTCGTCCCATAAAATGGCCTTCATACGCAGCAGATCCACCACGCCGCTAAAATGGTCTTCTGCGCCAATCGGAATGACGATCGGCACGGGATTGGCCTTCAGTCGGTCAATCATCATTTGCCGCACGCGGAAGAAGTTGGCGCCAACGCGATCCATCTTGTTAACGAAAGCCAGGCGTGGCACCCGGTATTTATTCGCCTGCCGCCACACGGTTTCCGACTGTGGCTGTACGCCGCCCACCGAGTCATACACCATCACCGCGCCATCCAGCACGCGCATCGAACGTTCCACCTCAATGGTGAAATCGACGTGCCCGGGGGTGTCGATAATGTTGATGCGGTGCTGCGGATAATCATGTTCCATGCCGTTCCAAAAACAGGTAGTGGCCGCCGAGGTAATGGTGATCCCGCGTTCCTGTTCCTGAGCCATCCAGTCCATCGTTGCGGCGCCGTCATGAACTTCGCCCAGCTTGTGACTGACCCCGGTGTAAAACAGAATCCGCTCGGTCGTGGTAGTTTTGCCGGCATCAATGTGCGCCGAGATGCCGATGTTGCGGTAACGTTCAATAGGGGTAGTGCGTGCCATAATTAACCTTGCTTAGCCGTTTTGGCGTGAGACTCGGCCACGCGCGGGCAATACCGCGAAGCGACCGTGGTAGTGTTGACAATAACGATAATCCTCAATGGGTTATCTGCCATGTCCGGCGGTGTTGTTGCCAGACATTCACTAATCGTAGTTTACCGGGGTGATTTTATTAAGCGATGGCTGCAATAGGCGTGGCCTGCCTGTCGATGTCAGAAGCGTGGGCAGGGCAGCGAAAAGCGCTATTTTCAGATATACAGCAAAAGAATGGACAGCATTTTTTAATTACGTCTGCGCTGAACCATTGCCTCAATAACGTCTAAACAAGTTAGCTATTCCCCAGCCAAATATAAACTGTTGTGCTTATAATGCCGGCGCGGAATATTTACCGCGAAGATAAGGAGGCTAGACCCCGTATGCGACGCCGAGAGGTATTTATCGAAACAATCAACTGAGGAAATAACAATGGGAAACATGAGCGTATTTATCGGGTTCCTGGGCATCATCAGCACCCTCGGGCTGCTGGCGGCGTACCTAAGCACCAAATGGGATGACTAAATGAATCTTAACGATCCACCCAGACCTATCCTCCCCGTTATCACTGATTTTTATATCGGGGAGGATGCCATAATCCCTCACATACTGCGGTTGCGCAGCCTGACATTATGTTTATCTCACTTCTTTTTCTGCTGTACGCAATTCTGATGGTCTCGGTCGGCCTCAATGAAATCTATTGCCGCACCACTGGCAACAGCGCATTCTTGCTATTATTCCTGTTTATTCTCGCTGGCTGTTTGACGTTACTGGCCTTGCTCTGGCGCCTGACTGAGCGGCAGAACCGCAAACCCCGCCGATAAGCCGTTTATAAAAATTTTCCGCCTGCTGGTCACAGCCCCGCTGCGACGATCGTCATAGCTGTAAGAGTCAATCAATCCACGAGGACAGTATGATGAGCAATGACAAGGCGGTACGTTACGAACAGGAAATCCCGGCGGTACTGGCGGCGATGATGGCAGTGCATGACACCCTGACCAATCCGGGACTGGAACCGCGCCTGCATCACCTGGTGCAACTGCGTGCTTCGCAAATCAACCGCTGCGCTTTCTGCGTAAAAATGCATACTAAAGAAGCGCGCGACGACGGTGAGAGCAACGATCGGTTGGATCGACTGGTGGTGTGGGATCAGGTCAGTGATTTCAGCGCGCGCGAAAAAGCGGCGCTGGCCTGGACCGAGGCGCTGACGACGCTGTCAGCGCCCACGCGGTTAGGTCAGTTGCGGGCGCAGTTGCGCGAGCATTTTTCCGAACAGGAAATCGCCTTGCTGACGGCGTCGATAGCCATGATCAACCTGTGGAACCGGCTCCAGATATCAAGGCACTAAGCGATGCAAACAGGCACTTCCTATATAGCAATCTTTGAACAGGCGCGCCCCAGGTTACTGGGGCTGGCATACCGCATTCTTGGCTCGCGTGCCGATGCCGAAGATGCCGTGCAGGATACCTTCATCAAATGGCAGCAGCAGAACGCTGACCAGATCGCCAACCCGGCGGCGTGGCTGACCTCGGCCTGTAGCCGTCGCTGTATCGATCTGTTGCGCGCGGCCTACCGCAAACGCGTTGACTACGTGGGAACCTGGCTGCCGGAGCCGATCCAGCAAGGCGCAACGCTGGAGGCGGAAAACGCCGCGCTGGCGTCATCACTGAGCACCGCGTTTCTATTGATGCTGGAACGATTGTCACCCAAGGAAAGGGCGGCCTATCTGTTGCACGATATTTTCGACATGCCATATCCCGAAGTGGCCGCGGCGCTCGACATCACCGAGGTTGCCTGCCGCAAACTGGTGTCACGCGCCAAACGCAACGTGGAACTGTCACAGGCTCGCCATGTCACACCAGACAGGCGGCAACGGCAACTGCTGGCGGCTTTTGAGAGCGCCATCACCAGCGGCAGCGCCGCCGGGTTAATGCCGTTGTTGGCCGATGACATACGCCTGACCGCTGACGGTGGCGGCAAAGTGTCGGCGCTGTTGCATGTATTGCATGGCATGCAGCCGGTCAGCGAGTTTCTGGTGGCCAAGCTCGGCCTATGGTGGCGCGACTGCCAGTGGCAGCAGGTGGTGATCAACGGCGGGCACGGGTTTATCATCAGCCAGAACGGGGCGATATCCGCGGCGATCAGCTTTGCTTACGATCGCCAATACCGCCTGAGCGACGTCTTTATCATGCGCAATCCGCAAAAGCTGGCGCTGCTGACCCAGGTGGCGATCCGCTAAGCGTGCTGTTAGTGATGTTTTGTCAAGCCTGAAGCAGTTATCATAATCTCGGTTTATTGTTAATGGGCGAGGTGGCGCAAGCCGTCTCGTCTATTTTGTTTGTCTACCATTCCTATTTGAGCATTGAGACTTATGATTAGGCCGTTACAGATTTTCCTGTTGCTGTTTATGTTGATCGGTTTACCGTTAACCGCCTTCAGCAGCGTTGCCGCCGAGGCTGAAAAAACCGAGCTGAGTCAGCAGGACATTGCCAGTGCGCTGAAAAACTTCCAGAAAACGCTGGACGGTATCAAACAGCAGGTCTCGAAGGCCACCACCGATAACCAGCTCAGCAAACTGTACGAAAGCACGCAACAACTGGCAGCGGGTACCGAGCAGTTGGCGACCGATCTGCAACCGGTGCAAGAAAAGCTGCAAGGGCAGTTGGAGGTGCTGGGGCCGCCGCCGGCGCCTGGCGGGCTAGCGGAAACCGCCGCGGTGGCACAGCAGCGCAATTCGCTGAACAACAGCAAGAAGGCGCTGGATGATGCGGTTACCCGTTTGCAGGCGTTCCGCACCGGCGCACAGGATCTGATGCAACAGATCGGCGATTTGCGCCGCGTGGCCTTCAAGACGCAGCTTGCACTCAACTCCGGCAGTATCTTAAGCACTAAATTCTGGTCGCCGGTGGTAGCGCCGCAAGCGCAGGATCAACAACGGCTGGCGGAGTTCAGTGCGGAAATCACCAGCGCCTGGGACGCCAGTTGGCAACCGGAATGGCGCTACGGCACCATCGCGCTGCTGCTGCTGGCCTTTGCCATCGGGTCCTTGGGGCGTTATTTTTCGGAGCAACTGCTCGCCTGGTTCAGCATTCGCTACTTGCCGGACGGCCGTTTGCGACGCAGCTTTACCGCCCTCGGCACGGCGTTTATTACGCTGTTTGCTACCGCGCTGGCGCTCAACCTGCTATATCAGGCTTTTGCTCGCGTACAGCCATTGCCCACCATGATGCAGGATTTTGCCGACGGTTTTACCCGCCTGGCGATTTTCAGTGCGCTGATTGCCGGCTTGGGGCGAGCATTCCTGTCAATACGCCGGCCGTCATGGCGGTTGGCGGTGCTGGATAACCACGTAGCGCAGGGGTTACGCTATTTTTCACCGCTGCTGGCGATCCTGGCGCTGGCCTTCGGCACGGTGGAATTAATCAATAACGTGATTGGTGCCAGCCTGGGCACGGCGATCTTCAGCAACGGCCTGGTAGCGGCATTAATGGCGTTGGTCGTATTGGCAATGCCACTGCGGGCACACCGCATTCGCCAACGCAGCGAATTGCGCGGCGAACACCTCGCCGAACGCACGATGCTCGGTGGGCTGGTGCAAATCGCCACGGTGATCGCCTCGCTGATTGTGCTGTTCTCGTTGTTGATCGGTTATATCTCGTTCGCCCGGTTCCTGACCTATCAAATTATCTGGATTGCCCTGGTATTGATGGCATTCTATTTTCTGGTGCTGTTTTCCACCGACGCCTGGAGCGCCATTTTTTCGCCCAATACCGCCAGCGGACGTGCGCTAAAGCGATCGTTTAATTTCAGCGATCGGCATTTGGAACAGTTGAGCATCGTTTTCACCGCCACGTTTAAATGCGCATTGCTGCTGTTAATGATCGTTTCCCTGCTGAACGGCACCTTCGGCACCACCACGCCGAACAGTCTGGTGGAAAAAATCGTCGCCATCATGACTGGCGAAGGGCTGCAACGGCTGCATATCGTGCCCGGTAATCTGATCAATTCCCTGATCTGCCTGATTATCGGCATCTATATCCTGCGCGCTACCCGCCGCTGGCTGAACAACGAGCTGCTGCCGAAGACCATCAACGACGTCGGCATTCGCGCGTCACTGGTCACGCTGTTCAGTAACGTCGGCTACGTATTGGTGATTCTGATCACCCTGGCGGCACTCGGTATTCAGTGGAACAAACTGGCATGGATCGTCAGCGCGCTGTCGGTGGGTATCGGTTTTGGTCTGCAGGAAATCGTCAAAAACTTTATTTCCGGGCTGATCCTGTTAACCGAACGGCCGGTCAAGGTCGGCGATATGATTGGCATTGGCGGCGTAGAAGGGGACGTGCGGCGGATTAACGTGCGCGCCACGGAAATTCAGCTCAGCGACCGCTCGACGATGATTGTGCCGAACTCTCAGTTGATATCGCAAAACGTGCGCAATGCCACCATGGGCAATGCGCAAGGGGTGGTGACCATCGCGCTGACCTTCCCAACCGACATCGATCCGGAGCAGGTGCGTAATATTCTGCTCAGCGCCTACCACGACTACGAAGCGGTACTGGATTCGCCCGCGCCATACGTGCGCTTTAGCCAACTGGGGCCGGAGGGCATCATTCTCAGCGTTACCGGCTACGTTTCCAGCCCGCGAATTGTCGGCTCAACCAAAAGTGACCTGCTGTTTAACATTCTTAAACTGCTGCGCCAACAGCAGGTGCATCTGTCCAGCCCGCAGGAAGTGGTGTTTATGAAGCAACAGGCGAAGAGCCTGGTCGACGAGGAGCAACGGTCATCGTGACCGCACTGGCGTCAGGCGGTGGGCAGCGCGTCAGGCAAGGCGGGCTGGCGCGATACGTGCTCGGCCGCCACCTGATTGGCCTGCGCCACCGCCTGGGCCAGGGTTTGCCCTTGCAGCAAAGCGGTGCACAGCACGCCCATAAAGCAATCACCGGCACCGTGAGTGCTGACCAGCTGCACCTGGACCGCCGGCAGGCTGTGACTCTGCTGGCCCGACTGGCAGAAGGCCACACCATGTTCGCCGGCGGTAACCACCACCGCCGGGAAACGGTGACTCAGCGCCTGCGCGGCGGCGCAAGCGGCCGCCAGATTATCAATCGGCATGCCGCTCAACTCCCTGGCTTCAACGGCGTTAACCACCAGTAGATCAATGGCAGCCTGCAGATCGGTGGATAGCGTGCGGGCAGGGGCAGCGTTGAGGCAGACCCGCACCCCGCGTTTTTTCGCCTGATGCGCAGCCTGGAGATTAATCGCCGCCGGCACTTCGTTTTGCAGCAGCAGCATGCTGACCTGCTGCCAAACGACATCTTCGCTCAACTGCGCCGTATCAATATGGTTATTGGCGTTCGACACCACGACGGCACCGTAATCATTGTCTGCATCCATAATGGCGACGCTGATGCCGGAAGGCACCTGAGGTAGCGCCTTGATATGCTGAATGTCGACGCCGCGACTCGCCAGCACCGACAGCAAGAAACGTCCCTGTTGGTCGGCGCCAACCGCACCGACAAAGCGTACAGCCGCACCGGCGTTGGCGGCAGACACCGCCTGATTACCGCCTTTGCCGCCAAATTTGTATGAGCAGCCGCTGCCTATCACCGTTTCACCCTTTTCCGGACGGTGGTGCGCATGCAGCATGGTGTCATGATGAAGGCTGCCGACAACTAATATTTTACTCATGCTAATACTCTCTTAAGTTCTGGATCGCCTGCTGGGTTTTCGTCAGACTTTTTCGGCCTTATCGAGATCTTTTTTGGCGATCGCCACAAATAGCGCATCGAGGATATTGAGCTGAGCGATGCGCGACGCGGCGTTTTCCCCAAGCAAATGCGAACCTTGAGATGTTGAATTGAGCACCACGTGCGCATCAAGCGCTACGGGCGACTCGGCATAGTTGGTGATGGCAATCACTTTGGCGCCATTTTTTTGCCGCCAGTTTTATCGGATCGTTTACCGTGCGGTGGCGCCGGAATGACTGATAACGATGACCGCATCATCATCCGATAAAATCGCCGCCGACATCAGCATCATATGCGCATCGTCATAAGCGGTGGTCTTGATGCCGATTTTCAATAACTTATGCGACAGATCGCGAGCCACGGCGGCAGAACCGCCGACGGCATACAAATCGATATGTCGTGCCTTATATAAAATATCGGCAGCGCGGTTAAACGCCGAAACATCCAATATCGATAATGTTTCTTCGATTGCCTGTATCGATGTTCTAAATACTTTAGAAAGCAATTGTTCCGATGAGTCACTGGGCTCTATTTCTGCATGCAAACTCGCCACTTCAGAATAATTATAAAAAAACCAGGCTGCTTCTGAAATCGCGAAAGCCGGAGAAGTTGAGTTTTTTTTGCCAGTTTTACCACCATGGCATCGGAAACCTTATTTTCCTGAGCAATTTCTTTTAACGATGTTTGCTCGGACAAGTCTGCCTTTGAGGTAATCGCATCGACCACTTTTCTTTCCAATGGCGTGAGCTGGGGTAATCTCATGCGAATTTGCGCACCAATTGCTTTCGGATCCTGCTTCATTACTTGCCTCGAGTCGCTCTGTCAATCAACATCGCTATAATAATTATAACGCCAGTGGCAAGCAATTGATAAAAAGCCTGAATATTGAGCAGGGTGAGACCGTTACGCAAGGCGCCTAAAATAATCGCGCCGACGATAGTACCAATAATGCTGCCTTTACCGCCCATTAACGACGCGCCGCCAATCGCCGCGGCGGCAATCGCATCCAGTTCCCACAGGTTGCCCATGGTCGGTTCGGCAGCCCCCAGGCGGCCAATCAGGATCAGTGAGGCCAGCGAAGCCAGCACGCCGGAGATGATGAAAACCGTTACTTTGGTTTTCCTGACCGGTACGCCAGCGACCCGAGCGGCTTCTTCGTTGCCACCGACCGCCAGGATATACTCACCCAACGGGGTCTTGTTCATCAGCACCCAAAGCAGCGTTGCAATCACCAACACAATGATGATCGGCGTTGGGATACCCAGCAGCGAACTGTTAATCAGCATACGGAACTCCAGCGGAATACCGAAAATCGGATTGCCGCCGGTGAAGATCAACGCCAGCGCGCGGAACAGCGACAGGCCGCCGAGCGTGACGATAAACGGCTGCAGGCCGGCATACGCCACCAGCGTACCGCTGAACACGCCGCACAGGGCGCCAACGCCGAGGGTGGCCATGATAGCCAGTGGCACCGGCACCCCCGATACCATCAGCGTGGCTCCCAGCACCGCAGACAGCGCGGCGGTGGGGCCGACGGACAGATCAATCCCCCCGGAGATAATGACCAGCGTCATGCCCAGGGCAATAATGGCATTAATCGACGACTGTTGCAGAATATTCAACAGATTCGGTACGGTAAAAAATACCGGTGACAGGAAAGAGAAGGTGGCCACAATAATCAGCAGGCCAATCACCGTGCCGGCATCACGCAAATTAAATTTGAGCAATGTCGCAGCAGGTGCGATAGGCCGAGTATTATCTTGTGTCATCATAATAAGTGCCTTAAGAATATAATAAGAGACAGAGTGTTAAGGGCAATCATTTATTGCATGGCGAGCCATGTTTTCTTCGGTAATTTGGTTTCCGTGCAGTTCTTTGGTGACTTTACCTTCGCGCATAACCAATACGCGATCCGCGATGCGTATTATTTCCGGCATTTCAGATGACACCACCACAATGGCTTTTCCTTGCCGGGCTAATTTTTCGATGAGATTATAGATCTCTGACTTGGCACCAATATCGATCCCCCTGGTTGGTTCATCAAATAAAAATACTTTGGCATCCGCCGCCACCCAGCGACCAATAATGACCTTCTGCTGATTGCCGCCGCTCAAGGTGCCAATCGGCTTGTCAATGTTAAGCGGTCGCAGACGCAAATCGGTCATCACCTGTAAAGCCAGCCGGTTCAATAGCGTTTTGTTCAGCACGCCCCGACGCGTAAAGCTCATCATCGAGGGCAGGGCCATATTCATTTTCACCGCGCGCTGTTTAATGATGCCTTCTTTTTTACGATCCTCTGGCACCAGGCCGATGCCGGCCTGAATTGCCGCGCGAACGCCAGGCTTTGTTATCGCTACCCCGTCAACCAGCACCTGGCCTGCCGTTTTGCCGTCGATACCGGCAATCAGTTTCAATAGCTCGCTACGCCCAGCGCCAACCAGACCGGCAATACCCAACACCTCGCCGGCTTTCACGCTGAAACTGGTTGGCTTTACCGCACTGCCGCGCGCTAGCTGTTCCACCCGCAGAACTTCTTTTTCACTGGCGTAGGATTGATGCTGCACTTTCTCAATCTTGCGACCCACCATTTTGGCGACAATCGACTCTTCGGTTTCGTCGCAAATATTCACTACGCCAACCTGTTTGCCGTCGCGCAGTATGGTCGCACGATCGCATACCGCGAAAATCTCGTTCATTTTATGTGAAACGTAAATCAGCGCGACCTGCATCGATTTCAAATCGGCAATCAGCTCCGCCAGGCGATCGAATTCGCGGGGCGTCAGGCTTGAAGTGGGTTCATCCATCGCAATAATCTTGGCGTGGTCCAACAACGCGCGTGCAATTTCGACAATCTGCTGTTGCGACACTTTCAGGTTCTTGATCGGCTCATCGGGATCGATCGACGGATCCAGCCGGCGAAGAATAGCCACCGCTCGCCGATATTGCGCTTTCTTATCGACCAGCAAACCGCCGCAACGGGTCAATGGCCGGCCGAGGAACATGTTCTGCGCCACTGAAAGCTCGGGAACATGCTGCAATTCCTGATGGATCATCGCAATACCGGCTCGGCGCGCGGCAAGCGGGCCTTTCAGCTGTACCGGCTGTCCATCCACGCCGATTTCACCGCTATCAGCCGCGCGAACGCCAGAGAGAATGTTCAGCAAAGTGGACTTCCCGGCACCGTTTTCACCAATCAATGCATGCACTTCGCCTGGTTTTATCGAGAAATCCACGTTGTGTAACGCCAGCGCGCTACCGTAGGCTTGCTGATGCCGCGCATCGTCAAACAATCGTCTTCCATACCGCCTCCGTCGCTTTTTATTGTTGCGCGAGCAATTGGCGCAGTTTTTCATTGTCTTTGGTGGAGAACGCGTCGGCATTTTCTTTGGTGATCAGCGCCTGGGGCGTCGAGATCACGCGTGACAATTTTTGGCCATTAATCAGCCGCAGCACCACTTCCATCGCCACTTCTCCCGTCAGCACCGGGAAACTGTCAACGGTACCGGTGAGTTCACCACGCTTGATCGACGCGTAGGCGTCGGAAATGCCATCGGTGCCGAACACCGCAACCTGTTTGCTTTTGCCCAGCGCATTCACCGCTTCCACGACGCCCAGCGCCATACCGTCGTTATTGGCATAAAAGCCAATCAGGTCAGGGTGCTGCTGCAAGATGGTGGCGGCGGCATTGTAGGCATTCTCGCGACTCCAGTGGGCGGGAACGCTGGCGACCAGCGGATAGTTGCCATTGGCGGCCAGCGTTTCCTTAAACCCTTTGGTTCGTTGTGCCGCCGCGTAAACCCCTGGCTGACCTTCGATAACCGCAACCTTGCCCCCTTGTGGCCGGTGAGTGATAAACCAGTTGGCAACGCGCACGCCATTGTCCTTTTGCACATTACCGACGTAATACGCGGCATTGGGCATCACCGCATCATTGACGTTGACCAGCGGAATGTTTTTATTTTTGGCCGCCTCGTACGCCGGTTGCAGGTTGGCATCGGTTTGTGGCGACACCAGCAGGCCATTGAAACCCTGGGCGATAAGCGTTTCGGCGATCGACAGTTGTCCCAACTGGTCGTCTTCATTGGCCGCCGCCTGATAAGCCAGGGTGAAGCCATGTTTGTCGGCAAGGTTTTTATAACCGTCGCCCAGCGAACGCCAATATTCGTTGGTCAGGGTTTTCGATACGCCACCGATCTTCAGGTTGCTGGCTACCGCTGGCATCGGGCCATATTTCGCCGTCAGTTCGGTCCAGTCGGTACGGTCCGGTTCGGTATCGGATTGCAGCGGGGGCAGCTCGGCGGCATAGGCTGCGGAACAAAACAAAATAGAGGTGAGTACAGAAAGTAACGAGGTGTTCATTTTCCATCCTTCTTGATCATATTGTTATTATTGCCAAACGGCGCCATGGCGGTGAGGGTTAACTGGCCAGCATGATATCGTTGACGATCTGCTGAGAAGCCACCGCATCCTGACGGCCGATTGCCTGCAGCAGCGCGGGGTTGTCATTGAGCTTTTCACACAGTGTCAATAAGCGCGTCACCGTGGCGATGTTGGTTTCGGCTTCGCGCACCGGATCCAGGCCGCTGGCGTCAGGGAAGGTGTCGAAGTAATAGGCACCCTGATAGCCATCGCGCTGCATCTGCCAGAGGAACTCGAGCGTGGCGCGTGGGTTGACCGACGCCGCCATCAGGCCATCGTCGCGTTTGCCCCAGCCGTCGTTAAGATCCAGTCCCAGCAGGCGGGAGCGGCGGGCGACCATCGCTGCGGCATAGGCAGGAATTTCATTGGCGTACAGCACATGGGCAAAATCCAGCGTAATGCCGAGGTTGGGGCAGTTGGCTTCCTCAACGGCAATCAGGCAGGTGGTAACATTGGGGGAAGATACTGAAAGCACGGGGCTCGTTCGGTTTATATTCAATACTGATATCAATATCTGGGGCATATTCGGCAACTTTCACGCACGGCGCTGACCGCATCTTCCCAGATTTTTTTATAATCGGCCTGGAAGCAGTAGTCGAACCCGTCCTGACCCATCCACAGCGTCATCAGATTGGCACCGAACTCGCGGCCGGCATCGATACCCCGTTTGGTCAGTTCAATCGCCTGACGGCGGATCGCCGGATCGGGATTGGTGAACGCGCCGATTTTAAACTCAGGGGCATCCCAACGCATTTGCATGCCATTAACCGCCAGGCCGACGTCGGCAATTTTTTGCCGCATGGTACTGATGTTGTCAGATATGTGCTGTGGATAATTCAAATCCAGGTGGGTAAGGCCGTTCACCGTGCCGGCACGCTCGATCATCTGTAATACAGAGGGTTTACCTGTTAATTCAGGCCAATAGCGCCAGGCGCCTGAGGCGAATGAATTTAACCGGGTGGCGAATTTCAGTTCTGACATGAGAGGTCCTTCGATAGTGTTGTAATGTACTTTCCAGCTTTACATATATTAGTAAAGTTGTTTACTAGTATCATTGCACATCGACTGCCGCAATAGCGGCGGCCGATTTATTCACCAATATGCGAAGTCATTCACGAATTTGATCAAGGAAGGGGGACCAGGTTGGCGTCAGCGCGCACGGGGAGAGCAGGCGGGCCATCAGTGCAGCAGCCAATGCCCCCTCGCGAGAAAGAGGGGGCGATAGCGCGATCGAAACGGCGTTAAAATAGCCCGAGTGGTTTCACATCGTAACTCACCAGCAGATTCTTCACTTGCTGGTAATGCGACAGCGCTGCCTTATGCGTTTCGCGGCCGATGCCGGAATTTTTATAACCGCCAAAGGCGGCATGGGCAGGGTACAGATGGTAGCAGTTGGTCCAGACGCGTCCGGCCTTGATGGCACGCCCCATCCGGTAAGCGAGGTTGACGTCACGCGTCCATAGGCCGGCACCCAGCCCGAATTCGGTGTCGTTGGCCAGTGCCAGCGCTTCGGCTTCATCCTCAAAGGTGGTAACGCCGATCACCGGGCCAAAAATCTCTTCGCGGAAGAAACGCATGCTGTTGTTGCCGGTGATTAATGTCGGCTGCAAATAGAATCCCTGTTGCAGATCTGCTGGCTGGCTGGCGCGTTGGCCCCCGGCGATAATCTTGCCGCCTTCGTCTTTGGCAATGTCGATATAGGACAGGATTTTATCGAACTGCTCCTTCGATGCCTGCGCGCCGATCATGGTGTCGGTATCAAACGGGTCACCATGGCGAATGGTTTTCATGCGCGCCAGCACGCGCTCAATAAATTCTGGATAGATCGCCCGCTGAATTAGTGCACGAGACGGACAGGTGCAAACTTCGCCCTGGTTGAAGAAGCCGAGGATCAGCCCTTCAACCGCTTTATCGATGAATTCCGGCTCCGCCTGCATGATATCGGCAAAGTAGATGTTTGGCGATTTTCCACCCAGCTCTACCGTGCTCGGAATAATATTTTCTGCCGCACACGACAGGATATGGCGGCCGACCGGCGTTGAGCCGGTAAAGGCAATTTTTGCTATGCGCTTGCTGCGTGCCAGCGCTTCACCGGCCTCTGCGCCAAAGCCGTGTACCACGTTCAGCACGCCGGCTGGCAACAGATCGCCAATCTGCTCAAGCAGCACGCAGATCCCAAGCGGAGTTTGCTCGGCAGGCTTGAGCACAATGCAGTTACCGGCCGCCAATGCCGGAGCCAGCTTCCAGGCGGCCATCAGCAGTGGAAAGTTCCATGGAATGATCTGCCCAACCACCCCCAACGGTTCATACAGATGATAAGCCACGGTGGTGCTGTCGATTTCTGCCATGCTGCCTTCCTGCGCGCGCAAGCAGCCGGCAAAGTAACGGAAATGATCGATTGCCAGTGGAATATCAGCGTTTAACGTTTCGCGGATCGGCTTGCCGTTATCCCAGGTTTCAGTCAGCGCCAGCAACTCGAGTTGTGACTCCATGCGGTCGGCAATCGCCAATAACGTATTGGCGCGCGTCTGAACGCTACTGTTGCCCCAATCGGCTGCGGCAGCGTGTGCCGCATCGAGCGCCAATTCGATGTCCTGCCCAGTCGAACGGGGGAATTCGCCGATCGTCTGCCCGCTGACCGGTGACGTATTGGTAAAATAACGACCGTCTACCGGCTCAACAAATTTGCCACCGATATAATTGCCATACCGCTGTTTGAAACAAACGGACGAGCCCGCCAGGCCGGGGTGAACATATTTCATCATCAATACCTCGCTGCAAAAGTAGGGTTGGCGCTTGAGCGCACGACACCAGGTCGCAGCAGAGATAAGCATTGCCTATGCCAAATAGCTCAATCATGGCGAGGAACGGTTGAGATATTTTGAATATCAATCAGTTGGATTTATAAATACTTTCGAAACGGTAAAAATAGCGGGCTTATCATTGCTTAAACTGATTTTTTGTGTCGCGCATCGCAACACATGGGACACAGTCATGATACAATAATGCAACACACCGTCTGACGGAGAACCGCATGTTGCCAAAGCTACCCGCCGGTCGATGCAGGCTTAGTCGCCGATCGTGATAATCGTTCCCTCACCAGACCGCTGTCAGATTCATGGCGGCGCAGCCAGCTGTACGGTTTGGCACGCAGTGACGAGCGCATCCCATTTGTTCGTCCGCGCGCGCTCAATGAGATCCGCGATCGCAACGGTTGGGTGTCGCAACTGGCCCAGCCACTATTGGCGCGCTTTGCCGATGCCATTAATCAGCAACCGTCGGTGATGGTGATTTCCGACGCCAGTGGCCTGGTGCTGGAAACCTGTGGTAACGGCGGTTTTTTGCATCAGGCATCGCAGTTGTCGCTGTCTCCCGGCAATCTGTGGGGCGAACGTGAACGCGGCACCAATGCCATTGGCACGGCGCTGGCGCTGGGTGGGCTGTGTGAAGTCAACGGCGGCGAACACTACCTGCAATCCAACGCGGCACTGCGCTGCTCCGCCGTACCGATCTTTCAACCTGATGGCCAGATTGCCGGCGTGCTGGACATTTCGACCCCGGCGCAAGCACCTTACGGCAAGGCCGGTAGCATCCTTATTCAGGCGGCACGTCACATTGAACATCAATGGCTAAAAAGCACCATTACCGCCGCTCATTGGGTGCTGCGATTGCATAAGGATGCGCGTATTCTCGGCAGCGAACACGAACTGGTGCTGGTATTTTGCGACGATCTGCTCAGCGGCGCCAATCGACTGGCGATGCAGGAATTTCGGCTAACGCCGGCGGCAGTCGGCCATTGCCGCTTCGCCGACCTGTTCCCGGCTCTGGCCTGCCAGGCGCTGGATATCCCGCGTCAGACTCTGGCAGTCAATAACCGACGCTACTACGCGTTGCTGGACGCGCCGACCCGGCAAGCATGGGCGGTGCGCTCACTGCCGCCATCACCGGATCCACAGGCGGCTGACCGCCAAAAGGCGCTGCGCATCCTGAACGCCGGTCTTGCGCTGTGCGTTACCGGGGAAACCGGCTGCGGCAAAGAGCACTTCAGCCGCCAGCTGTATCAAGACAGCAAGTGGCGAAGTGGGCGTTTTGTCGCCATCAACTGCGCAGCGTTACCCGAGCCGTTGATTGAATCCGAACTGTTTGGCTATGCACCGGGCGCCTTTACTGGCGCAAGCGCCAAGGGTTACATGGGTAAGATTCGAGAAGCCGATGGCGGCGTGCTGTTTCTGGATGAAATTGGTGATATGCCTCTCAGCGTTCAGACTCGACTGCTGCGGGTTCTCCAGGAGAAAACCGTCACGCCGTTGGGCAGCCGTCAGATGCATAAAGTGGATTTTGCGCTGATTTGCGCCACACATCGGTCGCTGGAACAGCGGGTTGCGACAGGGGCATTTCGTGACGATTTGCTCTACCGCATTCAGGAGTTCAGCGTGCGCGTGCCACCGCTGAGGGAACGTCCGCAGCGCAAGGCTTTTATTCAGCAGTTGTGGCACCGGTTGGGGGCCGAACAACGTGGTATCACCTTGACGCAGGAGGTGGTGACCACGCTGGCTGACCATCCGTGGCCGGGTAACGTGCGTCAATTACTCAGTACGTTGAAGGTATTACTGGCTCTGGCGGACGACAACCAGGCCGTTATGCTTCATCACCTGCCGGAGCAGTTTCATCCAACGCACCGCAACGCTGAGCTGCCAGTCGCGCAGACACCGACCACACCAGACCTGTATGACGCCGTCAAACAGGCCAACGGCAACATCAGCCTGGCGGCCAGGCGTTTGGGCATTGCGCGCAGCACGCTGTACCGGCAACTGCAGCGGAAACGCAGTGGGGCGGCAGGTTGAGCCGGCGATCCTGTCAACGATTAAACAGTTCCCTGATCCAATCAATAAAATAACGCACTTTTGATGCCAGATGGCGGTTCTCCGGCCAGGCGATATGTACCGCCGCCGGTTCGCATTGCCAGTCGGGCAAGATCGGCACCAGCTCGCCACGGCGTAATGCCTCCTCGGCCAAAAAGTGGTAGGTCGTCACCACCCCCAGACCGGCGCGTGCGGCATGCAATGCCGCATTGGCGTCGTTGACGGCAAACCGCCAATCGCCGTCAAGCGTAACGCGCTCATCCTGCCGCAGCAGTTGGTGAATGAACGGTTTACCGCTCTGCGGTGACACCACGTGGATCATCTGGTGATCGCGGCGCAGCGCATTGGGATGCGTGGGCGTGCCATGACGTTGCAAATAGTCTGGTGAGGCGCAGGTGATACGCTCCAGCGTACCTAACGAACGGGCAATCAGCGTATCGTTCATCAGCGCGCCAATCCGCACCACGCAATCTACCTGGGCCTCGATGGGATCGATGGCATGATTAGCCAGATTCAGCGTTAACTGAATATCCGGGTAGCGCCGGTAAAAATCGGTTAAGTGGGGGATCACTTTATGGTAGGCGAGGGTGTGCGGCATGCTGACATGGATTACGCCGCTCGGCGCTTGCCCGGCACCGATCACGCCGCCTTCAAACTGGCGTAGCTGTTCAAGCCATTGTACCGCGCCCTGATAATAGGCGCGGCCTTGTTCGGTCAGCGTCAAACGGCGCGAGGTGCGGTGCAGCAAGGTAATGTTTCAACTGCTGTTCCAATGCCTGGATCTGCCGGGTAACGGTAGATTTAGGTAAATCCAGCAGCGTTGCCGCACGGCTGAACGCGCCGCTTTCGACCACGCGAATAAATGTCTGCATTGCCGCCAGCTTGTCCATTTCGCATCCTCTTAATGGGTCAATCATTGCAATTATAGCAATCATAGTTTGCAGATTAGCGGCTTGTTCATTCGCCGACAGGGTAACAATATGGTGCCATTGTTATCGACAAACAACCACGGAGTTACTATGTCATCCTCTACGAGCTGGAATCTGGGTCGTACTCGCATCACGCGCTTAACCGAGCTGACGATTGACGATCGCCCAGCTTCATTGCTTTTTCCGCAATGGCAGCAAGACGCGGTCAACCAGACCGATACCGTATTCAGCCAGGCACACCTCAGCCACGACAGGCAACGGCTGACCGTCAGCTGCCACAGCTGGCTGGTGCAAACGCCAGAGCATACCGTTTTGATAGATACCGCCTGCGGCAACGACAAACTCCGCCCCGACAACCCGCTGTTTGACCGCTTGCAGACCCATTGGCTACAGCAGTTGCGCCAGGCCGGCGTTGAACCGCATCAGGTGGATTATGTTCTGTTGACGCATTTGCATGTCGATCATGTGGGTTGGAATACCCAACTGGTAGAGGGGCAGTGGCGGCCGACGTTCCCCAATGCACGTTACGTATTTTCTGCTGCGGAATACGATTGGTATGCCCATCCGGACAATGTGACCGCCCCCAACCGCGGCTTATTTGACGACAGCGTGCAGCCGCTGGTCGACGCCGGGCAGGATTGGCGCTGGCAGCATGGTGACCAACAACCGATCGCCGGATTCCACTTTCACCGCACGCCGGGGCACAGCTACGACC